>JAUNOG010000044.1 GCA_030531185.1 Ruminococcus sp.
TCTGAACACCTGCTCTCTCTGAGCCACAGAGGTTGAGTTGTAAAGGTGAACAACAGCGTTCTTTGCTCCGTCGATTGCCTCGAAAGTCTTTTTGATAATATGTTCTCTTGACTGCGTTAAGACCTGAATGGTAACGTCGTCGGGTATCATATTTTTCTCGATAAGCGTGCGGCAGAATTCATATTCCGTTTCGGAAGCCGCAGGGAAACCGATTTCGATTTCCTTAAAGCCTATTTCAACCAGCTTAGTGAAAAATTCAAGCTTTTCCTCCAAACTCATAGGAATAATCAAAGCCTGATTGCCGTCTCTCAGGTCGACCGAGCACCACATAGGAGCGTGGTCCACATACTCCTTTTCAGCCCATTTCATACATTTTACGGGAGGCATATAATAGCCTCTTGAATACTTTTCTGCGTTTTTCATTTAAATTTCCTCCTTATAAATTACATTTTTACATTTGTTTTTAAGTGATTTTCTTATGTACATAATGATCTCGAACAAGCCTGAGATAACAGCTAATGCAAGAATAAACGCTAACGGGATAAAAACAAAGGCTTGCATAAAAACGGGTCCCAGAAAGTAGGAAAACATATCTCCGCTTTGCTCCATTTCGGCTGTTTCAAAATGCGACCAAATAAGCATCGGCACATTCCATATAACAGAGCTTAAAGAAATTCCCAACCAGTACAGCAATCTATTTATATTTATCTGTGTGCGCACAACCAGATATGCGCCGAACAGAATTATTGCAGCGAATATAAAGCATATGATTATTTCCGTATCTCCTGCCGCTCCAAGCGTTAAAAACAAGCACATCAGCAGATATGCGCCTACTGTGAAGCACAAACCTATTCCAAGGAATTTGCATATCTGTTTTAAAGCTTTCATACTTTTTCTCCAATCAAAAATAATCGCTTGAACGGAAACAGTACCTTACCGTTTTTCTGTATCGGATAGGTTTTCGCGATGTTTTTCAGCAGTTCATTCAGAAAGCGTTCCTGCTCGTTTTCGTCCAAAATCTCAAAATGGGGACGCAATGCAGTACCGCTGAGAAAATCAACGATCTTGCTGTGATCGTCCATTTCGTGTACGTAATCCGTTATCCACATAGAGATTTTATCCGTGCATTTTGAAAGCATTTCATAATATTCCGACGCTGAGTGCAAAACAAATTTGCTGTCGTTCATATTTTTCAGTTTATCGGAAAATAATTTTTCTGTCTCTATAAGACACTGATTTGCAGGCATTTCTCCGAATAAAGGTATCTGTGCGGCGAATGTTCCGCCTTCATTCAGCATAGCGAATGAATTCTTAAAAAATTTCTCTTGATTTGGTATCCATTGTATAAAAGCGTTTGAGAATATCAAATCAAAATTTCCCATATCCAAAAGGGATTTACTGCAATCTCTTTGTACAAAGGAAACAGAAGGCAGAGCCTCTTTTGCCTTTGTGAGCATTTCTTGGGACAGATCAGCTCCGATTATTTCGCTGTCTTTCCATACGGCGGATATTGAAGCCGTGCTCATTCCTGTTCCGCAGCCGACGTCTAAAATTCTTTTGAAGTTCTTATGACTTAATCTGCCGACTAAATCTACGGACGGCTGTATTCGTTCTTTATTGTAACGATTATAGATATCAGCATTCCACATAATGTAAGCCCTCCTCATCTTTTTTTATTTTTCAGTTTAAATACGACTGCACCAATCAGTATCGGTAATGTTCCGTAATCTATAAACAATCCTAAAAAGCTTAGCCATACATAGGGTTCAGGAAGCAGAATAAAAAGTCCGACTGTAAGGTTTATCCCTCCTAAAAAAGGAGATGATGAATGGAATTCATTTTTCTTGACTGAGTAAATAACGCACAGCCAGTTCATTACAGTAATATATCCCCCGAATATTACAAGCACAATTCCTATAATCAGTTTAGCAGTCATAGTTTTTCACCCATAAAAAAATCGCCGCTCCCAAAATCAGGAGAGACGAGAATACCCGTGTTACCACTCTCATTCGCATACAGCTCACGCCATATACCTCAGCCGCATCAAACAATGCGTATCTCTGTAACGGGAGAACCCCGTGCACGATTACTTTACATCAGTTACGTTTTCACCGTACCGGCTCAAGGACGAGTTATTACCAACCCTGCATACCGTCTTACACCAACCGACGGCTCTCTGAAAAGCTCAGCTTGGCTTTTGTTCCTCTCAGCGCCTTTGAATATATTACTTTTATTATACGCACTAAATTTAAGTTTGTCAATACCTCCGTTGCCGATTTAACATTTTGTTCATTTTCACGGTTAAAAATCTTATATTGACTTTATGTTCAAATTGTTATATAATGATAAGGAAGATTTTTCATCGGAAGGGGATTGAAAAGTGATTTACGACAGTATTAAAAAGCTTGTGACCTACGGGCTGGAGACGGGACTTATCTCACAGTCGGATAAGGTCTATGCGACAAACAGAATTCTTGAGGCTCTCGCTCTTGAGGAATATGAGGAGCCTGAGCAGGATTATTCAAATATCGATTTGGAAAGCGTACTTGCGGAGCTTCTCGATTATGCCTGCGAAAAGGGACTTTGCGAAAATTCCGTAGTTTACAGAGATCTATTCGATACAAAGCTTATGGGACTGCTTACGCCGCGCCCCTCGGAGGTTGACAAAATCTTTTGGGGACTGTACGATAATCAGTCGCCCCGCGCTGCAACGGATTACTTCTATAAGCTTTCACAGGATACCGATTACATAAGACGTTACAGAATAAAAAAGGATATGCGCTGGAAGTCTGCTACAGAGTACGGCGACCTCGATATTACCATTAATCTGTCAAAGCCCGAAAAAGACCCTAAGGCTATTGCGGCGGCAAAGCTTGCAAAGCAGTCGGGCTATCCCAAGTGTCTGCTTTGCTATGAGAATGTGGGCTATGCAGGCAGAGTTAATTCTCCTGCAAGACAGAACCACAGAATTATTTCCCTCAAAATAGACGGCAACGACTGGGGACTTCAGTACTCGCCTTATGTTTATTACAACGAGCATTGTATTCTGTTCAATAAACGGCATACTCCTATGGTTATCGATAAGGGCGCATTCAGAAAGCTTTTCAGCTTTACAGAGCAGTTTCCTCATTACTTTATCGGCTCGAATGCCGATCTGCCTATTGTGGGCGGTTCAATACTTTCGCACGAGCATTTCCAAGGCGGACATTACGAGTTCCCAATGGCTAAGGCTGAAGTTGAAAAGGAAATCGTTTTTAAAGGCTATGAGAACGTTAAGGCGGGTATCGTCAAGTGGGCTATGTCCGTTATCAGATTGAACGGTAAAAACAAGGACGAAATCATCGAGCTTGCCGATAAGATACTAAAATGCTGGAGGGGCTATACCGATGAGGACGCATTTATTTATGCTGAAACTAACGGAGAACCTCACAATACGATCACTCCTATTGCGAGAATGAGGGACGGTAACTATGAGCTTGATTTAGTACTTAGAAATAATATCACCACAGAGGAACACCCTCTGGGAGTTTATCACCCTCACGCAGAGCTTCACCATATCAAAAAAGAAAATATCGGTCTTATCGAGGTAATGGGACTTGCTGTTCTCCCGTCGAGATTAAAAGGAGAAATGGAACTGCTTGCCGATACTCTTGTCAATAAGGGCGTTAGCGCAGTTCGCAGCAACGAGGTACTTGAAAAGCACGCAGATTGGGTAGAGGAATTTGCTCCCGCTTATGACATTACCACAGGCAATGTCAATAATATCATTCAGACTGAGATAGGAAAGGTATTTTCCAAGGTGCTTGAACACGCAGGAGTTTATAAAAGAAATCCGCGGGGAGAAGAGGCTTTTCAAAGGTTCATATATTACGTTAATTCGGCAAAATAATATTTATGAACAATATGTAAAATCAGCAATAAAAATGCGACAAAATTTGACTTTTGTCGCATTTTTTTACGCTTGTGAAAAATTGTCTATTCAAAAATTAATTGAAATATTCTATAATAGTATTAGTGTTTTCATACGGCTTAAAGGTTTTCAATAAAGCCTCTGCCGATAGAAACATTTTCAAATGCAAGCTCTTTCATTTGAAGTATAACGGTGTGAGGAGTTTCCTTCATACCGCCCGTTGCCCAGTCGATTATAATTCCGCAGAACCCGTGGGAGTAGAAATCAGCAAAGATTTTTGCTTTGTCGCTTCTCTTTCGCGTATTTGCAACGGCGTGATAGAAAAATCTCAGAAAAAGCTGGTGCATACTTTTAAAAAGATACTGTTCAAATACCTTTTCATTGAATTTAAGCGTGTTTGAATAGAATTTTTTATCCTTCAGCATAACCTGGAGAAAGCCTTCAAGACGTTCGACCCAGTTATCGAAAGTTACGCCTCTGGTGATATTTTTGAACAGCTCGTTGTAGTAGACATATGCCAACAGCTCGTATTTATCCTGAAAATGATAATAGAAGGACTGGCGGTTAAGTCCGCATTCGCGCGTTATATCTGAAATTGAGATCTTTTCAAAGGGCTTTTGTTCGCAAAGTCTGTTCAGAGCCTCGCCCAAAGCGCTTTTGGTAATTGTGGAACTGGACATCTCGCAAATTCCTTTCAGTTTTATATAATAACTTATATTATATCACATTGTGAAAAAATTGCAAGTAATAATTTATAAATTTTTATAAGGAAGTGTTCTAAAATGATAAAAAGTGAGTTTTTACAGGGTCAAAGCTGTAATGCTTATGATTATTTCGGTGCGAAAATAGTAGAAGGGGGAGTTTGCTACAACACCTACGCTCCCAATGCCGCCAATGTCGAGCTTATGCTCAACGGAAATTATTACAATATGCAGCGCGACGAAAACGGAGTATGGTCTGTGTTTATAGGCGGTTCCAAGGAGGGCGACATATATCAGTATGTTATCACTACCAAAACCCTTGAAAGGCATTACCGTTCAGACCCATTTGCTTATTACAGCGAGTTAAGACCAAAGAACGCCTCTATCGTCTATGATATAAATAAACATCAATGGAATGACAGCGCGTGGATGTCCTCAAGAGATAAATGCTACAACAAACCTATGAACATATACGAGGTGCATTTCGGTTCGTGGAAAACAAAATATGACAGAGAGGACGACGGCAGGTTATATTCCTATGATGAAATGATAGATATGCTTATTCCTTACGTTAAGGAAATGGGATATACTCATATAGAACTTCTGCCCTTGACGGAATACCCGTTTGACGGTTCATGGGGATATCAGGTTTCAGGATATTTTTCCGCAACCAGCCGCTACGGTTCTCCCGACGGACTTATGCGTTTTATCGACGCCTGTCACAGAGCGGAAATAGGCGTCATTCTCGATTTTGTACCCGTTCATTTTGTTACGGACTTTCACGCTCTGCACCAGTATGACGGAGGATTTCTCTTTGAAAGTGATTACGAGTTTAACCGTTATTCGGAATGGGGAACTGCGCTTTTTGATTATTCAAAGCCCCACGTTCTCAGCTTTGTAAAATCCTCGGTAAATTTCTGGATAGAGAAATATCACGTTGACGGTCTGCGCTATGACGCGGTCGCTTGTCTTATTTACCAAAACGGAAGAAAGGAATGTCCGATAAACGATTCAGGAATATGGTTTCTGAAAAATACCAACTATGCCATTCAGAAACGACACCCCGACGTTATGCTTTTTGCTGAGGATTCCACAGATTATCTCAAAGTAACCGCACCCGTTGAATTCGGAGGTCTGGGCTTCGATTACAAATGGGATCTGGGATATATGAACGATACGCTCAATTATATTAAAACTCCTCCTTGCGAAAGAAGAAATCATCATAACAAGATGACGTTTTCCATGAGTTATTTCTACGATGACCTTTTTATTCTGCCGTACTCTCACGACGAGGTAGTTCACGGGAAGAAAACTATGCTGGACAAATGCTTTGGCACTCACGAGGAGAAAATCGCAACGGTCAAGACCTTGTATACATTCCAGTTTACGCACCCCGGAAAAAAACTTAACTTTATGGGCAACGAGCTGGGTGAGTATATGGAATGGAGAGACCATAAGGAGCTTGGCTGGAATTTGCTTACATATCCCGCCCATGACTCGCTGCACGAGTATCTGAAAAAATTGCATCATCTTTACATCAGCGAACCTGCCTTGTACGAATACGATTATAATTCTTCGTCGTTCCGCTGGATCGACGCCAACAATAATAATCAGTCGATTTTCGCATATTCCAGAAATGATCTGCACGGTAAAACGTTCTATATGGTGTTTAATTTTTCGGGTATTAAGCAGAACTATGCTCTCAGGGTCGAGCAGAACGGAGATTATGAGGAAATCCTGAATTCCGACAGAGATATTTATGCAGGTACGAACTGTTTAAATGAAGATCTCAGATCGTATAATTATTGTTTACAGTTACGGCTTGCTCCTTGCAGCTGTGCTGTTATAAGGAAAAGATTTTAAATGAAAAGCCATTCATTTCTGAGATGAATGGCTTTAAGCTATTTGTTGAACAGCGCTTTTATCTTTACTGCAAAAACCCTGCGCCTCGTGAAAATCTTGATAAACGGACGTATGATCCAGCAGACAGGCAGTAAAAAAGGAGCTTTTTTCAAAAACGGAAAAGTGTGAAGCATTGTGCTGTACGGCAGGAAAATGTTACGAAATAAATACTTTATCTTTCCTTCCTTGAGTTGATTTGATACAACATTAGAGATAACTCCGTAAGTTCCGCTGCCGAGAATATACTTGATCATTTCATTGTAGCTTCCGTCATTTTCCTTATCGCCGAACCAGATCTCAGAAACAGCCAGCAAATCTCTGCAAAGCTTTGCCGTTTCTTTGTCAAGTATTTTTTCAAACAGAGTTAGGTCCAGCTCGCTGCGGTATTTATTATAGTAGACCCATATGTCCATAAATGAGCGTATTCCCGTACCGCCGAAAACATAGTGCATTGCCGAATGGGAAAGTATGTATACAAAAAATTCGCTTTTTTTAAATCGGTATTGAAAATCTTTATAATGCTCCGCCATATTCCAAACCTTACTGTTGAACGCCTTGGCAAGGTTTTTATGGCTTGTACCGAAAAGCCGGCGGTGTATTTCAACGTTCATAATAGGCTTTTTCATATATACATCGTGATATCCGATTTCGGTATGATCGGCATAATAGCCAAGCGAGAGCATAATTTCTTTTGCTTCTGCGGCGCATTTTTCTTCGATAAGTATATCTATATCCGACATAAGGCGCATATCTGTCTGAGGATACAGATTTTTAATTATGATACCTTTCAGCGGAAGAAATTTCATATTATGCTCGTTAAAAGCGGCAGATATATTCTCAAATTCGGTCTGCTGAACTATATCCTTGCAGATCGCTTTGTCCCTGACTTCCGCCCATTTTTTCATAAGCTCGGGTTCGGGCTTTTTTTTCAGCTTTTCTACTGCGTAAAAAGAAATATTAGCAACGCTGTGGAATTGCGCGAGTTCAAACAGTTTTTGAAAATTGAGAGTATCTGGCATTTCCTGCGGATGTTCGTTTCTAAGCACACAGTTGAGCAGATGTATAAGATAATCGACCTCGGAGCTGAATGTGTTAACCGGCATTTATTTTACCTCCGTTATTTTTATATTATTTTACATTAAAATGGTAAAAATGTCAATGTTAAATATTGATCAAAATGTCGTGAGGGGAATACACCGCCTGCGCTCCGTCTTTTAAGAGCAGGCTTTGACCCACATAATCGGGAGATAAAATATCCCTGGGAGGAACGACATAAATATCCTTGCCCTGCTCCAGCCCGTGTGAAACCGTATTCAGCGAACCGCTTTTTCTTCCTGCCTGAACTACAAGTATCGCTTTTGAAAGACCTGCAATTATTCTGTTTCTTATTCTGAAATTTTCGGGAGCGGGACGCGTCAAAGGCGGATATTCCGAAATGACTGCTCCGTTTTGTGCAATAAGTCTTTTCAGGTCGCTTTTTCCCTTGGGGTAGTCGCAGTCAATTCCGCAGCCCAGCACGGCGACAGTTATTCCGCCTGAGTTGAGACAAGCCTTGTGCGCCGCCGTATCTATTCCGTTGGCAAATCCACTGATGACAGATATTCCGTTCTCCGTGAGACTTCTCGAAAATACCTCTGCAATTTTAACGGAGTAATCGCAGGCTTTTCGCGCTCCAACGACGGCAACCGATTTCTGTACTTTAAGCGAAGATAAATTTCCAATGCAGTACAATACTGAGGGAGGGCAGTCTATTTCTTTGAGCCTCAGCGGATATTCTTCACACTCGATAGTTATTATCTGTATTCCGTTATTTTCACAATAAGTGTAAATATCCTTAGCATAATTAATATCAAAGGACATAACCCTTTGCTTCAGAAAATCCGGCAGATTTGTTTTTTTATCGTTTGCCAGATTTTCAAGCATTTCACAGCAGTTACCGAAATGAGAATATATCTCGTGAAACAAGGAGCTTGCCGCAGGGAAAATCAAAGACAAAGCAAGCATTGACAGCTTTTGTTCACTGTACAATTATCACACCTCCCGCAAATTTTCTTTTTCTTTTATTATATCATATTCTTTTATGAATTACAACTAAAATTTTTGACTAATTAGAAAAAAAGGGTTTTTTCTGTTGCCAAAATTATTAGGTTGTGTTATACTTAATACGGTAATATTAATTTCGGAGGTAGAATTATATGATTGGGAAAATAGATCTGAGCGGCGAATGGAAGCTCTGTCTTGACAAACAATGCAAGGGCGAAAATCTTGTCTTTGACGATACCATTAATATGCCCAATACCACTTCAAACGCGCGTAAGGGCGAATATAACAGCAAACGAGAAGAAGGCTTTCTTACGGATACCTATCTTTTTGAGGGCTGGGCTTGGTTTTCAAAGGAAGTCGATTTTAATCGGCTTGATTGCAGGAATTTGAAGCTATATCTTGAAAGAACAAGAATTACTACGCTTTTCATTGACGGAAAGATGATCGGCACGCAGGAAAGTCTGTGTTCGCCTCATATTTACGATCTTAACGAGTATATCGGCACGGGCGTTCACGAAATCAGGATATGCGTTTCCAATGTCAATTACAAAACAAAGGGAGGACATCTGACTTCTCCCGATACCCAGACCAACTGGAACGGTATCACAGGCAGAATGGAGCTTATCGGTTACAACGAGGCGTATGTTGATAATGTTATGGTATGGACGGATATATCGTCCAAAACCTGCCATATTACTGCAGACGTAATTGGCACGGACAGCGGAAATGTGACCGTAAGCGCAGAGAGCTTCAACTCGGAAACCGTCCATAAGCCTGAAACTCAGACATTTGATTTCAGCGGAGGAAAGCTTGATATTACATATAAAATGGGCGATGACTGCTTACTGTGGAGCGAACATACTCCAAATCTGTACAAGCTTGCTATCGACCTGAACGGAGATAGAAGCAGTCACATAATCGGTATGCGTGAATTTAAAACCGACGGCGGAAAGTTTCTTATCAACGGCAGAAAAACGTTTCTCAGAGGTAAACACGACGGTATGATTTTCCCTAAGACCGCTTATGCTCCCTGCGATGTGGACGAGTGGCTGAGAGTGATGAAGATTTCAAAATCCTTTGGTATGAACCACTACCGTTTCCACACCTGCTGTCCTCCCGAGGCGGCTTTTATTGCGGCTGATATGCTGGGTATTTATATGGAGCCTCAGCTGCCGTTCTGGGGTACGATCTATATTGAAGGTGAAGAAGGTTACAATAAGGAGGAGCTTGACTTTCTTACCTCCGAGGGATTTGCGATACTTAAAGCGTTCGGCAATCATCCGTCGTACTGTATGATGTCAATGGGCAACGAGCTTTGGGGCTCAAAGGAAAAGCTTAACGAAATTATCGGAGGTTATAAGGCTTTCGATAACAGACATCTTTACACTCAGGGCTCCAACAATTTCCAGTGGTTCCCCAATGTAATTGAAAACGACGATTTCTTTGTGGGAGTACGTCTTGCAAACGACAGACTTATCCGCGGCTCTTATGCTATGTGCGACGCTCCGCTGGGTCATATTCAGACAGAAAAACCGAGCGCAAGCCACGACTATGACGGAGTTATAAAGCCGACGAGAAAAGCGTCATCTACCGAGACGTCAGCCGACGGAACAGTACAGATACAGTACGGCACGACGATGAAAACCGTTAAGGCAAGCGAAGCGGACGCTGATTTCATTCCCGAAGTGCCTATCGTTACTCACGAGATCGGTCAGTTTGAGACATATCCCGATTTCAGGGAAATTGAAAAATATACAGGCTCCCTTAAAGCCAGAAACTTTGAGGTGTTCAGAGAAAGGCTTGACGAAAAGGGGCTTCTTCCTCTTTCCGAGGACTATTTCAAATGCTCGGGACAGCTTGCTAAGGCTTGCTATAAAGAGGAAATGGAGGCTGTGTTCCGTTCAAGACTTCTGGGCGGTTTCCAGATACTCGACATTCAGGATTTCAGCGGACAGGGCACGGCGCTGGTAGGTATGCTCGACGCATTTATGGACAATAAGGGTATAATTTCCGATGAGGAATGGAGAGAATTCTGCAATGACGCTGTTGCTCTTGCAAGATTTGATAAGTATACTCTTGTAGGCGGCGAGGACTTCAAAGCTCATATCGAGCTGGTATATTACAGACCCGAAAGCTATGAAGGCAAGCTGGCGTGGATCATTTCCGACAGTACGGGAAATAAGCTTGACGGCGGCGAATTTGCTGTTTCGTCAAATGAAGAAAATTATATTGATCTGGGGGAAATAAGCGTTAAAATGCCCGATGTGTCCGAAGTAACAAAGGTAACGCTTACCCTTGTTCTTGAGGGGACAGACGTAAAAAATCATTATGATCTGGCGGTAATCCCTGTCGTCAATAATGTTGACCTGGCGGGCGCATACATATTTGAAAATGCGGACAGCGAGGAGGCTTTAAGTCTGCTTGAACAGGGTAAAACCGTTCTTATCGTTCCCGAGCTTGCAAAGCTTGAAAAATCTATTGAGGGCTTCTACTGTCAGGACTTCTGGTGCTATCATATGTTTGCGCTGATTTCAAGAATGATGAACAAGCCCGAGCCAGTGGGTACAATGGGACTGCTTATAGATAACGAACACCCTGCGCTTTCGCAGTTCGGAAGTGAGAAATACTCAACTCCTATCTGGTGGGACATCGTTCAGAATTCGCGTTCAGAGATACTTGACGACTGCGCAGAGGGCAAGAACGTTATCGTCCGCACAATAGACAACTTTGAAAGAAATCATAACCTTGCTTTGCTATATGAGTACAGCAAGGCAGGCGGAAAGGTCGTAGTATGCAACTGCGATTTCGACAAGCTTTCGGAAACTCCCGAGGGAAGACTGTTTATAAAATCGGTAGTGGATTATGTCAGAAACTGATGACAGGATTGTAGGCTTGCACAAAATATACTTTGAGAATTTGTAATCTGTTACGAAAGTGAACTCCGATTATTCTGAAATTGTTCACTTTATTATAAATTTGTGTTATAATTAACAGGGGCAGTATGAGGTAACTCGCACTCCTCTGTTATTATATTTAAAGGAGGAAAGTTCGGCTGTTTACAGTGCGGACGTATAAATATGGTCAATCCGCAAAAGGTTAAGGTTTACAAATATAAAAATATTGCGGCGGCGCTTGCTGTTGTGCTGCTGATCGCCGTGGGTATATCCACACATGGAAATACTGTTGAAAAGGATAAAATAAATAAGCCTGATACGTCGTCTTCCGTTGCTGATAATGAAAAAAAGAAAACAGACACGACATCTCAGACGGACGAGCCTTTTAAGGCTGATAAGCTTACCAAGAATTATAAGTATGAAAGCGTAAAAAACGGTACTTCGCTTAATAACGGAAATCTTGTTCTGATCAATTCAGAATACCCTTTTACCGGAGCGATTGGCGATACCGACGGCGTTTACTCATATCTGTTTGACAAGAGCGGAGAACAAATAATGTATGCCACAAGCACACTGATAAGCGGTGACAGTGAAATGCTTGACAGCTTTAATGAAATGGGCTGTGATTTTACTAAAGAAACAGGATTAAAGACGCTTATGGTCACTGCTCTGCTGTCCGAGGGTGAGGACGCGTCGGACACCGACGAAAACGCCTGCGGACGAGCTGTTGATCTTGCGCTGTACGACGCCGTTAACGGAACATATCCCGAATTTACGGTAGAGGGCGACTATGCCTGGATCTCGCAGAATTGCTGGAAATACGGGTTTATTTACCGTTATCCTGCGGAAAAATCCGACGTTACAGGCGTAAGCGGAAAAATCAATCACTTCAGATATGTCGGCGTTCCGTACGCTGAGATTATGCATAACAGCGGAGAAACTCTTGAAGAATTTCTGGAGGACGTTAAGAAGTATTCTTTTGAAAGCCCAATGTCCTTTGAAAGTGAGAGCGGAACGGGTTATGCCGTTTATTATGTAAGAGGGGATATCGACCAAACGACTACAAATATCCCCGTGCCCTTGAAAGAGGACAACAGTGAATACTATTATTCCGTATCCGGCAACAACTACGACGGCTATGTTGTATTTGTTAATCTTACGGACGAAATTACTGTTATTCCCGAAAAGACGGACGATACGTCTGTCACCGACGAAAGTTCGTCTGAAACGTCGGATGAAAATTATTATTAACGAGGTATTTATATGATCAAGGAAACTATTGACATTAAGGTCGACTATGAAAAAGCAGGCTTGTCCTATGAGGGCTGTAATGCGGTGCTGGACTGTTATTACAGTACGCTTACTGATGAGATCGGAAGAAAAAATCACAAGGCAATGATCATCTGTCCGGGCGGAGGATATGACTACTGTTCCGAGCGTGAGGCTGAGCCTATCGCGTTCAGATTTTTAGGATACGGTATATGCTGTTTTGTGCTTAGATATACCTGCAAAAGAATGTTTCCCACAAATGCTCTTGAATGTGCGGCGGCTGTAAAATACGTTAGAGATAACGCGGAAAGGTTTGATATCGATCCCAATAAAATCGTTGTTGCGGGCTTTTCCGCAGGCGGACATCTTGCGGCTGCAGTTTCAAATCTGTGGAACAGCGAGATACTTACAAAGCCGTTGAATTGTTCTCCCGAGGATATTAAGGTCAACGGTACGCTGCTGAGCTATGCAGTGCTTACAAGCGATGAGAAGTACACTCACGAGGGTTCAATTTTAAACCAGCTTGGAGAAAAGCAAGACCCCGAGCTGAGAAAATTTCTTGCAATGGAAGACCGCGTGTCTGAAAATACGCCTCCAACGTTCCTGTGGCACTGCGCGGACGACGGTTGTGTGAGAGTAGAGAATTCACTGTTTTATATGTCCGCGCTTTCACGCAGCGGTATTCCGTTTGAGGCTCATATTTACGAATACGGCGGACACGGACTTGCGTTGTGCGACGAGACTACCGCAACTTGGGAAGGTCATTATCAGTCCGTCGCCGCAAATTGGGCAAAAGCGGCTGTGGATTGGGTGCTTAGGCTTTAATAAAAACTCCTGCGATACTTATTTTGTATCACAGGAGTTTTCTTATTTTGTTGCAAGACAAACCTCTATATAAACCGACGTTACCAACAGCGCAAAAACCATAGCCGTTACCGACATTATCTTTATTGCAGCGGCGGAAATCTTGCTGTTACTGTCATTAAATCTCTGAATTAACACGCCGTAGAATAGAGCGCCTATGATCGCGGTCGGCGTAATATATCTGAAATTCATAGAGCAGGTAAAGGGGTAGTCCTTAGCTAGCTTGTAGAAATTAACCATAAGAACCAGATAGAATACGATCATAAACAGCTTAGGCATTAAACTGCCGCACTTTTTAGAAAAGGCTGAGACTATCATTGCTATAAACGCAATAACAGCGAGCAATACCGCGACCCAGAACAAAACGGTGCAGAACTTTAAAATATACGAGCCTTCGGGAATACAGTCTTTATTTATAAATTCTCCGAAAATAGAGTTTTTCAGCAGTGCGATCAGGGGATTGTACTCGTTGTAACCCGTGATTTCTCCGTTGTCGTTCCAAGCCGCCCATTGCTGAAACACGCTTGAAAGCTGATGAGGCGAAAAGTCGGTTATGCGGGAAATAAAGCTTTGGTCTCCGATATATTGGAGCTGATTTGTATCCATTTCCTGTACGTATGTTATGGGAACGTCAAATTTTATAAGATTTCGTATCTCAAACCACAGCGCAAGAGGAATGCAAACGGCTCCGAACGCCGCATATTGACCGAGAAGCTTTGAACCGTCGGTTTTGATCTTCCTGATGAAAACCACAAGGAAGATCACCGCTATGGGCGGAGCAACAAGAGCGGCGGAAAGCTTTGTCATCATACCAAGTCCAACGCAAAGAGCAATTTTCAGAATGTTTTTTAAAGTCTGATTTTCATACCATTTTAAGGTACATACAACTGCTCCCATAACAAATGCGACAGAAAGCACATCGTTGTTTATACTTCCCGACAGGATAATGAAAACGGGGTGAAACGCGGTTATGATGAGAGGTATATAAAGTGCGGTCCCCCTTAGTTTGAAGTGCTTGAAGATCTTATACGCTGAAATAATTATTGTCATAGAATAGAAAAGCGTAAGCGTTTGAAGAGATTCTCTTGCAGGGTCGTGTCCTACTCCGAAAATATTTTCGTTTATGTATATCCATAATGCGCTAATAGCGTGGTGCAGGGGAGGGTGACAGAACTGCCACCTGTCTCTTACATCAAAATCGGGAAGCTGATGATTGAACAGCAGATATTCAATATAGCCTGCGTGACTGTCCTCATCGCCGAAAAGACCTACGTCCTGCTGGCGGGTATAGACAGAGGTGTAAAAAACATAGTAAAATTTCAGCAGAAAGCTTATGCCTATGATAAGCAGAGCGGTAAGCTGTTCCTTATAGTTTTTGGTATCGGCATTGCAGTAAATCAACAGCAGTAACGCGCAGCCGCCTACGAATAGCCATACTCCTTTTGACTGCGAACGATTGTATAAATTCGCTCCGATTATCACAAGACACAGAAATATACCTGCAAGTATCTGTACCTGTCTCTTTTTAAATTTTTCGATCTTGTAAAGTCTGTGCAGTACAAAGCAAACTCCCGAAAAAACAAGAATGCACTCAAGCATTAAAGCATTATTGGGGACGTTAGTATAAGCTCCCAGATAAAAAGGGTTTATCAGCAGACATACCGCCAAAGCGGCTATATATGGGTGAGCCGCCAGAGCCTTTATTACAGTGTCGGTTTCGGAGCAGTTTATAATTAACTTATTTTGTTTCATGGTATTCCTTTTCCGTATTGACGTTCCATATGCTGTTCTTTTCGATTTCGCCTGTTTTTATTGCCTTGACTGCGTTTATTGCTGTAAGCATTGAGTGATCCATATTGTTGTAGCGGTGTTGACCGTTTCTTCCTACGCAGAACAGATTGTCAAATCTGTTAAGGTACGAAACGATCTTATCAAAATGCTTATAGGTATCGAAGTACGCAGGATACGCTTTCTTTACCTTTTCGCGGTGAGCGTCAAGAACCGCGCCGTCCTTGATAATGCCCATTTTGATAAGCTCTTTTGCTGCAAACGCTATGCATTCTTCGTCGGACATATTCCAGAAATCGTCTCCCTCGGCGCAGAAATATTCCAGACCTATCCACACTGTTTTCTCGGGATCTTTTACCATATACGGAGACCAGTTGTTGAATATCTGAATTCTTCCCAGCTTGACGCCCTTATCCTGAACGTATATCCAGCAGTCGGGAACAATATTGCCCAAGGTTTTCTTATCTGTTTTGTTTTCCAGTTCAAGCTTGTTGACAAGCAGACCTACGGTCACAAAATCACGGTAGGGAAGTCCTGCGGCGATTTGTTTTATCTTGTCGCACTTAACTCCGTCAAGTCCTGCGATAAGATTATTTATCGGCATTGAGGAAATGAAAATATCGCCTTTGATCTCTGAATATCCGCTTTCGGTTTTGCAGATCACTGAGGTTATCTTACCGTTTTCCGTATGTATTTTCTCAACAGAATGATTATATCGGATATTTCCGCCTAACTGTACGACCTTACTGCCCACAAGCTCCCAAAGCTGTCCGGGACCGTATTTAGGATACCAGTACTGCTCGATAAGGGAGGTTTCGGCGTTTTTATTGTTCTTGACGCCGATAAGCTTAGTGAACATATCCTTTATAATGGCTGTAATGGACAGTCCCTTGACGCGCTGTGCGCCCCAATCAGCGGAAATTTCACTTGGGTGTCTGCCCCAGAGCTTTTCGGTGTATCCCTCAAAGAACATTGAGTACAGCACTTTTCCGAAACGGTTGATGTAGAAATTTTCAAGATTTGTTTCAGGCTTTTTGAATACGCAGGAGCTGAGATAGCTGAACCCCGCTTTCATTGTCGTTGCAAATCCCATATTTTTAATAGTTTCTGCATTCATAGTCACGGGGTAATCAAAAAAGCAGTGATTGTAATAAATTCTGGAAACACGGTCACGGACAAGCATTACCTCGTCCTCTGTTTCAGGGTCGGGACCTCCCTTTTCAAGCGGCTTGTCTCTGCCGAGAACCTTATCGTCATAAGCGGGAGAGCCTTGAACAGGCATAAGGTCGCTCCACCATTTCATTATCGTATCGTCCTTTGAGAAAAAGCGATGACCGCCTATATCCATACGGTTGCCGTTGTAGCGTACTGTCTGCGAAATACCTCCGAGAACGCCGCTTTCTTCAAGGACTGTTACATTGTATTCCTCGCTGCCGCCGTCCTTTAAAAGCTCATATGCCGCCGTAAGCCCCGCAGGACCGCCTCCGATAATTACCACATTTTTCATAGTCAAAATCCTTTCTTTTAATTATGTATAGTTTCTTTAATATCCGAATTTTCGGACTTGTTCACATTATCGCCGTCCTCGGCTTTTTTATTGTACAGCAGGAGCTTTCGTGCAAAAAAGTTCCAGAAAAATGTTATTCCCGTTGCGATGACCTGTCCCACAAGATAGTAAAAACGTGCGGGAATTACCGAGCCGAAAATCTTTTTGTCCGCAAGAGGATTGTCAAACAGCCAGATAAGTCCCTGATTAATGCCCAGTCCCACAACGCCGATTAGAGCGAATGCCGTAAATTCCGCCGCCTTGTTGTTCAATGTCGATTTATCGAACACCCAGTATTTAGAGATTATATAATTGGTGATTAGTCCGCCTATAAATCCGACTGCATTTGCGAGGTTCACATTTACGCCGAAAGCCTCTTTCAGCGCTATAAGTATGAGGTACTGCACGACAGTCGCGCCGCCGCCCACAAAAATATATCTGAAAAACTGAACGGCGGTGTTGTTCGTCTTATTTACAAGAATATTCTTAGTGTTCATACACATACTCCTAATAGATGAATTTAATCATTATAATCAGCACACAGAATTTCGCACAGCTATTTGTGCAAGGCGACTGAGACAAAAGAATGTCGGGATTTATTTATTATTATAACATAAATTAGAATATAAAACAATAGCTTTGCATAAAAAAGTCAAAAAATCCCCGTTACCGCATTGCAGTAACGGGGAGGAAAGTTAATACAGATTTTATGATCTTATTAAAAAAATTTAATCCGAATTCGTATCGTCGACTTTATTCCGAATATTTCTTATATCCCGGGTGTTTGCCCGTAACGCCGTACTTCGGACGCATACCGATAAGTCTGTCTATATTTTCCCGGGAAATATCCTTAACTCCGCCAAGCAGTCTTGCTACGAGAGAGATCTGCGCCTGAAGCTCAAGGGTCTCCATTCTGTAATATGCTGTGGTAAGGTCTGCGCCTACCGTCAAAGCGCCGTGGTTTTCCAGAAGCATTACGTCGTGCTCCTGCAAATAAGGCTCGATAGCCTCGGGAACTTCATATGTAGACGGTGTTCCGTAAGGAGTAAGCGGTACAGAACCGACTGCTATAACAGTTTCGATCATACAGTAGTCGTCAATAGGGAGGTGCGCGCAGGCAAATCCTGTCGATACGGGAGGGTGGGCGTGAACGACAGCTCCTACGTCGGGTCTGTCGTGATAGCATTTGAGGTGCATTTTTACCTCAGATGAAGGTCTCCAGCCCTCTGCCGCCTCGATAATATTGAAATTGTCGTCAATAAGACCTATTTTATCTGTTGTTATTTCAGCCTTTGAAACGCCTGTCTGAGTTGCAAGATATCTGCCCTCGCCAACCTTTACGGTAACGTTTCCGTCGTTAGCAGCGACCCAGCCCTTCTGCCACATTTTATGGCAAACTTCAACTATCTTTTCCTTAATATCTTCGTACATAATTTTATTTCCTTTCATAATTAATTATCCGTAACGGTGTGCTCCTTAAACGGTAATAGCTTGTCACGGATTAAACAACGCCTTTCTGGAGCATTATATTCGCATAAATTGCTTTTTCGCCTGTAGCAATGATCGCGTAGGCTTTTTTTGCCTCCTCATAAAAAGCAAATCGCTCGATTTCTCCGATAGCGTCTGCGCCCCGTTCGTCGTGTTTTTTCACGATCGCTTTGTATTCCTCCCATATAGGAGTTTCTGCGTTGTCTCCGGGCATAACCTGCATTAAATTAACAGGCTTTTCCACATAAGTGTCCAAAGGGAACAGCTGCAATATTGCGTCCAGAAGTTCGGGAACTCCGTGACCGTCGTAGCGTATGACCTTTGCGTTTCTTCCCATACTCTCGGCAGGGAAGTTTCCGTCCGCTATTACAATTCTGTCTGAATGACCCATTTCGCATAGCGTTTTCAAAAGCTCGGGCGAAAGAATTGCGGGAATATTTTTCAGCATTTGTTTCAGTCCTTTCGTATATTTTTTATTTTATAATCTGAAGAAATCTTTCATAAGCGGTATCCCAATCCTCTGAGCTGTCCCCCTCA
>JAUNOG010000103.1 GCA_030531185.1 Ruminococcus sp.
ATTTTGGTAGGTTGTCTTTTTTATAGTTTTATTTCAGTCCAATAAAACGTACTTGTTTTGGAAAATATTTCTTGACAATATAAAAATAGAATGATATAATAAAGTTAGAAAAGAAAAATAAGGCAAGGAGGAAAAGCATATGAAAAGAACACTAACAGTAATTCTCGCAGCAATAAGCGCTGTGCTGATTTTCACAGCCTGCGTAAACATCGACGACGAAAGCTCCGCCGAGCCAAAGGTCACTTCTGCGGATTCATCTGCGGCTGACAGCGGCATAGATACTACAACATCAACAAAATCTGCTATAACAACGACTGTATCATCTGCCGATGACAGCTCATCGCGTGTCACTACTACGACAATTGTGACGGGAACAGACAGAAACGGCAGCGTTACCACTCTGATACTCGGAGAGGGCGGCAAGATACTCAGCACGTCTGCGAACAATAAGACCACATCTAAGACTACAACCAAAACAACCGCTAAGACTACAACTAAGCAGGGCACTTCAAATAACAATCAGAACAATGGCGGCAATAACAATAATAATTACAGCTATAACAACAATCAGAATAACTATCAGCCAAACATCAACGGAAACAACGGCGGAGGAAACAACGATAACCAAAATAACGGCGGCAATAATGCCCCTGTTCAGACTGACCCGCCTCAGACCGAAAGAAAAACTACGACCACAACTCAGGCACCCCAGACGCAGCCGCCGAAAACCACGACTGAAGCTATAACCGAGCCGCCTAAAGAAGATAACCTCACACAAGAAGATATTGACAGGCTAAAGAAAGAACTTCAGGAATACAGCAATGAGCTTGCAAGACCCAGAGTTGAGAAAATCTATGCGGAGTTTGGATATTCGTCGGTTGATGAGTACTTAAATGAAATAGAAAATTATACTCGTGACGATTTTACGTGGGAATCAAGTAGAGGTATCTATCCACATAACACCTATGAAGAAGCACTTGAGTTTATGAAAGTTCTAATTTCAGACCAATATGATATTTATGATAAGGCTTTTTCTAAAAATGGTTTTTCACAGGTTGTCATATTTATTGAACCGGGTACTGATTTTTACGGAAAATTCTGTTGGAATACGTATTTAGCAGCAGGATAACCCGACATAAATTAAATAAATACATTAAGACGATTGAAATAATTTCAGTCGTCTTTTTTATTTATCTGACAGAAAACAATTCCCTTTTTAAGGGCTTGACATAGATAAGAAAACGAAAGGATCTGATAAAGATGAAGCAAAAATTTCTGAAAAAAATAAGCTGTGCATTTATGGCATTGCTTATGACAGTTTCCCTCTTTTCGGAGGGGCTTACTGCTTGGGCGGACACTGTCAAAAATACTCAGCACACTCTTTACGGCTGGGGCTACGATTTCAGCGGCTCGGGACTGCCAAACGCCTACGACCCGCTTACAGGCGATTACACAAACACCGCTTTCAGAAATAAGTGGGCAAACGAATTCTATTACTGGACGGATGCAGACGGTAACTATTACTACTGCGTTCAGCTGGGCACCAGTCACGTTGACAGCGCCACAATGGATATGTTAACTTATGACAACCCATATATACAAACATACTATTCGGATAATACTCAAAGAGATAATCTGAAAGCCTGCACTATCTACGCATATAAAGGCGAAACAAAATACGGTTACGATTGGGAAACGGAACTTGTAGCGGCTCAGACTATGACGTGGATTGTTTCAGGAGGATATTTTGACAATAACTCCGAAAAGCTGTCAGATTATGAAAATACAGTTATAAAGTGTGTGAAAGCTCCCTCCTCAGCGGATCACGACAATCTTGTTGAGTGCTGCAAAAAGCTTAAAGTGGATATATTGAAACATTTTGATATTCCCAAAGGAACATCGCTTCTTTCTAGAAATGCTCCAACCTACAAGCTGAAATACAACACATCAACCCAAAAGTACGAGGGCACATTCACCTTTGACAGCAGTCTGTCACAGTTCAGCTTTCCGTCATACAGCGGCGTAACATTTAAGGTAAGCGGCAGCGATCTTACTGTCACCGCCACACTTGAAGGACTTGAAAAGCTTAAATCGGGCGCAGTAACGCTGACTAAAACTAAAGCAAAAAACTGCGATAAGATTGAGGAATGCGTTCCTCTTTTCTTTACCGTTCAGAGTGGCAGATCCTCTCAGGCAAAGGTCGGATATATGTCAGGCTCTGACCCTGTTCAGGCTTATGCGAAATTCACCGCAGACACATCGACGCTGAGCATAAAAAAGACCTTTTCTTCTGACGGAAAAACCGTTTCGGCGACCGCCGCTCAGAACAGCGCCGTAACATTCCGAATTTACAAAGCGGGAACAACTCCCACAAGCTATATAAACGCAGTTAAAGAGGCTGACGGCGTTTATTCCTATTCGGCAGAGTCCGGAACTCCTACTGAATATCAGGTGTCCGCTGACGGTGATCTTACGATAAAAAATCTTCCTATCAACTCTGCTCTTTGGATAGAAGAAACAAAAACCGCTCCCGGATATGCTCTGGCAGAAAGAACAGCCGCTCCTGTTACAACAGAAAATGCGGAATATACTATCGATAACAGTAAGATAAATTTTGAGGTCTCCAAACGCGACGTAGCAGGCAATGAGATTGCAGGCGCAGTTATGCAGCTTATCGACGAAAAAGGTAATACAAAGCTGCAATGGACAAGTACTCAAAAGCCGATAGTTGTTTCGGGACTTTCGGCAGGAAAATATACTCTGCGTGAAACTTATGCTCCCGACGGCTACACGCTCGCAACCGATATAGCAATAACCATTACCGACAAGGGCGTTATAAAAGCAGACGGAGTTAATGTAACCGCTAAATCAGACGACGGCAGACCGCTGATAGTAATGGTTGATAAAGCGATTTCCGTTGAGATAAGCAAAAAGGCTATAACGGGCGACGACGAACTTCCCGGAGCAAAGCTCCAGATACGCGACGGCGAAACGGTTGTGGAGGAATGGATATCAACAGATAAGCCGCATATCATTACAGGCATTCTTAAAGCAGGCAAGACCTACACTCTCCACGAGGAGATAGCACCGGACGGATACGTTGTGGCAAACGACATTCAGTTTACCGTAAATGACGACGGTACTGCAAATGTGGTTGAAATGAGAGACGATACCACAAAGGTTGAGTTCTACAAGCTTGACGATAAGGGAAATAATCTCCCGGGAGCAAAGCTTAGAATTGTTGACAGCAAGGGTAATATAGTCAAAGAATGGACTTCTACCGCAGAAGCTTACAAGCTTGAGGCTGAGCTGGTGGCAGGACTTGAATACACACTTCAGGAAACGGAAGCTCCAAAGGGTTATGTTCTTTCGGCAGACGTGAAATTTACTGTTTCTTCTGACGGAAGAATTGACAAGGTAGAGATGATAAACAGACCTACCGTGGTCGAATTTTCAAAGAAATCTCTCACAGGCGCAGAGGAAATACCCGGCGCTGTTCTTTATGTGGCTGATGAAAACGGCGAGATAATTGAAAAGTGGACTTCCACAGACAAACCGCATATCGTTACTGCACTTCTCGAAGCAGGAAAAACATACACATTGCACGAAGAAGTCGTTCCAAACGGTTATGTCGTATCAAGCGATATTGAGTTTACAGTTTCATCAGACGGCAGCGCAGATATTGTAACTATGTACGACGACTGCACCAAGGTCGTTATCAGCAAAAAGGCAATTACGGGCGACGACGAGTTGCCCGGAGCAAGCCTTAAAATTCTTGACGGAGACAACGTTATTGACTCGTGGGTATCCACAGACAAGCCTCACGAAATTCTTGCA
>JAUNOG010000045.1 GCA_030531185.1 Ruminococcus sp.
AGTTGCAGATGCAGTAGGGATCAGAACAAAATGCAGCAGTATTAAAGATTTTAATGGAATAGATGATACGGATCTTCTTCATATTTTAAGTAATGCTCTTGATAATGCCATAACCGGTTGTACCGCAATATCTGACGATTCGGAAAAGTTTATCTCTCTCGATATTAGCAGAACAACAGACATTTATCGAATTGTAATAAAAAATACAATCAAAGAATCTGTGTTGAGTAAAAATCCAAATCTTAAAACTACAAAGTCTGATTTAGGTAAACATGGCTGGGGAACTAAAATAATTCGAGAAACAGTAGATAAGTATCAGGGCAGATGTGAATTTTATGAGTCGGATAACGTGTTTACTTGTTTGATAACTTTAAAATCGATTTTAGTGTAAGACAACAAAATTTATTTACTACTTAAATATTTATTTGTAAAAAACAAATAAAAATATGCTGATAAAAGGATTGTTACACCACTTTTTTAGGTGTGGCAGTCCTATTTTTTTGCATTTCACGTCAAAAAAATGCACGTCACGTCAAATCGCTTGACTTGAATTTAAATTAATTGTACCTTTAAATTAGATAAATTAAATTGGAGTTGCTAATGAAAAGGTTAGTATCTAGAATTTTGGATTTTATGATTAATAATAATGTAATATCTACGGAAAGATATGAACTTTCACAGCAGGTACAACCTGCTTAATCAAATTTGATAATAAGAAGGCGTCCGACGCTTTTTGCTGCGAACTCTGAGTTCTAAGGAGACACGTCAGTCCATTACCATTTCATTATACTAAAATAAGCATAGCCTGTCACTACTGAGTCGGCAGTTAATACTATGCTAATATTGTACCAAAGGAGAGTGGATTTTTTGTTTAATAATAAGGCAGAAATATTAAACCAGAGTAAGTTACAAGAATATAAAAGTCAAGAATATCTTGAAATTGTGGGAGCAAGGCTCAAGGGTGTAAGACTTTTAAAGGGCATAACTCAACAGCAGGTGGCAAGGGAAACTGGAATAACACAATCTTTTTTGTCGGCTGTGGAGCGAGGTAAAAAATCGATATGTACAACACAGATAATTTCTCTTATCAAATATTATAATGTGTCTTACGAAACTATTTTCGGTGAGCACAACGGGGAATACTCCATTGAGGGCTTTTCAAAGAACGAAAGTCTTGTTGTATGTAGCAGTTTGCTCAGAGAACTGATTTCTGAATATCCGTCCCTTGAGATAGGTGCGGAAAACTATCTCAAAATTTGCATATATATGCTTCTAAGGTCGATATATCGTGAAAATCCTCACAACAGTCAGAAGATTTTCTCAATAGATTATGATTTGGCTATGACTAAGGCACAAAAGGTTATTAAAAATACGCCTGAAAATTTGTTGCGCTTTATTAGAAAGAGCAAGGAAATAAATGTCAAGACTTTGGAAATCCCTATACATCACAGCGGAGAATTGAGGACATTTACATATGAATGTGAACAAATGCTATGCAGTAAAGGGATATATATTTAATGAAACCAGTTAAATGCATTAGTTGCAATGGCAATAACAGCTCTTACGGCTTCTGTTTCTGCGAGTGCAGATAATGAAGATTTAACGCTGTTGACAAATAGCGGACCTTACAGTGGAAGCGGCACATATATCAACACGACTTATAAGTCTGACTATTATCAGTATGACAGCTTTGAGATCACATACAAGTATAACAGCTTTGATGCAGATGGTACATATGTTGATAATGAGGGCAAAACGCAGAACGTTAATTACGCAGATACATTTGATTTTGTTGTCTTCAATACAAATTGGGGTGGTTGGCAGAAAGTTACGGTTGGACAGACCAATCCTAATACAACGGACACTTATACCGAAACTGTTAATATTGCTGATATTGAAGAGCAACTCAAGAATGATGGAACACCTTACGGTATAAATCTACAGACAGGCGCTATCGGCGATACAAGCGTTACTGTTGTTTCCTTGAAACTGAAGAAAACAGGCACTTATGTGCAGCAGAACTTTACAGCTACAGGAACTTGGGTAAGAGATTCTGAAACAAACACTATGACAGTTTCTCCTTCGAGTGCTGCAGTTGCAAATGCAAATCCGTATAACATTGAGTTTTCGGCTATCGACTTAAGTGCATGGAAAAATCCGACCGTGAAGGTAACAGCTACGTATGCGACTGCTCCTTCAGAGTATGTTCAGGCTGAAATCCTCATTCCTACAGGAGAAAAGGATTCAGACGGTAATGATGTATACGAGGCTGTTGATCCGAATTACATTAAACCAAGCGCAGGAACATATACTTTTGCAACAGAAATACCGTCTACTGTAACAAAATTCCTTGTTTGCTACATGGGAGGCACCGTTACCAAAGTAGAAGTGTTTAATAATATTGACGGAGATTTAAGCAATCCTAAGTCTGATAAAGATGCATATGTACGTTCTGAAGAATTAGGACCGGTATGGAACTTGGGAAACTCGCTTGAAAGCGTTGACGGCAATACTTCAAGCTCAACCTACGGAACTGTAAATGAGAAATTCTGGGGCAATCCGAAAACTACAAAGTGCTTAATTCAGGCAGTTAAATCACAAGGCTTTAATGCAATTCGTATTCCTATTTCATATCTCAATATGATAGGCGCTGCTCCAAATTATACAATTAACGCAGATTACCTTGCAAGAATTAAAGAGGTAGTAGATTACGCTTACGATATGGGTATGTATGTTATTATTAATATTCATAATGACGGCGGAGAAGGAATTCCGGGTAAATGGATCGATATAAGCACGAGCGATGCTACTGCAAGAGCAACAATGGTCGATAAATTTGGCAAGGTATGGTCTCAGATCGCTACATACTTTAAAGATTATGACCAGAAGCTTTTGTTTGAGTCTGCTAACGAGCTTATGGTCAGTGGAAACTACAATGGTTCTCCTGATCCTGCATATGCAAACATCAACGCACTCAATCAAAAATTTGTAGATGTTGTTCGCGCAACTGGCGCTAACGATGCAAATGATGATCGTGTACTTATTATTCCGGGATATAATACAAATATTGATTTGACAGACACATCAACCGGTTCAGTAGGATTTGTTAAGCCGACAGATACATCTGTTGATAGACTTATTCTCTCTGTACACTATTATGCACCGGACGGATTTACTATGGGAACAGATCAGCAATGGCCGGTAGGTACAGGAACAGGAACATATACAAGCAAAGAGTATATGCAAGCACAGATTAATAAAGCAGCAGCAATTGGTGAAGATGTGGAAATGCCTGTGTTCCTTGGAGAATACGGACCAGCTAATAATAACAATACTCTGGCCAGAGCAACATATTGTTATTGGCTGAACTACTATGCTGCACAAAACGGAATAGTTACAGCTTATTGGGACAACGGTTCAATGACTACAGGCGGTACAGCATTGTTCAACAGAAACAATTATACCGAGAACGGCGTTGTAACATCTGATGGAAGTACAATTATAAGCTACATTATGGCAGGTTATGCTGGCCAGTCTATGCCATCATAATTTAATTTGGATATCCCCCTCTTAAACAAAGAGGGGATATCCTTTTAAAATATTATTGAGGAGAATTTATATGCTAAAAAGAGTGCTAGCCGGGGTAGTGGCTGCGGTGGTTTCCATAACTACAATGGCTACAATATCGCTTACGAGCGCATTAGCGGCAGAAATAACGGATCAAGGCAGCTGCGGAGATAACGCTGCATGGACTATAGACTCAGAAGGATTATGTGTAATTTCAGGGTCAGGAAATGTATCCAGTACAGGTTCGATCAGAAACAATCATGCTTCCGATTTAAAGGAACTGATAGTTGAAAACGATATAGTGGGAATTACTGCCGGATTGGCTTTCAATAAATGTGTAAACTTAACTAAAATAACATTAAAAGATAGTGTAACAAGTGTAAGTAAAACAGCATTTAAAGCTTGCACGGGAATAAATGAAGTATATATTTATTCTGAAAATTTTACAGCTGAAAGTACAGCATTTGATGTAACAGGTAATCCTACATTTTATGTAATTGAGGGCAGTGCAACTGAAACTAATCTGAAAAATGCCGGATATACAAATATAGCGTATATATCTACAGAAGAACCAACACCGGAAATAATAGATCAAGGCAGCTGCGGAGATAACGCTACATGGACTATAGACTCAGAAGGATTATGTGTAATTTCAGGGTCAGGAAATGTATCCAGTACAGGTTCGATCAGAAACAATCATGCTTCCGATTTAAAGGAACTGATAGTTGAAAACGATATAGTGGGAATTACTGCCGGATTGGCTTTCAATAAATGTGTAAACTTAACTAAAATAACATTAAAAGATAGTGTAACAAGTGTAAGTAAAACAGCATTTAAAGCTTGCACGGGAATAAATGAAGTATATATTTATTCTGAAAATTTTACAGCTGAAAGTACAGCATTTGATGTAACAGGCAATCCTACATTTTATGTAATTGAGGGTAGTGCAACCGAAACTAATCTGAAAAATGCCGGATATACGAATATAGCGTATATAAGCAACCCAACTCCGTCACTTAATTATAAAGAACTTGACGCAGCAATCTCAGACGGAGAAGCGGTAGATACATCAAAGTACACGGAAGCATCTGTTAAGACGCTTACAGATGCAATCGCAGCAGGAAAGGCAGTTAAAGAAAACTCATCGGCAGCTCAGACAGATGTTGATAACGCGGTACAGGCAATTAAAGCTGCGATAGATGGGTTAGTTGAGCAAATAACCGTTGTTGCTGCTTATGATATAAGCGCTAACGGAGACGGTTCTGTAACAGCAACTCTCAGCAGCGACGGAACATTTGTAATTTCAGGAACGGGAGCTTCAAAGGATTATAATTTTTCTGTAAGCAGTGGTCATACTCCTTGGAATACAGACGGAAATTATACAAAGATAAAATCCGTAATAATTGAAAGCGGAGTAACAAGTCTGGGTTCGTCATTGCTTTCACAGCTTCCTAATATGGAGTCTGTGTCTATTCCTGATACAGTAACAAGTGTAGGATCATATTGCTTTGGTACAGACAGTAGTGCTTATCAGAATAAGCTTACAAGCATTGTAATACCCGAAAGCGTTACAGAAATAGGAGCTTATGCTTTCTCCTATTCTACAAGTCTTGTTTCGGTAACGCTCCCAAGCGGACTTACGTTAATTCCGAATTATCTCTTTAGGAAATGTACAGCTCTTACAACAGTAAATATACCGGACACAGTTACCGGCATAGGTTCCAATGCATTTTATAGTTGCTCATCGCTTGCATCTGTAACTCTTAACGACAGTATAACGTCAATAGGTGAAAGTGCATTTCAAGGATGTTCTTCGCTTACAAGCATTAATATTCCAAGCTCACTTACGGCTTTGGGCGCCAGAGCATTCAGAGACTGTAATCTTACGGGTAAAGTGGTGATTCCTGAGGGTATTACAGTATTGGATACTAATATCTTCCGTGCAAATCCAAGTACAGACCTGGAAATTTACGTTATGGGAGCAATAACAAAGGTAGGAACAGCTCCGTTTTCTGAAGGAGCAGGAAAGATATATGTATATGACGGAAACACATATAATCTTATTTCCGGAACAGATCACGGAGCATTTGAAATTATTTACGACGGTGAAGTTGACACAAGCGAACTCGAAGCTGTTATAGCACAAGCTGAGGCTCTTAACGAATCGGATTATACAGCGAGCACATGGTCAGCTGTTGCAAGCGCACTTGAAGCTGCAAAGGCAGAGCTTGCTAACGAAGATAAGACGTCTACATCTGTTATAGCGGCGACAACCGCTCTTAATAACGCTATTAACAGTCTTGTTAAAGAAGGCAAGTACATGTCGTATATTTATAAGAACGGAGCTCAGGCAAATATTGTTTCCTGCAAGGTAACCAACGATATGGACGGAGCAACAAAGATCAAAGTTAACTTTGACTGCGCTTCCGATACAAGCTATAATCCGAACGCTGCAATTGATTTCCTTATCAACAACGATTGGAATAACAATTATGAGTTTAAAGGAACCTACTCATATGATAACGGTACAACCGGCTGCAGCGAAACGCTTGAGCTTACGAGCGCACTTGTTAAAGGCAAGGATTTAACGCTTACGGGATACACATATTCTTGGGGCGGTGCTTCTGATTATGTATACGCGGTAACATCGGTTGATTTCCTTGACGCAGACGGAAATGTGATTTATACAGTAACTTCCGATACGGTTATACTGGATACAACAGCTCTTGAGTCGGCAATCGCAAAGGGTGAGGCAGTAGACGCAGCTAAGTATACTGCGGATTCTTATGCAGTACTTACATCGGCAATAGGCACAGCTAAAACTGTTCTTGACAACGCAGATACAACACAGGAAGATATTGACGCGGCAGCAAAGGCTATCACGGATGCAATCGCAGGACTTGAGCTTAAGGTAGTAACAGGAATCGTAACAGGCACAATCAAAGTTTCTGACGAAAACTCCGAAACTGAAATGACAGTAACAGCAACATCTTCTGACGGAACAGAGACTGTAGTTACAGCAACAAGCATGGGAACGTACACTATTGAAAACCTCGAAGTAGGCGATTATACTCTTGAGATAAGCGGCGGAAAGTACGCAACAAGAACGTACGAGATCACAGTTGCTGAGGGCGGCATCGCACAGAATGTTGAACTCAATCCATATGGTGACATCAACGGCGACGGAGATGTAACGACGGCAGACGTCGGAATGGCAAATTCTCATGCAAAGGGAGTAATCATTCTCACAGACTATGCGTTTGTATGCGCAAACGTAAGTGATAAAGCAGGAACAGAAGTCACAACAGCAGATGTCGGCATGATCAACAGTCATGCAAAAGGCGTAAAGGCACTTTGGTAAAGCTTAATTCTCCTATATAGTGTGTTACATAAAGGGAAACGGCAGATCTCACCATTTTCCCCCCTGAGATCTGTCGGACTTTCCCGACAAATTGCTTGTGAAGGGGTGATTCCGATGCAGATATAAAACATACAAAAATGCGCAATGATATTTGTGCAAGCATACGAAAATGAAATCAGTTTGCAACAAAGCAGATTGTTTCAGATACTAATATTAAAAAGACGGAGGTATATCAAATGACAAAGATGATTAAGAAAATCGCAGCAGTTGGTGCTGCTGTTATGATGATGGCTTCAATTTCGGCTATGGGTGCGAGCGCAACTAATAATCCCTATACATATGGTTCAAATCCTGTTGTACATGGATATGCACGAGTTTATAGTGGTTCTAGGTATACAACATATGCAAGTACATCTACATCAACTAATATGACAGTCGGTGCGCACGTTACGCAGTATTATTATAACAGTTCAGGTACGTATACATCGTATGGAACAGGTGATTCAGATTCAGGAGCTGGCGCAGCAGCTGCTGCAAGTGTAATTACACCAAGTGGTGGCAAATATAGTAATTCCACACATTCCCATTCAAGAAACGGCACAACATTTGCATCATACTCATTAAGTAAATAATATGAGTAAGTTGTGCATCAACAAATAATATCTGAATTTTGAAATAAAGTAGAATAGGGCTGTTACATTGATCAATTTCTGTGCAACAGCCCTTTTTAGAGAGGTTAATTATGCGCAAGAAAGTCATTATTTCATTAATATGCATATTTTCGGCAGCGGCAATAGTTGTATTTATCTTTATTATAACAAACAGGCTGTTTAAGTCCGATGAAAGCTTCGGTTCTTTTACTCCCTACGGTTGGTTCGGAGAGAACTTCGCATTAACGCCGGAAAATGAAATTATGTACGTAAAAGATTTTACTTCGGGAGAGTGCGCCGCGTTATGCAATCAGCCGAATTGCGGTCATAAAAGTCTTAACGACGATCTAAATTCAAAATGTACAGCTGTTCCGCCAAAAGATTTTTATTGGAGTAATGCTTTTTACTATGATGACAATATATATGAAATTTTTACCTCAACGAACAGATTGACTATATGTAAGGCTTCAAAAGACGGTTCGAACAGAAATAATATCATTGTTTCAGAGGATTATCAGGCAGAATCCGATACGGCTGTTATTTGTGAGAATAAATTAATTTTTCTAGCTTCCAATATGATCGTAGACGAGAGCGCGGAAGTTGATTATACATATTATCTGCTATGTTTTGATATTGCAGACAATTCATTAAATGTTCTTATGGATTTCAGCGATCAGCCTGAATTTGCTTTTCTTGGAGCATATATGTATGATGATACGGTTTATTGTCGGCTCAGATTTGAAGAAGAAAGCGGAATATACTCCTGTGAAAACGGCAAACTTAACAAGGTTTATTCCAACAATCTTATGGGGATTGGTTCCTTTGCTGAAAACGGATTTTATTTTTCTGTATATGAGTCGGACGAACAGACAGCGAAAAGTGCAGAAATCGATTTTTACAATATAGATACAAAATCGGCGAAAAAGTTCTGCGATGCAAGCGGATATGTCAATAGTCTCTGCCCCTGTGACGGCGGCGTTTATTATGGTGCAGACTCAAGTTTTGACGGCACTTTTGACAGTAAAAACATAAAAACAGTCTATTATTCAGACGGCGGTAAATCGGTAAAATGTTTGGAAAATACAGAAAGTCTGAAGTGGGACTTGATCTGTGCCGCAGGGGATCATGTGATACTTTATGAAACTGTAAACAGCGGCGAGTGGGAAGAGAACAGCGTATTTCTTTGTGTAAAAAAGGATGATTTCATAAAGTTCGGTTTAAAAAAAGCTATATATTTGAATAGTTCGGATGATACCTATAATACAAAAGAGGAAAAATCGTTCGAGGAAAGTATTTTTAACGAGTACGGTCAGGCTGATTTTGAGGTCGAACCCGTAAGTGCGGACGAATCGTATTTTGAAAATAAGACAAAGCTGGTTTGGATTACAAACTACTCCTACAATGTAGATACCGCCGCAATTCAGAACGAAGTAAACAGACTTCTTGACGAACGCGGATATGATTTTGCTGTTGAATTTGTAAATCACAATGAAGCAAATGACGGCAAATTTTCGTTAATGCAGGATATTTACAAACAGATGATCTCCGACGGTGAACAAGTTGATATTTTTAACAGCGGAATGGGTATTGAAAATGTTGAGGGAACGGACGATGTGACGAAAACATACAAAACCTGCATTGACAACGGTTGGTTTCTTCCATTAAATGATTATTTTGAAACGGAACTCGGGAAAGAATTTTACGCCGCTTATCCCGAATGGTATTGGCAGTGTCTGACTTCAGAGGACGGAAATATTTACGGACGGGGAATTATCGGTCTTGGAGCCAATCCGCTATGCGTAGTTTTTAATAATGATTGTCTTGAAAAATACGGTATCGATATTACAGGATATGACGGTTCATTTGAGGGATTAAGCGAATACCTTGAAAAGTCTTATGGACAAGCGGGAATTCAACAGCTCGTTCTGCCAAGCTATGTGACAAATTATAACGAATACTGCGGATTCATAAATTATGACGGTATATATTTTAATGCTGAAACAAACCGCTTCGAAAATATTTATGAAAATGAAAAAGCGCTCAATTATTTTGAAACGGTAGAGGATTATAAAAATGCCGGATATATTGTAAATGAAGAAAGCACAGTAACAATGGAAACCGCAATATGTAATGTAGGCAGTATGAACTCTATATACCGTGAATTTGAAGATGCATATATTCTCAGCGATACATACACAGGTGATAATATTAATATAGTCACGGGAATATCCTCGTCAAGCGAAAATCCCGAAGCGGCGTTTGAATTGCTGGCTCTGTTCAGTACTGACGGGGAGTTTGCCGATCTGATCTATAACGGTATCGAGGGGCGTAATTACATATTCAATTCCGAGAATGAAAAGGTTCAGAACATTCGGGCTTCGGCATTTTCAAGCTGGCTGCATACTCCGACAAATCCCCTTAAAGCCGACCCCACGGCGGACGATAATCAAAATATGAAAGCGGATTTTGAACGGCAAATCAAAAGTGTAAAAGTCAGTCCGCTGAACGGATTTGAAGCCGACGTATCAAAAATTGAAAGTGAATATAATAGTATGAAAGAGATCAATATGCAATTTTACGGTCTGTTTTACGGCGATTACGGCGAATACGAAACCCTCGATGCGGCGCTTTCAGCGGCAAACAAACAGTTAAAAGCCGCCGGAGCAGATGAGGTTTTAGACGAGCTGAACAAACAGTATAACGAGTTTAAACAATAATGAAACAGGAGGACATTATGACCCTCACACTATCCGCCCTCACCAAACAATACGGCAATTTCACCGCTCTGAACAACTTCACCTACGAATTCACGGCGGGCGTATACGGCTTGCTCGGACCCAACGGCGCGGGCAAGTCCACGCTGATGAATATAATCACCGATAATCTGAAAGCGACCTCGGGAACGGTGAAATTCGACGGAGTACCCACGACCGAAATGGACGCGGATTTCAGAAAAATTCTCGGCTTTATGCCCCAGCAGCAGGGGATATACCCAAATTTCACATTGGAAAGATTTCTCTACTACATGGCGGCTCTGAAAGGCATGAAAAAAGCCGAGGCGAAAGCGGATATCGAAAGACTGCTCGGGCTTGTGAATCTGCGGGACAGTAAAAACAAGCGTCTCGGCGGTTTTTCGGGAGGAATGAAACAGCGCGCGCTGATAGCACAGGCAATGCTCGGCGAACCCAAAATAATTATCCTTGACGAGCCGACGGCGGGACTTGACCCTAAAGAGCGTATCCGCATAAGAAATCTTATCGCGGAAATAGCTTTCGAGAAGATAGTAATAATTGCGACCCACGTCGTTTCGGATATCGAGTTTATCGCAAAGGAAGTTCTTCTGCTGAAAAACGGCGAGATAATCGGTTCGGGCAAACCGCATGAGCTTTGCGAAAAAATCACGGGGAACGTTTTTGAAATCACAACGGACGAGGATAGCCTTCCCGAAATTTCGGCAAAATTTAAGGTGGGAAATATCTCAAAGGACGAAAAAAATATCTATGTGAGAGTTATCTCAGAAAATTCTCCCTCCGACTATGAATATAAAGCCTGCAAGCCCGACTTGGAGGACTTGTACCTCTACTACTTCGATTAAGGCGGTGGTCGAATGAAAATCTACTTGGGAGAATTGGTCAAGGCGTTCTGTAAAAAAACTATCGTCGGGATTTTCATTGCCCTCGCTGTGCTTAACGGAGTTCTTCTCTGGGTAAATGAAAATCAGAAAAACGATACATACACCGCCGCTCAATACAAGGCGGTTTTTGCCGATCTGGAGGGACTCTCCGCAGAGCAGGCTTACAATCGGGTCAGCTTGCAGTCGGAGAAATTGCAGCTTATAGACCGCTTGTCGTTCGGCAAGGATATTTCCGATGCGTTAAAAGACTATCCCGAGATCGACAACAAACAGCTGATGAAAGAATATAAAAACAAAAGCTATCTGAAATATACGGACGACAGCTATTCGGAACAGCAGCTTTTAAAGGACGTTCTTTCGGAGGTGGAATGCTGCGCAAAATATGAGGATTACTTAACGGGAATTGACGATACCGCAAGAAAAATGACGGGAATATCTTTGTTCGCAGACCCAGACAGCTTCAGCTATAAAAACATTGCAAAAACCCCCGACGATTTTGCTCACTTAAAAGGCTCGACGCTCGAGATCGCTCCCTCAAAAGGCGTTTCAATGGCAACGGGATTTCTCGCGACCGACCTTATCGGACTGCTTATGATAATGACGGTTGTTGTCACTATCGTCACACGGGAAAAAGAATTAAATCAGATAGTCCTGTCGAGAACGACTTTTAAGGGCAGAACAAGCCTTGGAACAGCAAAGCTTTTTACTTGCTTTGCGGCGGCTCTTATTGCGGAAATTCTGCTTTATGCGGTAAACTTTGCGGTTTCATATTTTACATACGGCTTCGGAGATCTTTCAAGACAAATACAGTCGGTATATGATTTTAACGGAAGTAATCTGGAAATATCGGTTCTTGAATATTTTGTGCTGTTTCTGCTTGCCAAACTTGCGGTATATTGTGTATTTGCCGGACTTATCTATTTTGTGACGGTTATCTCAAATACCGCCGTCAAGGTTTACGGAATACTGGTCGTAACGATTGCGGCGGAGGCTGCGCTGTTTTATACTATACCGAGCGCAAGCTATCTGTGTCCGTTTAAGTATATTAATATTCTTTCATACGCAAATACAAAGGACTTGTTTGCAAGCTATCTTAATCTGAATTTGTTCGGTCAGCCTGTGAATTATATGGCGGTTTTCATTATTTCGATTTTCGTACTGCTGATAGCTTTTTCGGTAATTGCTGTGCTGATTTTTTCAAAGCAAAGAGTGCTTAAAAACCGTACAAAGAAATTCAGTTTTGCAAAAATCATCATCTTCAAAGGCAGAAACACAAATCTGTTTTTGCAGGAATGCTATAAGACCTTTATCGGCGGCAAGGCTTTGATCATTCTGCTCGTTTTCGCCGCTGCGGTAGGATTAACTTACGAGCCGATAAACGAAAGCTTTTCTTCGGCGGACGAGGTTTATTACAAGCAGTATATGCTTAAATTCGAGGGAGAGTACACTCTCGAAAAACAGAAAATGATAGACAAAGAGGAGCGGAAATTTGCCGAGGCTCAGATGAAAATGGCGAACGAGCTTGCCGAAACAGACGGCGACGGGATATTCATAATGATGAAATATCAGGACATGCTTGCTCCGCAGTACGCCTTTGAGCAGGTCAAGGCTCATGCGGAATATTTGCAGACTACCGAAAACGGCGAGTTCGTCTACGACAGCGGCTACAAGCTCCTAACGGGCGACGAGTCGGCGGGAAACAAGGACTTAACGTTGGGATTGACCGCAATGGCAATGGTCATCTGCTGTCTGGTGTATGTGTACTCGATAGAGTATCAGACGGGAGCGAATGTTCTGCTGAAAACCTCGTCAAAGGGCAGGGAGGACACATTCCTGCACAAGTTTGCGATAGGCCTTATTATTGTCACGATAATCTATGTTCTGACTTATGCGCCGTACTTTTACAACGTGCTGAACGCATACGGCACGAGAGGAATAGACGCTCCGATATGCTCTCTCGAGGCTTTTTCAAATTGGGGTATGAGCATAAAAGGGTATCTTATCTTCATAAGTATCGGCAGATATATTGCGCTTGTGTGCGCTATGCTGATAATATATTTTCTGTCAAGTAAACTTAAAAGTGTTATTTCTACGTTTCTTGCAAGCACGGCAGTTTTGGTGCTTCCGATATTGCTTTCTCTGCTGGGGATCGGGTTCTTTAATTATGTGCTACTGAATCCGATTTTGATCGGGAATATATAAAAATGCCTTTCGCCGTAATACTGCGACGAAAGGCATTTTTTCTGCGAAAATAGGATTACGATACGGTTTCTGTATTTTCTCTTTCAAAAATGGTTCTGAATATCTTTCTTGCCAAAGGACCGGCAAGAAACAACTGCACGGGCATCGCCATAATGAAGTTTTTACAGTATGTCAACAAATAATTGGGGATAAATTGGTTTGTAAATCCGTATCTGCGGTATGTTCCCAGAATGCTTGCGAATCCGACCTGAAAAACTACCGTGAAGATCTGTATCGCAAAAGTTATCGCAATGGGTCTGTCCCCCGGCTTTACAACGAGGAATGCGCAATGGTTCGCAAGGTGTCCGGAAATAAAAAAAGTACACAGAAAATTGATAGCGAATCCGCTCCACATCCCTTTTAGCGTGATAAGAAAGGACTCGTTTGTGAAGCTCCCCATAGAGAGCGCGGTATTGTACAGCGTCATAATATAACACATTATCCATGCGGTGATCGCCGTAAACACCACCGATTGAAATTTTGTCTTAGGCATTTTTTCCTCCGTTCCGTTAAAAAAACTCAAGCTTCTTCTTTCCGAAAATAAAAAAAATAAATGTCCCTGCCGTAAGACAGTAGCAAAGTGACATTTATTGTCTTTAAAAATATGAAATTAAAAAGAGAAGCCGACAGGTTCTGAAAAGGCGGCGCCGCCTTGATTTTATTATACGCCTTTGAGTTTGAAAAGTCAATTTTTTTTGCCAAAGCATTTTAAACTTTGTTAGATCTGCGCATACCGTATAGGTCGTATTTTTGTGCATTTCGGCAAGAAGAAAACTCCTCCCATCAAGCGTAAGGGAGGAGTTTTTTCATGCCCTTTTTTAGATATTGGCAATGCTTAATTGCAAAATATCCATAGCCTTCGTTTTGATTCAAACAAGAAAATCAAAACGGAGGTAAAAAAATGAAAGATAAAAAACTCAGCGTTTATGACGCTTTAAGTAAAAGGTATTTGGAAGTGGAGGTCAGCGACGAGGTCTATACATATTACAAAAGAACGGGATGGGCTATTGAAAACAATGACAGATCGTTCTATGAGCATGAAATACAGTTTTCAATGCTAAAGGGCGGTACAGACGGAGCTTTTGAGAATTTCCATGAGTTTGTTGCTGACGAAACTGTTACGGAAAAATTTATGGCAGAGGAACTGAATAAGGCATTGGAAATGATCTCTTCAAAAGACAGAGAGCTTATTGAAATGCTTTATTACAAGGGCATGACCGAACGTGAGTGCGCTTCATATTACGGTATAAGTCAGAAAAATATACACAAAAAGAAAGTGCGCATTTTGGACAATCTTCACAAACTTTTAGAAAAGACATGATTTTAGGGGTATCAAAACCCCGACTTTTTACCCTATACAAGTGTAAGAAGGATAAAACCGCTTCTTAAAGCATCTTGACAACAGAATATCAACTCTGCAAGTACGTTAATCACACGGCCGGTATGAAATCTCGGCAGCCATATGGGATACACGCCAAGACCTCCGATGAAGATACAGCGGACTTTATCGGCAGCGAGCGGGAAATGTAAATCTCAGACCTTTGAATAGCTTTCAAAGTCGGCGATGAAACGTGTGAGGATAATGATACTTCCCAATGAGGGCTGAAAAAGTGCGGGTGAAACGCCCATGAGATCGGTAAGCTGCCGATCGCTTGCAGAGTTCAGCCGTGATCGGATAAAACGCTTTTTCAAAGCGTTGAACAAATATCACGGATAAACGTCTGATAGAATCAGACGAAGGCAAAACGAATTAAAGTTATTCCGTGCTGTCGGTTTTGACAGTACGGATATAACTCAAGTGCAGGAGCAGAGACTTCCTGCGTTTGAGTTATATGCAGAATGGAGGATATGCGATTGCTGAACGAAAAGGATAAGGACGATTGGGATAAGGTGCGCCGTAAGCTTCTTAAATTGAAGAATAAGGACAACGTTTACGTTGACGGAAAAGAATGCCGTAAATGTGTATGGTCTAATACCGAATCGGGAAAAATATTATGCACTAAAAGATGCAGAAGAAAAGGCGATAAAATATGAAAAGATAAGGGAGGTCATAATATGGCAGGCTTTATAATCGGACTCTTCGCAGGAGGATTAACAGGTGTTTTCGTAATGTGTCTCTGCACGGCAGCAGGGCAGTCAGATAAGCAAAAAAACTGCACAGGAAAAGACAAATAATTTCGTTGGGTTTGGTGATACCATTCCGAAAAAAATTGTGATATTGTTGTGAGGAGGAAACGGAATTGAATAAGGAAATTACCGAAATGTACGATGACTGCGAGGTAACTATAGCGTTTAAGGATAAGGCGGACCCTATAAAGGATCAGGTGCTGTGGCTAATACTCGAAAGCTTTAAGGAACGCATAGGAGTGCAGTTCGTTGATCCATAAAAAACAGCTAGGAGGGTAATTATGTCAGAAATAGTATACAGCCTCTACAGAGTTTCAACTGCTAAACAGGTGGACAAAGTCAAGGACGACATACCGATGCAGAGGGAAGCCTGCAGAGATTTTGCCAATAGAATGGGCTGGACTGTAGGAAAAGAATTTCTCGAAAAAGGCGTATCGGGATTTAAGGTCTCTGCAACCAATAGAGACGCTATACAGGAGCTGAAAGCCGCCGCTTTGAGAAATGAATTTCAGATACTGCTGGTGTTTATGTTCGACAGAATAGGGCGAATAGACGATGAGACGCCGTTTGTCGTAGAATGGTTTGTAAAACACGGCATCAGAGTATGGAGCGTTCAGGAGGGCGAACAGAGATTTGAAAACCATGTGGACAAGCTTATGAATTACATACGTTTCTGGCAGGCGTCGGGCGAATCAGAAAAAACTTCAATGAGGATAAAGACACGTATGCAGCAGTTAACGGCGGAGGGCAGATATACGGGCGGACCTGTTCCGTTCGGTTATCAGCTTGAAAAGAGAGGACGTCTTAACAAAAGAGGTAAGGAGATATATGATCTTGCGGTCAACCCGATAGAAGCCGAATGGGTAACTGTAATATTTGAGAAAACGGTTAAAGAGGGATACGGCTCTCACAGACTTGCAGCATTTATGAACGGTAACGGCGTTAAAACCCACAGCGGCGCAAAGTTTCAATGCAATACGATAATAAGGATACTGAGAAATAAGCTGACATGCGGATATATGATATCGGGCGAAACGGTTTCGCCACGTATGAAGGAGCTTCAGATAGTAGATGAAAAGCTTTTTGAAAGGGCGCAGTACATACTTGATCAGCGAGCGAAAAAGAATGACGAGGAAAGACAGGTCGCTATGTCTACCAAAAGTCAGGCGATGCTGTCAGGAATAATGTACTGCGCTCACTGCGGCGGCAGACTTACCTCAAGTATGCACACAGAAAAATATGTGATGAATTCCACAGGCGAAGTCAGAACAAAGCAGTACTTAAGATATATGTGCTACCACAGAAGCAGAAAGCTTTGCGACTGCGACGGTCAGTCTGTATACTCGGCTGAAAAGGTCGACAAAGCCATATGCAATGTAATGGCGGATATGTTTTCAAAGGTCAGCGACGCTCCCGATGAGGCGGAGCTGAAAAAAGAGTATAACAGGGAAATGCAGAAGTGCAGAGCAAAACAGACCAAGTTTAACGCTGAACTGGGAAAATACAAGGCTCAGTAATGACAAGCTGAACGACGAAATAGCCAACACGCTGATAGGGGAGAGCTTATACTCGCCGGAACAGCTCTCCGCAGCGATGACTACAGTACAGCAGAAGATCGACGCTATAGAACATCAACTAGAAAAGTTGAACAACGAGATAGAATTCAAAAAGGCTTTAATGTAAAAAGTAAGACCTATGTACGAACAGTTCAAAGGCTGGGCGGAGGAATTCAGGCTTGTGTCCATAGAGCAGAAAAAGATGATAATTTCTCAGGTGACAAGCAGGATTGAGTTAGGTAAGGGGTATAAAGATAAGGATAACGCTTAATATGGAGTATGAGCAGCTTTGCGAGGGGTGGGAGGAATTGAATAGCTAAAATGTCGGAATACAATCCTAAAAATCTTGACAAATGATTATTTTTGGAGTATAATGCATATAATAAGACTGTCAGGAGGCTTGTGTATGCAGGGTCGTATTGAAAGAACGGTATATCTGGAGTGGCTTAAAAATTGGAAAGAAAGACAGATCATCAAAGTCGTATCGGGAGTTCGGCGCTGCGGTAAATCTACGCTGTTTGATATTTATAAGGATTGGCTTACTGAAAACGGAATAGAGCTGCAGCAGATCATCAGTATTAATTTTGAGGATATCGAGTATGAGCATCTTTCCGATTATCATATGCTGTATTCATATATAAAGGAACGATTAATTTCTGACAAAATGAATTATATATTCCTTGATGAAATACAACATGTTAATCAGTATGAGAAAGTCGTAGATAGCTTGTTCCTTAAGGATAACTGCGATGTGTATATTACGGGTTCAAATGCGTATTTTATGTCGGGAGAGCTTGCAACGGTTTTAACAGGCAGATATGTGGAACTGAAAATGCTGCCGTTATCATTCAAAGAGTTCTGTTCCGGACTTGAAAATTCCGAAGGTATGAGCAGCGCACAGAAGTTCAATCGTTACCTTGAGCAAAGCTCTTTTCCATATTTGCTGAAATACAAGAGCAGTAAAAACGAAGTCAGAGATTATCTTCGGGATATTTATAATTCCGTTTTGCTGAAAGACATAGTTGCAAGACTTAAAGTATCGGATGTTACTACGCTTGAAAACGTGACAAAATTTCTTATGCATAATATAGGGAATATCGTTTCTGCGACAAAAATTGCTAATACTTTGAAATCACAGGGGAAAGGCGCCGATCAGAAAACGATAGATAAGTATCTTCGAGGATTGACCGACAGCCTTATGCTTTACGAGGCGCAGCGCTATAATCTCAAAGGAAAGATGTTTCTGAAAACGAACAGCAAGTATTACGCTGTTGATATCGGACTGAGAAATATGCTTGTGAAAAGCAGCGAGAGCGATATCGGTCATATTCTTGAAAATATTGTTTTTCTTGAATTGAAACGCAGAGGATTTGACGTATATGTGGGGCAGCTGGACGACGGCGAAATTGATTTTGTCGCTGTAAACGGAGATGATATTTCCTATTATCAGGTGTCTGCAACAACTCTCGATGAAAACACATTGAAAAGGGAATTAGCTCCGTTTAAGCGGGTCGGCGATAATTATCCGAAATATCTGCTTACGCTGGATGAGGTTTTCGGTACTGCGGATTATAACGGTATTAAGAAAATGAACGTATTGGATTGGCTTCTTAATTAGGTTTGAAGATGATTTTAGAGATAAGTATGAGGAAATTTATATAGACCTTGGAGATTAAAGTTGAGTTGTTAATGGCATAAAGATTTTGTATTGAAATAAATTCATAATTTTAAAGCGTTCAGGCTGTTTTGACAGTTTGGACGCTTTT
>JAUNOG010000046.1 GCA_030531185.1 Ruminococcus sp.
TAGCAAAAATTATGAACAGCAGGGGAATTAAATCTCCCGAATATTTCTCACACAGAAAGATCGGAGCTCAGCGAACCGAGATGTGCAAGAAGTTTCTGTGGGTTCAAACTACTGTCAAGAGACTTATTCAAAATGAAATTTATACGGGAACGCTTGTGAACCACAAGACGGTGACAAGTAAAATTTACAAAACAAAATCGGTTATTTCGGAAGATGAACGCTATCGACACGAAGATTTCCTGCCTGCGATTATCAATAAAGAAACTTGGAAACAGGCACAGATCCTGCTTGAAGCTCGTCAGAAATCTGGAGCAAGGGCGAGCGAAGATAAGGTTATCCACCGCTATTCAGGTATGATAAAATGTGCAGAATGCGGAGCCAGTCTGATCGCCAAAAAGCGCAGCTGGAACGGTGAGCCGTATATTGAGTATTCCTGTAACAGTTACAACCGTTACGGAAAACAGTATTGCAATCCTCATCGCATTCACGAAAGCCAAATAGATAAATTGGTGATTGAGGAGCTTACACAATGGAGAGAGAAAATTATTGATGAAAGTGATAAATATGACATAATCGTTCGTGAATGGGTGCGTAACAGACCGATTTACGAACAGAAAATTAAGCAGTACAATGATAGAATCCTAGTAATTAGAAATCAAATTGAAGAAATCATAATGGAACGTATCTCTGACCGTGAACACGCTGAAGTCTACAATAATATGATTTCAAAGCGTGAGGAACAGATAGCCGATCTTGAAAAGAAAATTTCAGACTGCAAAATATATGATAAGATCAGCAGGGAAAGACACGCACAACTAAAAAGCACCGCAGAAATGCTTGATGAAATTCTGGATAAAGGGGAGTTGTCCGATGCACAGCTCAGGACTCTTGTCCGCAGAATTGTAATTCATCAGAACGATGATAAGAGCCTTGATATCAGGCTTGAGTTTAACGGAAATTTTGATGACAGCGTGTCAGTTTATGTGGAGAAAGAAATCGCATAACTAAAAAATATTGGCATACACACAGCTTTACTTAATGTGTAAAGCTAAGGTGTATGCCAACTCTTTTTATATACTTATATGAACAAAAAGTCCCTGAAACAGGGACTTTTGTCGTTGGTGCGGGTGACAGGACTTGAACCTGCACACCATAGGGCATTAGAACCTAAGGGTAATGTCACGTTGTTGAAACTTTCAACCGCTTCCATTATTAGTATTATATCAGATGTTTAAAAAAGAGTCAATGATATTTTGGATAGTTTACATTATGAGAAGTTCCCCGATGGTACGGTGAAATGTATTCAGGATGAGATACCTTTTGAACTTTCGGAGGGGTGGGAGTGGGTGAGATTAGGAAATATCAGTGCTTCAATTCAGTATGGACTTGGCAACTCTTCCGAAGCACAAGGAACACATCGACTTCTCCGCATTACAGATATTCAGGATGGCAAGGTAAATTGGGATAATGTTCCTTTTACAACAATTGAAAATGCAGAAACATACTTACTAAAAAGGTGATATTGTCTTTGCAAGAACAGGAGCGACTGTCGGAAAATCATTTCTTATAAATGAGCTACCTTATAAAGCAGTTTATGCTTCTTATCTTATTAAAATAAGGTTATTGAATAAAATATCAGATGATTATTTATATCAATTTATCAACAGCCATTGTTATTGGAAACAAATATCTAATAAGTCGGTTGGTGTAGGGCAGCCAAATTGCAATGGAACATCGTTAAAAGAACTTTTAATTCCGTTGCCATCAATACAGGAATAGAAAAAGATGGTTTCTGTTGCTAACTCACTCTTAGGTTATGCGGATATTATCGAAGACAATAAAACTACCCTCCAAGACCTTATCAAGCTCACCAAATCCAAAATTCTCGACCTTGCAATCAGAGGAAGGCTTGTACCGCAAGACCCGAATGACGAGTCCGCATCGGTACTTCTTGAACGTATCAGAGCTGAGAAAGAGGAGCTTATCAAACAGTGGAAAATCAAGCGTGATAAGAAGGAATCTGTCATCTTCAAAGGTGAGGATAACTCTTATTATTGCGGCATTAATTGTCAGCGGAGTTATTGTGTAAAAAAATTTCTTCGCTGAACAGCCTACAGTTTCAACCGGAGTTGTCGGAAAAATCTCGGACGGCTGGGATACAGGTCTTGAAGACGAAACCGCTCCGCAGAGCACAGGTGTTCAGATTCCCGGATACGGCACAGCCGAAATGAAGTCGGGCGATACAAGTCTGCATCTGAGTATCGGAAATCCTGAGGAAAACAAATGCGGGTTTTATGCAACAACAATTGAGGGAATTACTCCCGGTGAAGTAAGCTATGTAATCACAATTCCGGAAGAAGTATCTTTTGGCAATCTTACACAGCCCGAAAATTCTATAGACGACAGCTACAAATATTGTAATTTTCAGGTTGAGGCAACTGAGCTGAATAATTTTGAAAAGAATGATGCAGTAGATGTTTATTTGAAGGACGGTTCTGAGAGTAACGATGTGTATTTTTATCTTGCACAGGAGGGTGGAAGTTATAGCTTTGTCTATGATATTTATGATTGTGCAGTTAATGATGATAATATTGCCGACAACACCCCTATAAATAATGAAAGCAATGCTGAGACAGGCGATACAATATATGCTGATGTTATCATTATTCTGTTTTTAATTGTGATTGCGCAACTTGTCATATTTTTTTGTAATGATAAGCACGGGCTTAAAAAAGAAAAGCAAAATGATTAAAGCAAAATAACAAGAACATAACTGTAAACCCCACAGAGGTCTTTTATGACTTCTGTGGGGTTTATTGTAAAAGGAACCTCCCGTGATATAATTAGGTAAGGTTTGCCGACCAAACTAAAAATCACAAGGAGGTCATCGTTATAACAGCTAAATATCGTCAGCCTTTGTTTTGATAAAATCTCTTTTTTATAAAAAGAATAATTGAAACAGCAGCCAATGAAATAACCGATGCGGAAACAGCTGCTATTTTAATGTATTTTCTGATGCTATTCGACTTTGCATTAACCGAGCTTTCATCAGCAATACTTTGTTCCGTTTTAGTTGCATTTTTTACAAATGCTTCTTTATTCTTTGCTATAACGAGCATAGTTACTGTTTGCGGATCCATTTTATATGTTATGACATCCTGACCGACTGTAATTTTTTCATTATTATCTGTAAAGTCAAAAACCTGAGAAAATTCAGGCACTATTCCGTAGCTGTGCACATAGCTGTAATTATTGTTGTTTTCAAAAGATATATTTACCGTATGAGCTCTGTCAAAGGATTTATTCATTACCACTAATTTTATCACATCCTGATCATCGCTGTCAATAGATGCGTAACCAACAGTTTCCGAATTATCACTTTCGCAGCTTACAAGCGTATCACCGAATCCGTTACCTTGTTCGTCGTAATTCGTATAGAGATTTATTGCCGCAAGCTGATAAGGGGCATTTCCGGCAAAAAGATTTGCACAATATACTTCGTTTTCTGCAAAAATACCTAAAGCATCAGCTTCTGCGACAGCTCCGCACACGTTGAAATCTCCGCCAAAGTTGTATTCTGTTATAGCGATTTTTGTACCCGGATAAAACTTGTCTATAGACTTTCTAAGGTTTGGTAATATAGGAATCAGATCTGTTCCGCTGTCTGCGATCCAGCTGTCCTCACGGTAAGTATCGTCCCAAAGCGTTCTTGTTGAATTCATTCTGGCTTCAATGCAGCCTTTGTCATTATAATGGCTGCACGAGCGTTCTCCGCACGGACCTTTTGCTTCGGTGTAAAAGTGTACGTCAAGAACATCAAGTAAGCGTGTACCGCACTCGTCCTCGGCTTTTTTCATTTCGTCGAGATAATAATCTATGAACCAGCGGTATTCTTCATTTTCAAGCTGTATGTCATTCCAGTCAGGCGCACCTTGAAAAGTAGTATAAGCGTTAAAGCCATACAGTGCAGGTCCGAATATTTCCGCACCTCCATCTATTTTTTTGACAGCTTTCGCCATTGTCACGGATTTTTCCACTATTTCTGCACAGGTAGTCTGTTCAGGGTGAACTCTCGGGTGAGTTCCGTTCCACAATGCGGGTTCGTTGTCAAGAGAATAAGCTTTTATACCTGTTTCGGACGAGGAATCTCCCAACGTATTTACAAGATAATTTACAAATTCGTCCATATATACAATGCCGTCTGTTGTATCCGGTTCAAGGGAGAAATCAGAGCCTTTAACAAGCTCAACTTTATCCCAGCGTGCTGAAGGTGCATTTTCGCTTTCCAAAACCTCGCCATCGTCGTCTGCGGCAACATATCCCGCAAGCTGAAGCGTCATAATGGAGTAGGCATTATTTTTTACGGCGCACTGTCTTGAAAGATTTATTGCGGGAAAACCGTACATATTTTTTTCGTTGGCGGAAGCGTTTTGCTGAAAATATGTATCTGAAATATGTTTCCAGTCATTTCCCGCATTAGAAAAGTTGTTCTCCCAATTATACGCTGTGTATCTGTTTCCGCCCGCTCGGATAGAACCGACGGAAACATCGTTATACATAAGTTCGCTATTAATGCCGTAAATATATGGAGATATGTTTTTCCTGTTTTTTTCAGTATTGATTTTTATATTCACCACACCGCTTTCTTCCGCACTGGAACTAACAGAAAAGATAACTGTACTTAGAGCTATTGCGGATGCCAGAATCAATATATTTCTATTGTTCATTATTTATAATCCACCTTTCTGAGAAAGACACCTATCATTTTATGAAAAGGTACTTCATTTTATTTGTATAAAACGATTAAAAACGGAAATTGCATAGGTAACCGACTTAATATATCGTTTGATCTGTTTTACTGCGGAATAAATTTAATACTTTCAAAATCTCTGTCATACCGTAAAAAGCCGCTCTTACGGATACTTGCCGTACGTTAGTCCAAAAAGTGAAGGTTAAGCGCTTATGATGCGGCTGTGAATATTCATAAGATTGAGTGGGAATTTTTATAGCCGAAAGACAAGCGTGCAGAATGAAATTATATATTGCATATACTTAAAACTCCCTGTAAAAATCGTCCTTTAATTCGGAAGTTACATAATAGCATTCCTTTCCAAACAAAAGCTTGGCAGGAATACGCCAGCTTTCACCGTAATAAAATTCGTCCGCTACAAGCTTTCTGTCTGCGTATATCTGTTCTGTGTCGCATTTGTCGGAAATCTCAATAAATCCATCTCCGCTTGACACCGTTATTTTTTTCCAAGTGAGTTTACGTTCGGATCCAAGACATAATTCCTCGGGATATTCAGGCTCAAAGGGCTGCTCTGTTTCTTCAAATTTCACATCGGCATTTTTAAAATTAATTTCCGTAAAATGCTTTTCAAATCCCGAGCCGTTCCATCGTCGATAGGAATAGCTGCCGTTTTCTATTGCCTTGATTTGACCGTTTGCCTCGTAAACATTGCATTTGTCGCCGATATATAATCCGTCGGACAGCTTTCTGGCATATTTTGCTTCTTCCCATAAAATTGTAACAATTCTTATTCCGTCAATCTCTGTGGCTTCTCCTGCCAAAATTGTGTAAACATTCCCGTTCAGCTTATACTGCGGCACAATACCCTCTATTTCCGCAAAGAAGAGGGTTTTATCAATTCTGCATAAAAGCTGTGCGGTGGCAAATTCAAGCGTGTTTCCCGACATTTTTAAATTAAACGGCATAATAAAACTTACATCTCCGCGCACATCAATTGCAGGGAATTTTACTCCGCAGGCATTAATTTCAACGTCCGTAATATCCTCTGTTCTTGCAAGCCGCTGATAATGATTTACAAAAACAAATCCGCTTTTTCCGTCTGTGCGCATTGCATACCGCAGGGAAATAAGGTCATTTGGATAAACCTTCTTTTCCGAGGGCACATATTCCATAGCTGCAAGCAGTTCACTGAAATCGTTAATAAACATATGGAGTATGTTCAGCAGTCCGTACTGCTCTCTTGCCTCGCCATAGGAGGTAAGGGCGGTATGATAATCATAAGAAAGAATTGCATAATCATTAGGGTATCCCGAGGCACGGTTTTCATTAAGCGTTGAATATCTGCCGATTTTGTTTGTTCCGCCGTGATACATATAATATCCCACAAGATTGTTACCGCTGCCAAGCTTGACCAAGGACATTGCATAAGCGTCCATTCCCGAAATAACAGGACGACGGTGGTGGGTCGGGATAAGTCCCGCTCCAAGCTCGCAGGTGGCAAAAGGATATCGTTCATATGGCAGACGCCATCCGTTTTCGTCTGTTTCATTTATCAGATCCATACCAACGGCAGCATCGTTTCTTGTGGGGTCAAAAATATAATGAGGGGACAGCGGCAGCTTTTCGGTCGTATCTGCCCAGGGAGCGTCTGCGTATGCCGCAAAAACAGGCAGTACATCGTTGATAGGAATTTCAGCGCCGTATTTGCTGTTCCAGCCTGTTACCGTGTAAATCGGAACATTAAACCCAATCTCAACCGCAAGCCTCTTTAATGTCAGCAAATGCTCAGCATTGTCAACAAGCTCGTTTTCAAGCTGAATACCTATAATATTTCCGCCATCGGAGTACATTAGACCTTTTACCTGTTCATATATTTTCTCATACCAGAGCCTCACCTTTGCAAGGTAATCGGGATCATTTTGACGCAGCGCATATGACTTTTTTAACAGCCAATAGGGAAATCCGCCGTTTATGCATTCGCCGTGCACCCATGGGCCTATTCTTAGTATCACGTCAAGACCTGCCCTCTGAGCATCAAGGATAAATTTCCTTATATTACGGTCACCCGTAAAATCAAATTCGCCCTCGGTTTCCTCATGATATATCCAAAACATATATGTTGCAGCAATAGTTATTCCGCCCGCTTTCATTTTACAAAGCTCATTATACCATACCTCGCTGCTGTCACGGACGAAGTGATATTCGCCCATTACACCTATCCATGGCTTGCCGCCGCGCTCGATATACAGGCTTGTCACATCTATTCTTTCGCCGCTTGTATTTGAGCCGCCAAGATTTAAATGATCTCTTATGATTTCGGATTTTTTATATGGAGCAAATGAGTATTTCATAGTGAACCTTTCCTTTTTATGTTACTTTGCTTCGTTGGCAACATTACTTGTGTAACCACATTTCAATGTTCTGAGGAATTAAATTGGGATACCGTAGTGTGCAAACAATATCTGATTGTTGTCCCGGTCTGAGTCATACTTTTCCATTTTTGCTTTCGGTAATTAACTCCGTCGCAGCAGACGCAGTTTCTCCGAAATTTTGAATAAATATGATCTTAACGATTTCGTTCTCACGGTATGTAACGCTTACGCCGTTGGGAATATCGGGGTGGTATTGCCACGTTCGTGGTTATAGTCACCTATATGGAGGATATGAGGAAATTTCGGAGCCGCAGGTTTAAACTTTTTCATAATCGTTCTCCTTTGTTTTCACCGCTTGTTTGCGCAATTGATTTTTTTGTATTCCGACGGCGTACATCCCTCGTACCGCCGAAACAGTCTACCGAAATACGAGGGTGTTTCAAAGCCCACGCTTGCTGCTGCACTTTCTACAGAAATGTATGATAATGTAAGCAGTTCCTTGGCACGCTGAATCCGTTTTTTGTTAAGATATTCCATAGGTCGCATCTCAAAATGCTTTTTAAACAGTCTGCACAGATGTGCTTCCGATAAGTCGGAAATTTTGCAAAGCTTAGCCATTGTAATTTTTTCCGAGTAGTATTTATCTATAAATTCTATTGCACTTATTAGTCCGTCGGGAGCTTCATCGGAGAATGAGGGTATCTTTCGTGAATATTTATAAATTTCAAGGATAAATTGATACAAAAATCCCGAGGCATAATAGTTTCCGTACAAGGCATCATTTCTCATCGTCTGATAGATCTTTCGGAGAATTCGGATCAGTCTTTCATCATCAGCGGCGTTGTTGAATATCATAGGCTTGGTAAATCCAAGCGATACAAGGAGTTTTTCCGTGTCACGTCCGCTGAAATTTATCCAGTGTGAGCGCCATTCGCCGCCGGTGCAATGATATTCGTGGGGTATGTTTGCAGGCATAAAAAAAGCACTTTTACTCCGCAAAGCAATCTTTTTGTTATTGAGGAGCATTTCGCCTTCGCCGCTTGTAAATATGACAAACTGCGGATAGGGATAACCCTCGTGGCGATATATATTATTCTGACAGAAATCAATCCCGATACCGCAGACATAATAAGGAAGAATTTGTTCGGTGCCAATGACAGGATAGCTTATGTGCGGCATGTTTTTCCTCCCAACTATAGTAACTAAAGGATATAATAGCGTATTTCTGCAAAGTTGTCAAGAAAAAATGACAGTATTGTTCGAATAAATTAGTATTATTCCTATAAAAATCAGGACTTTCTGCGTATGATTATAATTAGAATAATTCGTATAGCAACAGAAGAGATTTCCATACAAGCTCCGGCTTTTATTTTTTACTTAGATTATTTTCTTTTACATTTTGTTTATTTTAAATTCCAACGGTTCAGGAGCTTCTCCGCTTGCCGGGTGAAAAAGAGCGTAAGAACGACTATTGATCCGGACTTCAGCTTAAAGCTTCACAATCTGCTGAAGCAGGATTTCAACCCGAAAAGACCTGATGAATATTGGTATACGGACATCACCTACATATGGATTTTGGAAGGCTTTGTATACCTTACCTGCATTATGGAGCTGTATTCAAGAAAGATCCTCATATAGGATTTGTCCGATTCTTTGAAATCAAGCGAAGTGTTTTCCTCAATAGAGAAAGCCATAAAAATCAGCCGCTGCAAGCCGAAGATCATACACACGGACAGAGGGTAACGACAGTGAATTAATTATTATTCAATCGCAAAAGTAAAAGCAGTTAACGACGAATTAATGCCGTTAACTGCTTATCAAAATAATTTCATAAAACTTGGTGATTATTTTCTTTTGGAAACTACGATAGCTGCACTTGCAAGAGCAATACCAGCCAATGCAATACCTGCCGTTGCTCCGGTATCAGAATTTGAATTATCAGACGCTATGGATGATGTAACCGTTGTTGACGTGTTCTTTGTCACTGTGCCGCCGTTGGATGTCCCGCTCTTAGACGAGCTTGAAGAACCTGCGCTTGATGAGCTTGTATTTGAATCTGCTTTGGACGATGAAACGCTGCTATCAGATGTACTGTCAGCGACTGAGCTGTTTGTTTGGGATTGATTTTGGCTTTCATCTGTTCCTTTGTCAATGTAAATTTTGGCACTCTTAACTTCAATCTGCGTTGTATCACCGTCAGCAACATGATCTATCACCATTTCACAGGTTTGTAAATGAGAAATGCCTTCCTTGCCCTGAGCTGCAACCAGAGCAGCAAGATCACAGGTAACTGTGTACTCTCCGTCACCGGTAATAGTGTATTCGGAAATTCCGCTGAACGCATCAGTTCCGCACCAAGTTGTAGATGCGTCGTTGAAGAAATCGATGTTTGCGCCCCATGAAACAGAATATTCCGTGCCCGACCATTCGGAAATCTCAAATGTAACTTCCAGCGCCGTAACGTTTACGTCAGGACCAATGTCCTCAAAAAGCTTAAGGTCGGCATTGCTGGATTGAACAACCTTTATCCAGTTCTTTCCGTCATCGGAGTCCTCAGGTTCAACACCCGAACCTCCCACATCTTTAGAACCTAAGTCAAACTTGTGAACTGCGTTAGTAGGAGTCAAGTCCTGCTCCAGAGTATCCGCACTGGCGGAAATTGTCATTGCGGTTGCTGCTGTTAATGCACAGATCACTGCGGATATTTTCATATTTTTCATAATAGCTTCCTCCGTTAAATATATTTATTTACTTAAGTATAACATTAACCAAAGAGAAAAACTATATAAAAATTGCTTTATTTTATCGTTTTCTTGCTTTTCACCTTAAGTTCCCGTCGAAACTGCATTGGAGTTACTCCGTATTGTTCACGAAATTTTCTTGTCATATCGCTGGGCGAGGTAAAGCCGCATATCTCCGAAATCTCCGAAATTTTCAAATCGGGCTCGTGAAGAAGGTTATATACCTTTGAAAGACGTGTAAAGGTCAGAAACTGCCTTGGGGACATCCCCGTTTGCTCCTTGAAAATATGCGCCAGATAATATTTGCTGATATAAAATCTGTCAGCTATGTCTGAAATCATAACCTGCGATCCGCAGTTTTCCTGAATATACCGCTGCACGTCTGATACAAGTTTCCCCGGCGACCGGCTGCGATTGTTTAAGTAATTTGCTGTTCTGATTATTCCTGCAAGAATTTCGGTCACGACGGAAACTATTATATCCTCCGACAGCAAATCGTCAGCCGACAACTCTTTTTTAATCTTATCAAGCAGTTCGCCACAGCCGAAATCGTCTATGACTGCAACAGGCTCATTTACTGAAAATCCCATAAGCAGATTGTTTATCGGTTCGGAGTAATATGCGCGGCTGTACGTCCATGGATTGAGAAAAATCAAAGTGCGGCGATATGTTCTCCGATTTTTTATAACCGATCTGTGCACAACACAGCTTGGAATAATATACAGCATACCGCTTTGGATCTCAAATTCCTTTTCTCCGCATAATATAGAGATTTCACCCTCGTGCAGATACAGCAGCTCGCATGAAGTATGACGGTGTTCGGGGAAATCCGCCACGCTTTCATAATAACCGAAATGTTCAACACAGCTCATAGATCTTATTTCCTTTCAAAAAATATATATTCATAATACAATATTTAAAATGATTTGTCAATAAAAAAAGCAAATTTTATATAGTTTTCAACAAGTCTTATATTGTTATATTTCAATTAATGCGTTAAACTGAAAGAAATATGGTTTATTGGGAAAGGATATGGCTTTATGAAAATTGCAAAAAGAGTTTTAACCGTTTGTGTAAGCGCAGCTCTTGGCGTGTCAATGCTATCCGGCTGTGAAAATAAAAAAGACGACAGCAGTGATAAAGGAGAGAATAAAATGGAAAAAACAGCCGTTGTACATTCGGAATATCAAAAGCTTGAAATTGACGGCAGTACCGTAAATACTAATCCTGCCTCTGCATATCGCGGATTGGGAGTTGTAACGGGAAACAATTCCTCCCGTCTGCTTATGGATTACAAGGATAAAAATCCCGAGGCTTATCACGAGATCATGCGCCTGCTTTTCGAGAAAAATTATGGGGCGGGTCTTAGTCATATCAAAATCGAATTCGGTACGGATGTAAATTCATCTTCGGGAACGGAGCCGTGCGTAATGCGTTCCGCCGACGAGCAAGCAGACGTTACGCGCGGAGCAGGATTTATGTTTGCCGCAGACGCACTTGAGATCAACCCCGATATCACCGTCGATCTGCTGCGCTGGGGCGAGCCGAAGTGGGTGACCGACGCCTTTGAGGAGAGCGCTGAGGCAGGATTTGCAGCTCGGTACAAGTGGTATAAATCAACGATAGACGCGGCATATGACGAATACGGAATAAAATTCAGCTACATAAGCGCAGACGGAAACGAGCCGGATAAAGTCGATACCGACTGGATAATTTATTTTGCCAATGAGCTTGAAAACGAAACCGACGAACGCTATGATTACGGCAAGATCAAAATCGTAGCCTCCGACGAAGTGGGAACGTGGAAAATTGCCGACGAACTGCTTAACAACGAGGAGCTTTTGAATGCTGTTGACGTTCTGGGAGAGCATTACAACACTTATGGAAACGACAGCACAAAAATTCTGAATGAAGAATACGGCAAGGAGATCTGGTATTCTGAGGGAATTGCGCCTACAAATATGTCAAAATACAATGACGGCGGTATTAACGGCGAGAACGGTGCGCTTGACGTGTGCAACCGTATCATCAACAGCTATTACAACGGAAAAATGACTATGTACGAGTATCAGCCTGCTGTTGCGGCTTACTACAACGGAGCAAAATATTTCCCTAAATCCCTTATCAATGCGCAGGAGCCTTGGAGCGGATACTTTGAGGTTGATTCGGGCGTATGGACGTCGGCGCATTTCACACATTTTATTAAAAAAGGCTGGCAGTTTGTAGACAGCGGCTGTTTCGGAGACGGAAAGGAAAATCATTCTATTACGGAAACAACAAACAATTATATGACCGCCTGTGATCCCGAAACGGGAGATTATTCTACAGTTATCTGCAACGACAGCGAGGAGCAGAGAAACTACACAATAACCGTTTCAAATCTCAATAAGGACTCTTCCGCTGTTTACGTCTGGGAAACGAGAGGCAATGCCGCTGAGGATTACCGTGCAAACTGGTTTAAAAACACAGATTCTTTTGTTCCGGTGAACAACGGCGACGGTACATATTCCTATTCTGTCGAAGTAAAGCCGTACTCTGTTGTTACTCTAACAACGCTTGAAACCGAACAGCCCGATGCCGCACAGGAATTCTGCGAATTTAAAAGCTCTGCGCTTGATATAAACTATTCCGACGATTTTGAATACGACGATGAATGGCTTGCCGCAAGGGGCAGTGCGCCGCTTTACACGACTGATCAGGGCGGTGCGTTCGAGGTAGCAGAGATTGACGGAAACAAAGTACTTATGCAGCAGATCACAGCAGAAAATATGCCTACCGACTGGAGATTGCGCAGCACGCCTGCGCCCATAACCTCTCTCGGCGACGACAGGTGGTCGAACTATTCCGTAAGCTGCGATTTTATGCTTGACAAAAGCGGCAATGATGAGAACTATGTACAGCTTGGTTTGAGATATGTTTCATCGGAGATCGAGAGCTGGTCTGCCGAAAGCGGATACGCAATCAGGATTTACGCAAACGGCACGGCTCAGCTTAGAAAAGACGGTATCGCTTGCACAGAAGGCGAAATAAAAGGCTTTGATAACAGCAAAGTCCACAATATGAAAATAACAGCAAACGGCAGAAACATTACAGCTTACTGCGACGGAGAAAAGATTTTGACCTATGAGGAAGACGGCTGTTTCTACAATTCGGGAAGAGTTTCACTTGCCTCGGATTATTTCAACAATTGGTTTGATAATCTCAAGGTCGAACCGATCGACGGAGTGCAGAGTGCGGTCACACGCATTGACGATCATAACAACGGCATTACCTATTCAGGCAGTTGGAATAGCATTATCCCTGATTCGTACATCAGCTATTACAGAACGATTTCCAAAGCTACGGCGGCTGGAGATGAATTCAGCTTCAAGTTCAGCGGTACGGGCTTTGCACTTATCGGCAACGGATACGTATCTACGCTGAAAATCGAAATAGACAGTGAAGTAGCTGAGGAAAGCATAGACGTACCTGCCTCGGGCGACAGACAATCTCCCTACAGGATAGACGGATTGGACGACGGCGAGCATGAGGTTAAGGTTACGGTGCTTGACGGGAAGTTTGCTTTGGACGCGATTGAATATTGAAATAAAAATGATATGAATATATGAGAGATCTACTATGAGCTTTTTTGTTTTCAGAAATGTCTACAGCATTGGGTATTGATTCTGCACAAATTCGCTCCTAAAACTTCGTTGCATATCGTGATACCAATCTCAAAAAAATTATGCTATACTGTAGTTCAAACAGCTCTCGGAGGGATTAATATGAACTACATAAAAAATTTATACTATGGCAACATATCACCTGCAACACAAAGATTTATAAAGGATTCGGAATATGCAGAATTGTTTAAATCAAGCGAAACACTTAGAGAAGATCTTGAGAAAAAGTTATCGGATGAAAATACTGACGATCTTGATGTACTTTGTGAAACATATAGCAAGCTAATGTCAATAACCGCAGAGGATAATTACTCCGAAGGTTTTCGTAATGGAGCATATCTAATCCTTGACATTCTATTAGGCAAAAACGATAATCTCTACATCGAGGAAATTTAAACGTATAAAAACAACGTGCCGCAGAGAATAAAATCTGCGACGCGCTGTTTTAGTATCTCAGCTGTTCCAAAGTCACAAGCTTAAGTCCGCTCATCAGCGAAGCCTCATGCACACAGTAATCGCTGAATCTGTTCATACTGAAAATTATCATGCGGATATTGCAGAGCATAGGTTCAAGCTTTTTGGCGGCAGCTAACAGCTTTTGTAATTCATCTTTTGTGCATCGCCAGTCAAAATCAGTCGATATTTTGATAAACGTCCATTGACCGCGAACACGTATCACATAATCAAAATGTACGCCGGAGCCGTTCTTAAATCGAACGGTGTATGGTTTACCTTCTCTCTTGATAAGCGAGTAATTCAACTCGTAAAAAGTGCTGCTGATCTTACGCAAACAAGCTTCACGGTAACAGTTGATCGCAAAACTTGTATTAAGATTGTCCAAAATCCTGATGAATAAATATTCATCATTCATCAGCAGAGCGTTTCTGTTCGTATAAAAATATCTGTACCAAAATTCAATATAGCTGTTAGCGATATAATATTCGGAACGGTTTTTATCAATCTCTTTGGCAGCCACAGAGCCTGCATTGATCAAAGCCTTAACGTACTTATCGCATTTGTTATTTTCAAAAGATACATCAGCGGCGATCTCGCTGATACGGTTCTTGCCGTTCGCAATGCTGTAAAGTATGCGGCTGTATGATTCGGGAGTTCTGAATACGCTGTTCATCATATCGGGCATAAGCTTGTAAAAACTTGAGCTGCAGCATAAAAAACTTTTGAAATTGTCTTCAAAAGATTGATTCTCGTCGTATAAATCAAGCAGTGAAAGTATGCCGCCTGTGCAAGCGTAAATTCTTATGACGTCTTTGTTAGACAGCGATAGATACGTGCTTTTAATTTCCGCAATGCTCCTGCATGGCATTTTATATTCGTAACAAGTGCCGCTGTAAATATTTTTGTTTTGCCGTTGAAGAATAAGGAACAAATTCTTGACCTCGTGCAGTTCGGATATACAGTTTTCAACGGAGGACAGCACTTCGTTTTTATTTTTGAAATATTCAAGGTCATCGAGAGCTATGACCGTCTTGTGTTGTTTCAAATAGGGAGTAAGCATTTCAAAAATCTTGCTCCAAGAGTTTGCCGAGCTTAAGTCAGTCCATAATGAAAATCTTTCACAGAATAGTTTTAAAGCCGTATCATTATCAGCTCCGAAAAATGAAAAATACATTCCATTAGTATGACCGTTTATATATTCAATTGCAAGGCTTGTCTTGCCTATACCGCTGAGTCCTTTGATAATACATACAGGATTGGCAGAATTGTGCTTTGAATAATCGTTTGTCATTTTATTCCAAACGGAATTTAACTGAGTAATATTTTTGCCCAAATCAAATTTCATAGCATACTCCTTTATCATATCATAATATGATTGGGTTTTAGTATAGCATATTTTTCAATAGAAATCAATTACTCTCACTGTCGGAATTTTATCTCAGACGGTGATTTTTTTATTCAAAATCATTGGATTGAAGAATATTCTATGAACTCGATGTAAATATTTTCGCAAGGAGGGTGTATTCCATACCGTAAAATTGCCTCTAAAAGTAGAGGGATAAAACAATACAAATCATCATTAAACTTTTTGTAAACGATGGACAAATAGGTATTGCTCGACGTGTATCGGTGCGTAACGAATTGGTAACGTGGTCAGAGTTGCATAACAATTGCGATAGGCTCCGTGTCACAGAGACATACCTTGAATATAACAAACTAATATATATTTATATAGCAGAAGAAAGAATATCTATGAGTGCTCAATAGATGTGAATTACAAGTGCTTAGTAGGTACGTAACGAAACGGATCGGCGGTTAATGTGCAGATAACTTAATAGTCTGCCGCTTTTTCCTCTGCCGATAAAATGGTCAGCAAAACAAGCCGACATCTCGCCTGTGTGAGCCTGTGTGCCTTAGGTGGCATCCTTCCCTGCCCTCGGCAGTAAAAGCCCACACATGGCGAATGTGCGCGACCTACGTGGGACAATCGAACAAATTTTATGAGGGCTTTAAATCTAGGGCAAAATGCTCCTGTCGGTTTTGCACAAAACGCTGATATGCAGTAGTTAATAAAAGCGAAATATTTCATCGCAAGTTAAAGCTTCGGGGTCGCAGCCCCCGAAACGCTCACAGCGGACGAGCAAAGCTCGCCGCAAAAGTGCCGAAAATACGCAGTTTCAGCTAAACTGTTGTGAAAATTTTATATGGGGTCATAAATCCGAGGTTTAAAGAATTCAGGGGTCGTAAATGCAGAAACCTGCGTAAAATCGGCATAATTACGGGCGTTGTTGATGACGTCAGACGAAATTTCAAGAAAGGAATGTTTAAAATGATCAGATTAAAATTTACAGGCAAAACAAACGAAATGACAACAAGGAGCGTGATAGCACAATGCCAAGACAAAGAGAAATCCCTAAAATCAAATCTGTCACCGTTATCTACAACGGTGATACGAAAACCTTCGATACGTTTATGGAGTCCATGATCAACGACTACTTAAATTCGGATAGTATGCCCAAATGCTCCGACTCCGATTTTATTGGTAAGGTAGAAATTATTGAAGAATCTGCGTAATCGCTGGACTTTCAGGTCGTCTTGTGGTAGTGTCTGTTGTAACGCAGACACACCTTGACGTGCCTGCCGAATTCAAAGGAGGTTGATAAAATGAGAGCATGGCTTTACTACCGTCTGTCCAGAGATGAGGACGAGGAAATGAACAGTCTGCAAAATCAGCAGCAGATACTTGTAGATTACGCAGAGCAGAACGGCTATGAAATCGTTGGCGAGAGTTTCGATGATAATGTTTCCGGAATGACGTTTAACAGAAAAGGCTTAGGAGAGCTTGAAATTGCGGTAGATGAGGGCAAGATAGATGTTGTTCTGGTCAAGGATTTGTCAAGACTCGGTAGGCATCGTACTCAAACGGAACTGTTCATTGACCACTTGCGACAGAACAATGTGAAAGTGATTTCCGTAACTGAGGGCATAGATAGTTTTAATGAGAATGATGATTTGCTTATAGGTTTCAAGCAAATTTTCAATGACTTCTATGCTAAAGACATAAGCAAAAAAGTCCGCAGCGGAATCAGACAAAAGCAGAAAACGGGACTTGTGGTCAATCTTCCGATGGGATATTACAAGGATAAAAACACCGATGCGGTAAAAATCGACGAGCCTGCCGCAGATATTGTGCGTGAAGTATTTAAACTGTATATTGGCGGTCACGGGCTTGTTGCGATAGCAAAAATTATGAACAGCAGGGGAATTAAATCTCCCGAATATTTCTCACACAGGAAAATCGGAGCTCAGCGAACCGAGATGTGCAAGAAGTTTCTGTGGGTTCAAACCACTGTCAAGCGTCTTATTCAAAACGAAATTTACACAGGCGTTCTTGTGAATCATAAGACTATGACAAGTAAAATTTACAAAACAAAATCCGTAATCAGCGAGGAAGAACGTTACCGCCACGAAGATTTCCTGCCTGCGATTATTGATAAAGAAACATGGAAACAGGCACAAATATTGCTTGAAGCTCATCAGAAATCGGGAGCGAGGGCTAGTGAGGATAAGGTTATCCACCGCTATTCAGGTATGATAAAATGTGCCGAATGCGGAGCCAGTCTGATCGCCAAAAAGCGAAGTCTGAATGGTATTCCGTACGTTGAATACTCTTGCAACAGCTACAACCGATACGGAAAACAACACTGTACTCCGCATCGAATTCACGAAAGCCAGATAGATAAATTAGTGATTGAGGAGCTTACACAATGGAGAGAGAAAATTATTGCTGAGAGCGATAAGTACGACAGAATCGTCCGTGAATGGATGCGTAACAGACCGATTTATGAACAGAAAATCAAGCAGTACAATGATAAAATCTTGATTCTAAAAAATCAAATTGAAGAAATCATAATGGAACGTATCGCCGATCGTGAACACGCAGAGGTCTACAATAATATGATTTCAAAGCGTGAGGAACAGATAGCCGATCTTGAAAAGAAAATTTCAGACTGCAAAATATATGATAAGATCAGCAGGGAAAGACACGCACAACTAAAAAGCACCGCAGAAATGCTTGATGAAATTCTGGATAAAGGGGAGTTGTCCGATGCACAGCTCAGAACCCTTGTCCGCAGAATCGTAGTTCATCAGAACGAGGATAAAAGCCTTGATGTGAGGCTTGAGTTTAACGGGGATTTTGAGGATAGCGTGGCGGTTTACTTGGATAAAGAAACGGCATAACGGATAGAAAGGGGCTGTTGCACACAAGCAACAGCCCCTTTTCTGCAAGATGTTATCGTCTTGCGATTTTTGATAATTTATTATAGTTTTAAACAAATATTTAATACCAATCGTGCTTTTCATTACGATCAAGAGCATTGATACGATTCATTTCGTCCTCGCTCAAAATGAAATGATATAGCTCGGTATTCTCCTTGATGTGGTCGGGATTGCTGGAGCCGGGAATTACGACAACACCCTTTTGCAGATTCCACCGCAAAATTACCTGTGCTGAAGATACCCCGTGAGCCTCGGCAATTTCAGAGATTACCGGATCACTCAAAAGTTCGCCTGTATGTCCTCTTCCTCCAAGCGGATACCAGCCCTGAACGACAATGTCCTTTTCCTGAATAAACGGAATGACATCGTTTTCCTGATAGTAGGGGTGAATCTCGTTCTGTATCAAGGCGGGAACGGTATCGACCTGTGGTAAAAATTCTGTTAATTCCTTCACATACCAGTTAGAAAGACCGATAGAGCGAATCTTTCCGTCCTTTACAAACTGCTCCATAGCCTTATACGCTTTCACATCGTTTGTGTCGGGGTGGTGGAGTAACGGCGCTGTTGACAAACCCCTGGACAACTACCTCGAAATATGGTATAATA
>JAUNOG010000047.1 GCA_030531185.1 Ruminococcus sp.
TTTGGAGAGATAGCAGCCAATTTCATTTAGATGAATACTACCAGTATTTTTCTTTATTGTTAGTTAGTCCGCAAATATAGTCCATAGATACATTATAATATTTTGCAAAACGCATTAAAACGTCTGCGGGTACTTCTCTTTCGTTCTTTTCATATCGGATATAGCTGTTTTTGCTAATAAAAGCTATTTTGGCACAATCTATCTGTGTCAAATCATGGTCTTCTCTTAAATCCTTTAATCTTGTGTACATTTTCAACATCTCCTTTTAGTTAATTATAACAAAATACTCCATATGGGGTTGACAAAATGCCCCGTATGGGGTATAATCTAGATAACCCATATGGGGTACTCAAATTGTTATTAAGGAGGAAATTTCGTGAAAGCCATATTAGTTAAACCTGAAAAAAGTAACAAGATATGCAAAGGAAACAGCAATATATCAGATTATAGCAGTTCTCCAAACATAGATTTTGATGTTTCTGATAAGTGGAATGAAAATGAAAGTAATGATTGGAATGTAAATGAAAGTGAGGACATAAGTAATGGACAGAAAACAAATAATTGATTATCTTGAAACGGTATTTGAACTTGAAAAAATGTGCTATGAACAAAATTGTATTTTGGCGAGACTAAAAAAACGTATAAGAGTGTTAAAAAATCCCCAATTAAATAAAAAGGAATGCAATCCTTGTAAACCATCGCTGGATCTGCAATTTTTTACTGATTTTGAGCAAGACTGTGGCGGCGAGGAGTACGTTGGTTTAATGATAATCCCATACATAATCATTCTTGTTATTATGAGTAAAAATGTGTATAATGATAAAGAGTTACCTTTTTTAAGTGCAATTTTTCCTGCGTTGGGAGTATTGCTTTCAATTTGGCTGGCACTTCATTTTATCTATATTATTGTTCAGATTGTTATGCACTGTAATGATGTTAGTAATTACAAAAAGAAAGTCAATGACATTATCAGAAAAAATATAGATATAGAAGATGAAAACAAGAGGCTTAAAATTTCATGCAATAATGCGGCAAATAAACTTCAGAGGGAAGGCAATCAGATTTATGCCGGATTGCAGGAAACTCAAAAAATACTTAATAATTATTTTGATTTGAATATTATTTATCCCAAATACAGAAATATGAGCTGTGTTGCAGCTATGTTAGAATATTTTAAGTCAGGACGTTGTGATACCTTAGAGGGTCATGAGGGAGCGTATAATATCCTTGAGAATGATATAAAATTCGGAAAGATTATTTCTCAATTCAATATAGTCATACAAAAGCTTGATGCAATCAAAGATAATCAGTATATGTTATATGACGCAATAAACGAATGTAATCGCAGCGTAAACAATGTATCAAATCAGATTATAAGTTCAGCCAGCAGAATCAGCAATCAAATAGAACAAGCTTCAAAGCAGACGAGCCAACAGCTTGATTCCATTGCCTACACAAATGAAATAGCGGCTAGAAATACTTATATTATAGGACAAATTGAAGCATATAAACTTCTAACGAGCGAAAAATAATATTGCCGACGGACTTTCGGGTTCGTCGGCTTAAATATTTGTTGATTTTTTGTGTGCAATATGTTATACTAAATGTAATTATTGTGCGGAACATTGCAGTATAGACTTACGGCGCACAAAAGAAAGGTCGTGTTTCAATGCCCCGAGTATGCCTTATCGGGACGGGCGGTATGCTGCCGCTGAAAAACCGCTGGCTTACCTCCTGCTATATAGAACATAATGGCAAAGCCGTTCTTGTTGACTGCGGCGAGGGAACTCAGATCGCCCTCGCTCAGTTTGAATGCAGGATAAGCCGTATCGAATATATTTTCTTTACCCATTGTCACGCAGACCATATCTCGGGACTTCCCGGACTTCTGCTTTCTATGGGCAACTGCTCCCGAACCGAGCCGCTGGATATTTTTCTTCCTCAAGGTTTTGGCGATATTCCCCGAAAGCTTATGTGTATCTGCGATAAGCTGCCCTTTGAAGTAAATATTCACGAGCTTCCGTCACGGCAAGGTCTGTTGACGGCAGACAAAATAGATCCGCTGTTAAGAGTGTCGTTTCTGCCTTTGCGTCATAGCGTGCGCTGTCTGGGGTACTCCTTTGAATTCGGACGAAAGCCCGTGTTTCTTCCCGAAAAGGCAAAGGCTCTCGGCGTGCCTGTGGAGTACTGGAAAGTCCTCCACAGCGGTGAAAACGTTACTCTGCCCGACGGCAGGGAAGTTGCTCCCGCCGAGGTGACAGGCGCGGCGAGGAAGTCCGTTAAGCTTACTTATGTTACGGATACACTGCCTTTTGAGGGTATTGCCCGTTTTGCGGAAAATTCCGACTTGTTTATCTGCGAGGGAATGTACGGCGGCGAGGACAAAAAAGAAAGTATGGACAAAAAAGGTCATATGCTTATGCAGGACGCTTGTCTGCTGGCTCAGAAGGCGAATGCAAAACGTCTTTGGCTTACCCATTACAGTCCCGCGGAGAAAAATCCTTTGGAATATGAATGCACGCTGAAAACTTTGTTCCCCAATGTGACGGTAAGCTCAGACGGCGAAAATACGGAGCTTTAGAGAATGTTAACAGAAAAATTAATACTGTTTCAGAATTAGGTATTGCAAAATATGAATGACTGTGATATAATATGTCCCGAATTTGTTTTGGAGGGATACTATGACGCTGTCATATAAGCACACAAAATACGCCGCTTATATCGGCTATATCACGCAGGCGATAGTCAACAATCTTATGCCTCTGCTGTTTGTTTCCTTTCAGCGGGAGTTTTCGCTGAGTCTGGATAAGATCAGTCTGCTTATTACGATGAATTTCGGCGTGCAGATCGTTACCGATCTGGTCGCCGCAAAATATACCGACAGGATCGGCTACCGTGCCGCAGCGGTTGCGGCGCACGTTCTGGCGGTCATCGGTCTTACGGGAATGTCTTATCTGCCGTTTATAATTTCTCCTTTTGCGGGACTTTGCATATGCTCGGCTGTCAACGCCGTCGGCGGAGGACTTACGGAGGTCATAATCTCACCGATCATAGAGGCTCTCCCGGGAGACGAAAAGAGTTCCGCTATGAGCCTGCTCCATTCCTTCTACTGCTGGGGACAGGTTGCGGTAGTGCTCCTTTCGACGCTTTACTTTGTAACGGCGGGAATTTCCGCTTGGAGATTTCTGCCGTTTATATGGGCGCTGGTACCGTTTTTCAATATATTTTTATTTATAAAAGTCCCTATACGCACTCTTAACGAGGACGGCGAGGATATACCTCTTTCAAAGCTGTTCGGCAAAAAGATATTCTGGCTGTTTCTTCTTCTGATGATATGCGCAGGCGCGTCGGAGCTTGCGATGTCCCAGTGGGCGTCGCTGTTTGCAGAGGAGGGCTTAAAGGTATCCAAGACCGTGGGAGACCTGCTGGGTCCCTGCGCCTTTGCTGTGTTAATGGGAACGGCAAGAACCTTTTACGGCTTAAAGGGTGCGAAAATGAACCTCAAAAAGACCATAGCGGCAAGCGGACTTCTTTGCGCGGCAAGCTATATGCTTGCGGTGTTTGCTCCTCACCCTGCTATCTCGCTGGCAGGCTGTGCGCTCTGCGGACTGTCGGTAGGCATAATGTGGCCCGGAACATTCAGTATCGCGGCAAAATGCTATCCGAGCGGCGGCACGGGAATGTTCGCTATTCTCGCTCTTGCGGGTGACGTGGGCTGTTCAGCAGGGCCTACCCTTGCAGGCTTTGTGGCGGACGGTACGGGCGACCTGAAAAAAGGCTTGCTGGCGGCGGCTGTTTTTCCTGTTATAATGACCGCGGGAATACCGGCTCTCAAGGTCAATAAAGAGGAGCATAACGATTGATACGGAATATTTTCAGAACGGCGCATATCCGCACTCACGGATATGCGCCGTTTATTATATAAAAGCATTGTGCATATTTGTCCTCCCGTTTGAATATACTGTTTTAGCAAGCAAAAAATCAATTCAAACGGGAGGACTGTTATTTATGGATACTATGGATTTTAAGCTTAACCGCGAGGCTATCGCCGCCGCTCAGACCGCTCTTGACTGCTCCTGCGAGCTGCCTGTGGAGCGTGATTTCGTGCTGCCCGATTATTACCCCGATATTTTCAGAGTGCTCAAATGCACCGTTTCGCCCTCCGTATCGTCCACAGCGATCAACGGAGGAAAGCTTACGCTTGAGATAGCTGTGCTTATCAGGGTTCTTTACCTCAGCGAAAACGACAAACGTATAAACTGTATCGAGCAGAAAATGACCGTTTCAAAGTCCCTTGAAATGAGCGGAGAATGCGTCAATCCTGCGGTGTATGTCAAGCCGAAATGCGATTATGTAAACTGCCGTGTGGTAAATCAGCGCAGACTTGACGTAAGAGGCGCGGTAACAGCCTCCGTCAAGGCGGAGGGCGAATTAAAGCAGGCTGTGGTGACAAACGCGTTCGGCGGATCTGTCCAGCTTAAAAAGCAGACGATCACATATCCTGCAAGGCGGCTTCACGTCGCAAAGCGCATTACCGTTATCGACGAGCTGGAAATGTCCTCGTCAAAGCCCGCTGTAGGCGCAGTGCTCAGGTGCGGTTGTACAGTCGAGCAGGGAGATTATCTCGAGCGGAAGATCATTGCGGGAAAGCTTATCACAAAAGGCGAGGCGCAGATATCAATGCTCTATTCCTGTGTGAACGCCGCAGGGGAGGACGCAGTCGAAACGATGAAATTCGCTCTGCCTTTCAGCCAGATAATCGATGTTGACGGCATTGACGAAAGCTTTGACGCTGATATAGATATTGCCGTAGGCTCCTGCGAGCTTATCCCCAAGGGTGAGGACAGCAATACTCTTGAATGCGAGCTTGTGCTGCTGGTTAGCTGTACGGCTATGAAATACGAGACCTGCGAGGCTGTCACGGACGCATATTCAACCTGCTACGAATGCGAGATAGACCGCTGTGAAACTCAGATAGAATGCCCGCCGGAAAAGATAAAGCAGTCGGCTCAGGCGGAATGCACGCTTACATATTCCGACGGAGGTATAGGCTGTGTTTACGACAGCTTTGCCGAGTGCGGAAACATCACCGCCCGTCTTGACGGAGACAGAAAATGCTTTATGCTCTCGGGCAGCGTAAGGTTCACCGCGCTGGGCGCAGGGGAGGACGGTATGCCGTTCCTGCTTGAATCTGAAACTCCCTTTGAGCAGGAAATACCGCTCCCAGAGGGCTGTGCGGAGGAATTGTCCTGCGAGCCTAACGTGACGGTGTGCGGCTGTTCGTATTATCTTGCAGGCGGCAGCGCAATAGAGCTTAAAGCCGATCTGAGAATAGGCGGAGTTATCCGCCGCACCTGTGCGGGAAAGCTTATCAGCGAGCTGAGAGTTCTTACCGATAAGCCCAAGCAGCGCCGTGAGAACTACGCGCTCAAGCTGTGCCGCTGCGGCAGCAACGAAGATATCTGGGATATCGCTAAAAAGTATTCGACGTCGGTGACGGCGATAATGGAAGAAAACGAGCTTACAGACGACAAAATCACACAGCAGGGAATGCTGCTTATTCCCCTTATGAGCTAGGAGGCAACGATATGAACAACGATATTTACAACGACATCGCTCTCAGAACGGGAGGAGACATTTACATAGGGGTAGTAGGTCCTGTGCGGACGGGAAAATCCACATTCATAAAGCAGTTTATGGAAAGGCTTGTTATCCCCAACATTGAAAGCGAGTACAGACGGGAGAGAGCCGTCGACGAGCTGCCCCAGTCTGCGGCGGGCAAGACCATTATGACCACCGAGCCGAAATTCATTCCCGAGGAGGCGGTTTCGGTAACGGTACCCGACGGAGCCAGCTTTAACGTGCGTATGATCGACTGCGTGGGATATATCATTCCAAGCTCAATAGGCTATATAGAAAACGAGGCTCCCAGAATGGTAATGACCCCGTGGTTCGACAGCGAGATACCGTTCAATATGGCGGCGGAGATCGGTACGCAGAAGGTCATTACCGAGCATTCCACCATAGGGCTTGTCATCACCACCGACGGCTCTATTACAGACCTGCCCAGAGACGAGTACGAGGAATGCGAGGAAAGAGTGATCGAGGAGCTTAAAAAGATAGATAAGCCCTTTGTAGTGCTCCTTAACTGCATTAATCCTCTTGCTCCCGCCACAAGAGAGCTTTGCCGGAGCCTTTCGGAAAAGTACGGCACAGCAGTTATGCCCATAAACTGTCTGGAGCTTAACGAGGACGATATCAGGAATATCCTCACGCAGGTGCTGTATGCGTTCCCTGTCCGCGAGATAAACATTTCAATGCCCTCGTGGATAAATACTCTTGAAAAGGGTCATTGGCTGAAAGAGGCTGTTTTCGGCCATATCAGACAGGCGGCGGGAAAGGTCGAAAATCTCCGCCAGATAAAGGAATGCGCGGGCTGTATATGCGAATGCGAGTACGTTGAAAGGGGAGAGGCTGTTTCAATAGATTTAGGCAGCGGCAGCGCGGTTATCGACGTGTGTCTGAAACCCGATCTGTTCTATAAGATCATAGGCGAGGCAACGGGACTTGAAATATCGGGAGAAAACGAGCTTATGCCCAGAATTCTGGAGCTTGTGAAGATAAGAGACCGTTTTACCAAGTACTGCAGCGCGCTCGATGAAATGGAGCGCACAGGCTACGGCATTGTAATGCCCGAGATATCGGAGCTTACCCTTGACGAGCCGGAGATAATCAAGCAGGGCGGGAAATACGGCATACGGCTCAAAGCGACAGCTCCTGCGGTACATCTTGTGAAAACTATGATAAACACCGAGGTTGCGCCGATAGTCGGTTCGGAAAAGCAGTCTGAGGAGCTTGTCCTTTATATGATGAGCGATTTTGAGAATTCTCCCGAAAAAATATGGGAGTCCAACATTTTCGGAAAATCCCTTCACGAGCTTGTCAGCGAGGGACTTCACACCAAGCTTGCAAAGCTGCCCGACGAGGCGAGAATGCGTCTTAAGGAAACTATCGAGCGTATGATAAACGAGGGCTGTTCGGGACTTATATGTCTGATACTGTAGCATACATATTTACGCAGAATAGATCCTCCCGCAAGCACAAAGAGAGAAAGCCGAGTAAAATCGGTTTTCTCTCTTGTCATTTAGGCTGATTTCGGGGACAAAGCATTAAGCTCTGTCCCCATAAAATCATAGCTTAGGACTTCTGTTCCTACTCTTAGCAGCCACAGCCGTTATCGCAGCCGCAGCCATTGCCGCAGCCGCAGCTGTTGCCCCAGTTACCGCCGCAGCCGCAGCAAGCGATAATGAGAATAAGAATAATGATCCACCAGCAACCGCCAAATCCGCATCCGTTCATAATAAAAATCTCCTTTGTAAATAAAATTTCATAAAGCGTAAGCTGAATTTCAGCTTTGTGTTTTGCTTTATAGTACAGTTTATGCTGAGGCGGAAAAAGTGTTACAATCAATTTTTAACGGAGCTGAGTATGTACACGTAACGGAAAATATCTGCATAAAAAATATATATCGGTCAAGACTTACCATACAATATAATTTTCTGAAAGGGTGAGAGAAATGGAGCATTACGGCTTTGAAACCGAACGCTTTACACGAAAGGGACGGGAGATAATAGATCTTGCCGTCACATTGGCGGGACGGTGGGGGCATACCTATGTGGGCACTGAGCATATTCTCCTTGCCTGCGCCGAATGTGAAAGCTCCGCCGCAGGTACGGCTCTGCTGAAATACGGCGTAACAAGCGAGAAAATATGCAGTGAGATACAGCGTATCATCGGCAGAGGAACTCCCTGTCTGCCCACAAGAAACGATTTTACTCCCAACGCGGAAAGCGCCCTCAGCGGAGCGATAAGACTTTGCGAAAGCTTCGGCGGAAATGTGGCGGGTTCGGAATATATCCTTGCCGTAATGCTGAGGATAGGAAACTGCTGCTGCGTTACCATTCTCCGTTCGCTGGGAGTGAATATAAACCGACTTTACGGCGAGTGTACCGCCGTTTCGGGGGGGAAACCCGGGGATAAGTCCGCAATGCCTGATATTTACGCCGACCGTTCAAAGCCTAAGCTGAAAACTCTCGAACGCTACGGCAGAGAGCTTACCGATAAAAAAAGCTGCGCCGAATTCGACCCTCTTGTGGGCAGGGAGGACGAAATAAACCGAATAATGGAAATACTCTGCCGCCGCGGGAAAAACAATCCCTGTCTGGTCGGCGAGGCAGGAGTGGGAAAAACCGCCGTTGTTGAGGGCTTAGCCGCAAAAATTATGCTTGGCGATGTCTCGGATATCCTTGCGGGAAAGCGTATCTTCGCTCTAGATCTAACTATGCTCCTTGCGGGGGCGAAGTACAGGGGAGACTTTGAGGAACGCCTTAAAGCCTGTATCGACGAGGCTGTAAGCGCGGGAAACTGTATCCTATTTATCGACGAGCTGCACAATATTATGGGGGCGGGAGCGGCTGAGGGAGCAATAGACGCCGCAAATATCCTGAAACCACAGCTTGCAAGACGGGGACTTCAGGTCATAGGCGCAACGACCTTTGAGGAATACCGTAAAAACATTGAAAAGGACTCCGCTATGGACAGACGTTTTCAGAAAGTGATAATAGAAGAACCCGACGAGGAACGTACTGCGCAGATACTGCTGGGACTTCGCGAAAGGTATGAGGAGCACCATAAGATTTCAATTTCGGAGGAAATGTGCCGCTATGCCGTCAAGCTTGCGGGACGTTATATCTTTGAACGGAATTTCCCGGACAAAGCCATAGACGTGCTTGACGAGGCTTGCTCTGCGGCAAGAATTGCAAGCTCGCACAAGGAAAGTCCTCAGAGATCGAACAGCGCGTTCAACCGTTATCTTTCGGGAGATATTTCAAGGGACGAATATCTGTCCTCGCTTTCAAAAGGCGGCGGACGTATCGCCTTGGAACGGGAGCATATCGAAAGCGTTGTTTCCCGTGCCACAGGTATAGACTGCACCGCTCTCGACGTGGAGGAAAGCAGACGGCTTGCCAATTTAGAGCAGGAGCTGTCCTCCGAGATAATAGGTCAGCAGGAGGCTGTCCGTTCTCTTTGTACCGCCGTCCGACGTTGCAGAGCGGGACTTAAAAATCACAAACGTCCCGTGGGAAGCTTTGTATTTTTAGGCTCCACGGGAGTAGGAAAGACCCAGCTTGCAAAAAGTCTGGGCAAAGCGCTTTTCGGCAGCGAGGACAGCGTGATAAAGCTTGATATGTCCGAATATATGGAAAGACACAGCCTTTCAAAGCTCATCGGAGCGCCTCCGGGATACGTGGGCTTTGACGAGGGCGGTCAGCTTACCGAGAGAGTAAGAAAAAAGCCCTACTCGGTCGTCCTGCTTGACGAGATCGAGAAGGCGCACCCCGACGTCTATAATATACTCTTGCAGATATTGGAGGACGGCGTGCTCACCAATTCAAGCGGACGGAGGGTATCCTTTGCAAACACCATTGTGATAATGACCTCCAACGCAGGCGCAAAGACAGCCGCGGAGAAAAAATATGTTGGTTTTTCCGAAAGAGCGCAAAGCAGCGAAGAAAAAGAAAAGAGCCTTAAAGCGGAGCTTAAAAATATAATGTCTCCAGAGCTTTTGGGACGTATCGACGAGATAATCGTCTTTAAAGAGCTGTCCGAAGAAAGTCTTGAAAAAATCGCACAGCGTGAATTGTTACTGCTGTGCGGCAGGCTTGCGGAGATAGGCTATACGCTTGAAATATCCGAGGAATGCGGGACTGCCATTGCGCAAAAGGCTGTGAAAAAGGGCGGCTCGGCAAGAGAGGTGCGCAGATTTGTGTCCGTGGAAATAGAAAACCTCATATCCGATAAAATACTTGAAGGCGGTTCTAAGGAGCTTATGCTGTGTGTAAAAGACGGAGAACCGGAGGTAAGGCAGACCGCCGAAATGAAATAAAAGAGCGAAAAGAAGGGGAAAGACGCGCTTGCGTAGGTCTTTCCCCTTTGCTAAATAAATTTTTCTAACCTCTAATAGCTTTTTTGATCAGCTCAATGCCGTCCCTGCGATCGTTATCAACGGCAGGGTCAATGCGCTCAGCAGCGTTGTTATTGTGAAAAACTCCGAACAAAGCTCGGGCTTTCTGTCCATTTGTATCGCAAACATCGTACCCGTAGTCGCCACAGGGCAAGCCGCCGCAATGGTAACAGTCATAAGCACGATCTGAGGCGCGCCCAGAAAACGGCATACCGCAAAGGCGCAGGCGGGAAAAACAAGCAATTTCAAAGCCGATACCAGATAGATAACGGGCTTTTTCATAGCCTTGAGAATATTGGTCTGCGCCGCCGTAGCTCCTGCGATCAGCATTGCGAGAGGCGTATTCATATCGGACACATACTGCATTGCCGAGGCGGGAACATCGGGAAGTCTGATATTTGTCAAATAACAGATAAGTCCCAGAAACACGGCGATGACCGAGGGAGATTTTAAAGCCTTTAGAAACGAGGAAAAATCGCGTTCCCCTTTCATTGTCATATAACCGTGGGTCCACACAAGGAGGTTAAAGAATGTGACGTACGCTGTAAGATAAAGCACTCCGTCCGTACCGTAAATACCGTTGATAAGCGGTATGCCGATAAATCCGCAGTTTGAGTAGACCGAGGCGAAACGTTCGATATCCTTATCCTCTCTGTTTTTTCCTATAAAGACATAGGAAAGCAGTATCATCACCGCAAAGGATATTGCCGAAAGCGCAAAGGACCACAGCAGTCCGTTAAGCAGCTTTGAATTATACTCCTTTTGGTAGGACATAAAAATAAGCAGCGGATTTACAAGCTGCAATTCCACAGCGGACAGCTGCTTTGTGCCCTCCTTAGTGATAAGCCCCTTTAAATAGCATAATGCGCCGATCGCAAGTATTATAAACATTATCAGTATCTGTCTGCCGATAAGTAATCCCGTATCCGTATCGATCACTCCAAACTTCCAAACTAAATCAACAGTCTGATTATACTATCAAGTTATTAATATTTTACAGCATATTTTCTGAATAAATATATATTGCTGTTCTGATAAGACAAAAAGCGGGAGAACTAAAAAATCTCCCGCTTCGATTTATTTTGCTTTAAAATTCTTAGACTTTGACCACGCTCCGCGGCATTTTGCACCTTCAATAGTCTTGTAAGCTCTTACTCGCACATAGTATTTCTTACCCTTTGTCAATCCCGTAATTCTCGCAGCGGCTGTTCCGCTCTTGGTTACGTAAACGTGCTTGGCGTTTTTGAAATCGGAGCTTGTGCTGTACGCAATGTCATATCCGCTTGCTTGAGTATCCTTGCTCCAGCGCAGGGTAACTCCGTGAGCCGTATCGGGCAGTACAGTTGTCAAATCAGACTGCTTTGGTATGATCTTAAATCTGAGTGTAAATGAACCTGAAAATTTTCCCTTTCCGGTTATCGTGACCGTACCTTCGCCCGTATTTTTATTGCTGCCGTAAGCGACGGTATAATTGGAATTCTTTTTCAGTCCCGAAGAAACCGCAGGCTTTATCTGCTTGCCCGTATAGGTGTAGCTGCTTCCGATTTTAAAATACGAGGATTTAAGGCTCTTTTTGGACTTTGAAATGCTTGCCTTACAGCCGTTCTCGACCTTTGTTTTAGCTTTGTCCGAACCGTTGGTCCTGAACACAACGTTTTTGGATCTGTCCTTTACGTGCAGGTCGTATTTAGAGTTGCCGTTGAGGCTGTTTTTAGTAACCGTTCCCGACGACAAGCCCGTAAATACAAAACCGCTCTTTTTACAGCCGTGTATATAGTTGGACGTCGCCGTTACATTGGATCTGTCCGACACATAAACGCCGTTGTCCTTTGAACCGAATATGTCGTTATCGGTAAGTACCGCCTTACTTCTCGCCGCAAGGGAGAAACCGTTATATGCGCTTGACGATATGCTGTTATACTTTGCGGAAACAATAGTCGCTGCATTTGAATATACGCCGTTATTTCCCGAGCCTGAAATGGTGTTCCTGCTGAGATCGGTGAGCCTTGAACCGTTTCTTACGGAGATACCGTTCGTAAGGGAATTCACAATATTGTTACGGTATATCTTGCCTGTGCCTGCTCCCCAAATGGCAATTCCGTTGCCCTTGGAGCTTGAGATAAAGTTGTCGTATATATTCACAGCGGAATTCGTATTTACCATTATTCCCTGAGAGCTTGCGCTGTATATCTGATTGTTTTTGAAGGTCACATTGCTCTTGTTGGATATCTCCACTCCATAGAAATAAGGGGCTTTTCCGCCGAACTTCCCGCAGGTGTACATTGTACCCGAAGGATTTTTTACAAGCGCCGCATAATTGTTATAAACTTCTCCCGAGGTTCTCCTCGCAACAAGAAAACCGCCGCAGTTGGTTGCCTTATTGTTGTAGATTTTTAAATTTGAAAAGCTTGCGGCGTTGATACAGTCGTAGGAGCAGTTTTCAAACACATTGTCGCTTATGGTAATATTGTCCTGGCTCATATAGTCAAAAATGTGGTGAGTACCCAATGCGGAGGTAAGATTTTTAAACTTACAGCCGGAAACCACCACATTTTTGCAGGGAACATAGGGTCTGCCGTTTAACAGGGTCGAATTCTTGTCCAGAAAATCTATATGCAGAGCCTCGGCAGCCCAGTAGTTTAAATTTGCGAAAACCTGCCCTCTGTATTCCTCCGCAGTTCCCGTGTAGTGTATAAAATTTGAAAAAGAGCAATTTTTAACGGTAAGGTTAGATACGCCGTCAAACAGCACAAAATGAGTTCCTACAATATTTCTTATGTCCGCATTGAGCAGAGAGACCTTATCCGAATTATATATCTTTATAACGCCTTTAGACTGGTCGGTGCGGGAAGGATTTCCGTCCCATATACCGCCGTCTATGGTAATATCGTGGGACAGCAGTCTGCCCGACTGATACCTAGGCTCGTCCTCTCCGCTTACTATGATGTAGTCAAGATTGTTACGTCTTTTTATATGCGCGTTCTTATCCAGCTTTAATGTCGTGTTCGAATAGATAAGCAATCTGTTTTCGATGTAATAAGTTCCCGCAGGCACATTGATTGTAATTTTACGCTTTGTACCCGCATATATTTTAGCCTTATCCAAAGCCGCCTGAAATGCGGCGGTATCGTCATTCGTATCATTTCCGTTTGCTCCGAAATCCTTGGTTACGCTGTAAGTAAAATCAGCGGAAGCCCTTAGATCGCTTTGCGGCGAAAACAACACAAAAATAAGCGCTGCCGCAAAAATCAATGCGACCGCCGTTATTTTTTTCATATTCTTTCTCCTCTCAGATTGCTGTTCTTTTGTACTGCACGTCAAAATATATAATCTATATTAACATTTTACATTATTTTTATTCATTTGTCAATATTACCCTTAGGACCTCCATACCGAAGAAAAAACGGCTCTGCCGTCTCGTAATCCCGACAAAGCCGCCGTTTCACGCACTTTTGTGAACACCGTACTCTTAAATCAAAGAAATGACCTCACAGTAAAATTTCCCATTTGCACAAATCGGAGAGCTGAATTTTGTAAATAATTACAACAAAAAAGTATCCTGATATCCGCATCATAAATTCATTGACTTTCAGGTAAATTTATGGTACACTTTTACTGAAAGGTTTTAAAACATACGGAGGCTTTTATGAAACACGACGAAATAGAACAGCTTAACCCCATTGTCGATCTATTCTATCCCGACGAGGAAAGCAGAGACAGGCTGAAAAGGCGCAGAGCAAATCTTTCAAGTCTGCCCGGCGACTATATAAATAATCTGGAGCTTGAAAAGGTAAGCGACATTATATGCAGACATTATCAGTACAGACTTGTGAAAATGTTCGAGGAAATGTGCGACGATTTGGAGGTCATAAAGTACCGTCAAGACATTCTCGAGGACTTTATAAACATTCCCAAGCTTGCGGGAACGGTGCAGAAGATAGTCAATATTATGGTTGAAAACGACAGAGGAAACATTTACAATCTGTCCGAGCCCGACAGCTTTACCACGCTTTCCGAAGCTATAAGAGCCTTTGACGCTTATGTGGAGTGTATGGAAATAATGCACGCATTTTATTCCGAACACAGGTCTGAGATACGATCCGACGGCGTGAACCGTCTTTTCGGCTATTTCGAGGACGGTTATGCGGACAAGGATTTTATCAGAATGAAAGCGGATCTGTCCGAGCTTGAGACGGCGCTGAAAAACCGCATACGCAGTGTGACCGTAGCGATAAATCTGAATGAAAATCTTGTTCCCGTTTCGGCGGGGATAGTTGATTACTCCGACCGGAAATACTGCTTAAAGCCGTCGCTGTTCGACCGCATACTTTACAGAGGGGCGAAATTTCCCGAAAAGACGGTGAAGAATTTACACCGGAAGTACCGAAACGACGATGATCTTTCTGCGGACGAGCTTTTGATAAACACCGTTGACGAGGCTCTTTTCAAGGAGCTTGACGAGTTTACAAAGGGATATGTGAAAAAGCTGTCCGACGTAATGGCGGACTATCAGCGCATTGGTTTTCAGGACATTTTCAGCATAAACTATCAGCTTGAATTTTATATGGGCGCGGTTCAGCTCATCGAAAGCGCGGAGGCTAAGGGAGTTAAAATGTGCCGTCCGACAGTGCTTCCCAAGGAGGAACGCAGGGCGGATATAAAGGGGCTTTTTGATCTTATTTACTATAACGAGGCGGCGATATACAATATCCGCGCCAAGGAAGATAAAAAGTCCGTAGTCACAAACGACATCACATTTGACGAAAACGGCGGCTTTTATATTCTCACGGGAGCTAACAACGGCGGTAAAACGACCTTTGTCCGCGGTCTGGGAATATGCCAGGCTCTGGCGCAAATGGGCTTGTATGTCCCCGCAGAAAGCTGTGAGATATCCGCTGTGGACTTTATATACACTCATTTCCCAAAGGAGGAGGAGCTGGGTATAAACTCCAGCCGTTTCACCACTGAAATAAAGGAATTCAAGGAGATAAGCGACACCATTACCAATCACTCTCTTCTGCTTATGAACGAGTCCATACAGAGTACGACCCCGAGGGAATGCATAGACATTGCGGCTCGTTTGGTAAAGATATTCTGCCGCATAGGAGTAAGAGGAATTTTCGCCACTCACTTGACGGACATTGCATACAAGGCAAAAGAGCTGAACGACAGCGGAGAATTACATACGAAGATCGAGAGTATAGTTGTAACGGTAGACGAGCAAACGGGCGAGCGAAAATACAAGATCAAAAAAGGAATGCCGACGGACACAAGCTATGCGGCTGCGGTGTTTGACAAGTTCGGCATAGACGAAGAGGATATAGAAAAACGTGTGGCGCAGATGAAGTATTAAAAAACATTTTGTTATCAGTCCGTTTCCGATTTTTACCTCTAAAGGGAAGGCGTAAGGATAATATTGCCCCGTAACCGCTAATCCCTGATAACAAATCCGTTATCGTCTCCAAGAGGAAGACTGCGGCAGTCCATATTTTCAATAACGATAAACGTGCCCTTTTCAACGGACATTATCATCTTGTCAATGCTTTCTTCTGAGCCTTGAACCTCCATTTCTACGCTGCCGTCGGAGCAGTTTCGCACCCAGCCCTTAACTCCGAAGCTCTGCGCCGCATAATAGGCGCGGTAACGAAAGCCCACGCCCTGAACGCGTCCGTAGAATTTAATATATCTGCGAATTTCCGACATATCTGTTTCCTCCCGTAAAATAAATTAATATCTGAAAGCGGCGCAGAACCGAATTCTGCGCCGCTTTTTGTCATATAAAAAGCAATTTCCGAATTACTTTGAAAGTCCCCAGATGTCTCTTGCGTAGTCCTCAACAGAACGGTCTGCGGAGAAAATTCCCGCGCCTGCAATGTTTGCAAGGCTCATCTTCTGCCACTTCTTCTTGTCCTCGTAGCACTCCGAAGCATACTTCTGTGCCTGCTGATAGGAGTCAAAGTCCTTGAGAGCCATATATGGGTCTGAATTCTTGAGGTTTGTTGCGATCTCATCAAACTGCTGTCCGTTGATACCGTACTGGATAGTGTCAACAGCCTGCTTTACAACAGGATTAGAATTGTAAATATCGATAGACCTGTATCCTGCCTTGCAAGCGTTTACCTCGTCAACGTTCATACCGAAGATGATGATGTTTTCGTCGCCTACCTGCTCGTGTATCTCTACGTTTGCGCCGTCCATTGTACCGAGAGTTACAGCGCCGTTTATCATAAGCTTCATATTACCCGTACCCGAAGCCTCAGTACCTGCAAGGGATATCTGCTCTGAAATATCAGCCGCAGGCATAAGAATTTCGGAAAGCGATACGTTGTAGTCCTCAAGGAAGATAACGTTAAGCTTTTCTCTGAGCTTTGCGTCCTTTTTAAGCTCCTCGGAAATGTTCCAGATAAGCTTTATTATCTGCTTAGCCATATAATATCCCGGAGCAGCCTTTGCCGCGAAAATATATGTCTTGGGAGTGAAAGGCGCGTCGGGATTAGCCTTGAGATAATTGTACTGAGCAATGATATTCAGCGCATTGAGCTGCTGTCTCTTGTACTCGTGAAGTCTCTTTACCTGTACGTCGAAAATGGAGTCGGTATTAAGAACAACGCCGTACTGGTTTTTAACGTATTTAGCGAACTTCTTCTTGTTGTCAAGCTTGATAGCCGCCAGTCTGTCAAGTACCTCATCGTCGTCCATAAATACGGAGAACTTGCTCAGCTCAGCCGCATTTCTCAGGAAACCGTCGCCGATCTTCTCACGGAGCAGGTTTGTAAGTCCCTCGTTGGACTGATAAAGCCATCTTCTGTATGCGATACCGTTAGTAACGTTCTTGAACTTGTGAGGCGTATCAAGATATTCGTCCTTGAAAGTCTCTTTCTTGATGATCTCGGAGTGTATCTTAGCAACGCCGTTTACGCTGTGCGAAGTGTGAACGCAGAGCGTAGCCATCTTGACCTTGTTGTTCTCAACGATTGACATATGCGAAACCTTGCCCTCGTCCTTGTATCTCTCCCAGAGGTCGCGGCAGTATCTCTCGTTGATCTCGATGATGATAGAGAAAATTCTGGGGCAAACGCTCTTGAGCAGATTGCAGTCCCACTTTTCAAGAGCCTCGGGCATAACTGTGTGGTTTGTGTATGCGAATGTATTTGTAACGATGTGCCAAGCCTTATCCCAGGAATAACCGCAGTCGTCCAGCAGAACTCTCATAAGCTCGGGGATAGCAAGGGTCGGGTGAGTATCGTTGATGTGGATAGCTACCTTTTCGTGGAGGTTATCCAACGTGCCGTATACGGACATATGCTGATTTACGATATCGCCGATAGAAGCGGCGCAAAGGAAGTACTGTTGTCTCAGTCTGAGAGACTTGCCCTCTGCGTGGTTATCGTTAGGATAAAGCACCTTTGTGATAGACTGAGAGATAATATTCTTGCTGAGAGCTTTTGAATAATCGCCCTTATTGAACATTGACATATCGAAAGAGGACATTTCAGCCTTCCAAAGTCTCAGCTTGGAAACAGCCTCGCTGTCGTAGCCCGATACAAACAGGTCGTAAGGAACAGCCATAACGGAGGTATAATTCTCGTGAATTACGCAGTGATACTGATTGTCCCAGTACTCCTTAAGCTCGCCGTCAAAACGAACCTCCACAGCCTTTGTGGGAACGGGAACGAGCCATACCGAACCGCCGGGGAGCCAGTTGTCGGGAAGCTCAGTCTGCCAGCCGTCCTCCAGCTTCTGCTTAAAAATACCATACTCATAGCAGATAGAATAGCCTGTTGCGTGGTAGCCGTCTGCCGCAAGAGCGTCAAGATAGCAAGCCGCAAGTCTGCCGAGACCGCCGTTGCCGAGACCTGCGTCAGGCTCCTGCTCGTAGATACCGTTTATTGAAATGCCGAAATCCTTGAGCATAGCGGTAGTCTGCTTATTCATTTCAAGATTATAGATAGATGTCTTGAGGGAACGTCCCATAAGGAATTCCATAGAAAGGTAGTAGACCTTTTTCTTGCCCTCCGACTGAGTTTTGACCGTGAACTTTCTTCTCTTAGCCTTGAGAATGCCCACTACGATTTTGGAAAGCGCCTCATACACCTGGCGGTCGTCAGCCTCCTCGGGCGTAGTCTGGAAGTCGTTGTGGAGAACGTCCACAAACTGCTTTTTAAGCTCTTCCTTTGAGATCGTTTTCTCAACTGCTTTTGCCATATTACATTCCTCCTAGATTTAGGTAAATCCCTATTTACAAAATTGCCCTTTAAATTATATCACATTTTCCGATTTTTTGCAAGAATAAAAACAAGGGATTTTAAAGATTTGGTTAAATATGCGTAAATAAAAGGTTTGGTATTAGTGAATTTTGAGGAAAACACTACAGGGCAATATTTATACTTTTATTATATGGTATTTATGCCTAAATGTCAATAGCGATTTTTGTATAAATTGACAGTCTGCAAAAGGCTTGTCAGCGGTCACAATGCACAATGCTTTCAGAGGTTAGAGCGGTTATCCGTATGTTTCTGCTTTCTAACCTCTTACATCTAGCTATGCCTCCTTACGTCGGCATAGCAATTTTAATGTGCAAATTCCTGTTCGGAATTTGCTGTAAAATTGCAGGCGGCGCACATCTATCGGGTTTGATAGGTTGTGCGCCGTCTTTCTTTTTATTCGTTTTAGATTTCTTTTATGTGCGCCGTTTGTGGGAACTTCCAATTCTAGCCGCTAGCAGGGGATTTCGCCTCTGCGGAGGCGACAAGGGCTCTGCCCTTGACCCGCAAGGGGCTCCT
>JAUNOG010000048.1 GCA_030531185.1 Ruminococcus sp.
ATTTGAAACAGTACTGTTTCTCTGAAAGTATTTATAAAATATGGGAATAATACCTGAGAACATTATAAAAAATAATTTCAGGACAATCCAAACTAAGACCCGTTCGTCGGAGGAGAGAAAGTAAACCTATGGATAAAAAATATACCGTTGCGGTGGCAGGTACAGGCTATGTCGGTCTTAGTATTGCCACACTGCTGTCTCAGCATCATAAAGTTTATGCCGTAGACATCATTCCTGAAAAAGTGGAACTGATCAATAATCGGAAATCTCCGATCAAGGACGAATATATTGAAAAATATCTTGCTGATAAGGATTTGGATCTAACTGCAACGCTTGACGCAAAAAAAGCGTACAGCGCTGCGGATTTTGTTGTTATTGCCGCTCCGACTAACTATGATTCGGTCACGCAGCATTTTGATACGTCTGCGGTGGAGACGGTCATCAAGTTGGTAATGGAATGTAATCCGAATGCCGTTATGGTTATCAAGAGTACTGTTCCCGTTGGGTATACTGCGTCTATTCGTGAGAAAACAGGAAGCGGGAACATTATATTCAGTCCCGAGTTTCTGAGAGAAAGCAAGGCTTTGTATGACAATCTTTATCCCAGCCGTATTATTGTCGGTACCGATATGGAGGACGAACGACTGGTGAAAGCCGCTCGTCTTTTTGCCGAACTGCTCAAAGAGGGCGCCGTCAAGGAAAATATAGACACATTGTTTATGGGATTTACCGAGGCGGAGGCAGTTAAGCTGTTTGCGAATACGTATCTGGCTTTAAGGGTAAGCTATTTTAACGAGCTGGATACTTATGCAGAGATGAAAGGGCTTGATACAAAGCAGATCATCGACGGCGTCTGTCTCGACCCTCGTATCGGCGCTCATTATAATAATCCGTCTTTCGGATACGGCGGTTACTGTCTGCCGAAGGATACCAAGCAGCTTCTGGCTAATTATGCCGACGTGCCTGAGAATTTAATTGAGGCTATTGTGGAAAGCAACAGGACGAGAAAAGACTTTATTGCCGACCGCGTGCTGAAGCTTGCGGGTTATTATGATTATTACGGCAAAGGGGATTATAATGAGGACGAAGAAAAGTCCTGCGTGATCGGAGTTTATCGTTTGACTATGAAAAGCAACAGCGATAATTTCCGCCAAAGCAGTATCCAAGGCGTTATGAAACGTGTGAAAGCCAAGGGTGCAGCAGTGATAATATACGAGCCTGCTCTGCCGGACGGTTCAACCTTCTTCGGAAGTAATGTGGTCAACGATCTGAAAAAGTTCAAGGAGCGTAGTCAGGCGATAATTGCAAACCGATATGATAAGCTGCTTGACGATGTTAAAGAAAAGGTATACACGCGCGATATTTTTCAGCGTGACTAGGAGATAATCAAATGAAAGTATGTATGGTTGGTTCGTCTGGCGGACATCTAACGCATTTGTATATGTTAAAGCCGTTTTGGGAGAACAAAGAGCGGTTCTGGGTCACTTTTGACAAGGAGGACGCAAGGAGCCTTTTGGCTGATGAGAAAATGTATCCGTGCTATTATCCCACAAACCGCAGTTTGAAAGCTTTGATCATTAATACTAAGCTGGCTTGGAAAATTCTCAGAAAGGAAAGACCCGATCTGATAGTTTCAACGGGCGCTGCCGTAGCCGTACCTTTTTTCTGGCTTGGCAAGCTTTTCGGAGCAAAGCTTATTTATATTGAAGTGTTTGACCGCATCGATAAGCCTACAATGACGGGGAAACTGGTTTATCCGATCGTTGACAGGTTCATTGTTCAGTGGGAGGAAATGAAGAAAGTTTATCCCAAAGCAATCAATCTTGGCAGCATATTCTGATCGTATATTTATGAGGTGAACTAATTGATATTTGTTACTGTAGGCACGCACGAACAGCAGTTTGACCGATTGATAAAATATATGGACCTTATGGAAAAAAATGTAAATTCCCAAGAAGAAATCATCATTCAGACCGGATACAGCACCTATGAGCCTGAGTTTTGCAAATGGAGCAAGCTGTTCCCGTATCAGGATATGGTAAAGTATACGGAAGAAGCCCGTATTGTAATTACTCATGGCGGTCCCTCGAGCTTTATACTGCCTTTGCAGCTTGGAAAGATACCTATTGTAATTCCCCGCAGAAAAGAGTTCGGGGAACACGTTAACAATCATCAGGTCGATTTTTCAAAGGCTGTTGAACAAAGGCAGGGAAATATTATTGTTGTGAACGAAATCGATATGCTTGCCGAGACTATTTTGAATTATGAAAACATAGTAGCGTCAATGCACGCCGGATTAATAAGCAATAATGAGAAATTTATTTTATCCTTTGAGAAGATTGCAGACGAACTGGTTGAAAAGGGGAAAAAGAAACGATGAGCAAGGTCGGCATTCTGTCTATGCAGCGCATATTGAATTACGGTTCATTTTTGCAGGCGTACGGACTGAAAAAGATTTTGGAGGATCTGGGCTGTAACGTAGTCTTTGTGGATTATCGTCCAGGCGAATGTCTTGTTCCTCCGAACGGCGGCAGGGGAGTATTCCGTAAAATCTCAAAGGGCTTAGAGGTTCTGAAATATAAGGCTTCTTTAAAGGACAAGATCGCTTTTATCAAGTATAAAAATAATTACGCGGAAAATAATTATCACTATCTGGGAATAGATCAGCGAATGAATTATACTCCCGAGCTTGATTTATTGGTGATAGGGAGCGACGAGGTCTTTAACTGCGTTCAGAATAATACGAACGTAGGCTTTTCCTTGGAGCTGTTCGGCGAAGGTAACCGTGCTAAAAGGCTGATAAGCTATGCGGCTTCCTTTGGCAATACGACGTTGAATAAGCTTGAAAGATATAAAGTTAAAGATAAAATTGCCGAGTGTCTCAGCGGATTTGACGCTATTTCCGTTCGTGACGCAAACAGCGGCGAGATCGTAACGGAGCTTACAGGTATAGTGCCTGAGTACAATGTTGATCCTGTTTTAGCTTATGACTTTATGGAGCGGTGCAAGGAGATCCCTCCTCGCATTACCGAAACCAAATATATGATATTGTATGGTTATTCGGGAAGATTTACCAAATCGGAATGTGAGAAAATCAAATCATACGCAGCTGAAAAAGGCTTGAAAATTTTCTGTATCGGAGGCTTGCAAAGCTGCTGCGACAAGTTTATCGACTGTTCGCCGTTTCAGGTGCTTGCATATTTCAGAGACGCTGAATGCGTTGTAACAGATACCTTTCACGGAACTATTATGTCGGTTATTACGCATAATAATTTCGTATCGGTAGTAAGAAAAAGCGGCTACGGAAATGCGGAAAAGCTTACGGACTTACTTAAACGGCTTCATTTAGAAAGCCGTATGACCGACGATACGGGAAAGCTTTCTCAAATGCTGTCTTTCCCGATAGATTATGACGAAACCGATAATATCATTCAAAAAGAACGCAGACATACTTATCAGTACTTAGAAAATCAAATCAAAAGCTAAAAAGTGAGTGAATTTATAAATGAAAGTAATGCAGGATAACGATATGGATTCCGTAAAAAAGGAAATTCCTGTGTTGTTTACCGAAAAGTCTGCCTGCTGCGGGTGCGGAGCGTGTATGAATATTTGCCCCGTTAAGGCAATTTCTATGCGCGAGGATCAGTATGGATTTATGTATCCGCAAATTGACGATTCCGTCTGTATCAGGTGCGGCAGATGTAAGAGCGTTTGCAGTTTCCGGAATGAGGAAGTAAAAAACACTCCGATAAAGACATTTGCGGCTGTTGCAAACGATGAAAATTTAGTTGCCAAGTCCGCGTCGGGAGGAGTTTTTGCGGCTATGGCTGCGAAGATCATAAAGGACGGCGGTGCTGTATGCGGCGCCGCATTCGGCGTGGATTGGAGCGTAAGTCATATCTGGATAGACGATATCCGAAAGCTGGAATTATTGCAAGGCTCAAAATATACGCAAAGCAATATCGGCGATACGTATTCGCAGGCTAAAAAGCTTTTAGCGGAGGGCAGAAAGGTTCTGTATTCAGGCACGCCTTGCCAGATAGCGGGATTATACGGTTATCTCGGAAAAGATTACGACAATCTGTTTACGGTAGATATAATCTGTCACGGAGTTCCCAACAACCGTATGTTTCGGGAATATATCGGTGTTCTGGAAAAAAATACGGGCGGCAAAATAACGTCTTTTACGTTTCGTGATAAGTCACTCGGCTGGGGCAGCGACGGACGTGCTTCAATTGAAAAAGAAAGCGGAACTGTAAGGAAAAAGTTATGGAAGAACGCTTCCTCGTATACGTATTATTTTTATCAGGGCTGGATATGTCGGGATAGTTGCTATAAGTGCAAATACGCAAGTCCGCACAGACCTGCCGACTTGACTGTCGGAGATTACTGGGGCATTGAAAAGGCTCACCCCGAATATTTGGGAAACAAGGGCTGGAATGAATCAAAGGGTATTTCTGTTATAATTGTTAATACTAAGCAAGGGGAAAACCTGTTGCAGGAGATGTGCGACTGCATAGATATGAAGCCGTCCGATTTTGAAAAGGCGGCAATGAAAAACAGTCAATTGAGCAGACCGAGTTCTCCCGGGAAAAGGGAAGAAATTCTCAGGCTGTATGAAGAAGGAAACTGGGATTTGCTTGATAAGAGATTTTCTGAAAATATCGGCTGGAGAAAGTACAGCGGATTGATACAGTCCCTTATTCCTGTTTCTGTTAAGCGCAGATTGAAAAAATTATGAAAAGACATAACAGCAGGTAAACACCGAATGTCTTTTATTGGAGAAATAAGTATGAGTGAACCTATTCGTGTTTTACACATTTTACAGAGAATGGAAGCGGGCGGCACGCAGGCTCTTCTGATGAATATATACAGAAAAATAGACCGTACTAAGGTACAGTTTGATTTTTTAGTCGAATATCCCGAAAAGCAGTTTTATGACGATGAGATAACTGAAATGGGCGGCAAGATTTATTACTCTACCGTGCGCGAGGACTTCAATGTTTTTAAGTTTATGCGTCAATTAAAGACTATCCTGAACGAGCACCCTGAATACCGTATTGTTCATTCCCATGCGTTTACTATAGGATATTTTTGTCTGAAAACGGCAAAAAAATGCGGCGTCCCTGTGCGCATTGCGCATTCGCACAGTAATGAAACTATGCATGACATTAAATGGATTCCCAAGCTGATAATGCAGAAACTGTATACGATCCACGCGACCGACTTGTTTGCCTGTTCCGAGGAAGCCGGAAAATATCTGTTTAAAAACAGACCGTTTTCAGTATTAAAAAATGCGATCAATTCCTCAAAATTTGTTTCAGACGGCAGAATAAGAGAGGAAGTACGCAATGAACTCGGTGTGAACGATAACTTTGTTGTCGGTCATGTCGGACGTTTTCATACATCGAAAAATCATAGCTTTTTAATTGATGTTTTTGCTCAGATTAAAAAAAAGAAAACAAATGCAAAACTTATTCTGATAGGTTCAGGGGATCTGGAACAGAATATCCGCAATAAGGCGGAAAGGTTGTCTTTGACAGACAGTATTGTTTTTCTGGGAAACCGCGCCGATATGGAGCGTATTTACCAGGCAATGGACGTGTTTGTATTTCCGTCAATATTTGAGGGACTGGGTATAGTAGCTATTGAGGCCCAGGCCGCGGGGATACCTGTTATCTGCTCTGAGGGACTGCCTCCCGAGTCAAATGTAACGCCGCTCTATAAAAAGCTTATGCTGAGCTACGGCGCTGAGAAATGGGCGCTGGAGGCTCTTTCTATCGTGGAAGAACCGCAGTGTCACAGCAATATGCAGCAGTATATTATCGATGCGGGTTTTGATATGAAATCGACTGCGGCAGAAATGGAAAGATTTTATCTTGATAAGCATTATGAAAAATAATAAGGGAAATATTTATGGATAACAAATTAAAGGTTTTATTTATAGCAGGAAGAGTAAGTGTGACAAACGGAGCATATCATTCGCTGCTTAATAATGCAAGAGAACTTAAAAAGCTCGGCGTTGTTCCGATAGTATTGTTACATACTCACGGAGCGGCGGAGAAGGGTTTTCTTGAAAATCATATTGATTGCCGCGTCTTGCCTTACAGCAGCTGTACTGTCCCTGCCGATAATCCTTCAAAAATAAAGGGTATGGTGAAGGAACTGATAAATTTTGTCCTTGAGCCTTTTATTTACAGAATTATAAAGAAAGAGCATATTGATATTGTTCACATTAATGTAAGTACCGCCAGCTTAGGAGCTGTTTCCGCTATAAGGACAAACACTCCGTTGGTTTGGCATTTAAGAGAGTTCTTGGAGGACGATGTAAATTTAACATATATAAACAGAAAAAAAACAGTCGCATTGCTCCGTAAAGCAGATAAGGTAATTGCCATTTCGGACGCTGTTTCACAGCATTTCAGAAATGAGTACCGCATAAAAAATATCATAACTGTTTATAATGGAATTTACGCCGAAAATACGCTTCCCGTAAAACAGAGAGCGGAAAATGAACATATGAATTTGGTGTTGGTTGGACGTATTGTTAAAACCAAGGGACAGCTTGAGGCTCTTAAAGCCGTCAAGAAACTGCACGATCAGGGGTACGTACAATTAAGCCTTCTTTTGGTTGGCGACGTCGGAGATCAGGATTATTATAATTCTCTGCGTCGGTATATTGAAAGCGCCGATATGGAGGCTTTCGTCACTATAAAAAGTCATCAGAAAAATCTTGTCCCTGTCTGGGAAAAGGCGGACGCTGCGCTGGTATGTTCTACCCGCGAGGGATTTGGCAGGGTTACCGCGGAATTTATGCTGAACGGCGTACCTGTGATCGGCGCAGATACGGGAGGCACTCCCGAGCTGCTCAGGGACGGACGAGGTTTGATATATAAGTATGGCGATGAAAACGATCTTGTCCGAAAAATAAAATATGCCGCCGACAATTACGGCGATATGATTAAAATGGCGCAAAAAGCCAAGGATTATGCAGAACATAATTTTACAGCTATACAATGCGCGGAAAAAATTCGGAAAGTTTACGGCGATGTGTTGGAGCGGAAAAAATCGAAAGAATAAGCACGCCGATAGCATTTTGCTGTAAAAACGATATAGGAGTGACATTGCAATGCACAATAGGAAAGTATGCTTTTTGTGTCCGTGGATGGATGTTGAGGGCGGACTTCAGCGGGTCGTATCTAATGTTGCCAATCAGTTTGCCGAAAAGTATGAGGTATGTCTGTGCATTATAAGCATACGGACGGGAAAGCCTTTTTATCCTTTGAACCCAAAGATAAAGGTTGTTAACTTCCCTTTGGCTGCAAACGGCAGCAGTAATCTGTTTGTACGCGGAATACGAAAAATTTTCAATAATATAGAAATCCCTTTGCCCGATAAGATAATGAGAGCGCTTTATTATCCTAAAGGAAAGGTTTCAATATTGGAGGATTTTCTTGCCGATGAGAAATTCGACGACGTAATCGCAGCCTGCGGAGAGCTGTCTATGCTTTTGGGCTGTATAGACAGAAAACGTGTAAAAGCAAATCTTTTCGGCTGGCAGCATAGTTCATATAATGCTTATTTTAAACGCAGAGGATATTATTATTACGGCCGTGAAAAATTAGCCAAATCCTTATATGCTAATTTAGACGCAATGATTTTATTGACAAAGAAAGACTGCGAAATCTACCGAAAAAAATTTAATGTACACTGTTTATACATCTACAATCCGCTCAGCTTTGTTTCTGAAAGAAAGGCGGACTTTAACAGTAAGTTTTTGATTTTTGTGGGAAGAATGGAGCGAGGTCCGAAAGGTATCGACTATCTGGCGGAAATCCTGCAATCAGTCTTTAAAGACAGCCGTGCGGACGGCTGGGAAATTTATGTAGTAGGAGACGGGAAAGACCGACAGGATTTTGAAAATTCCATTCAAAGCGCAGGTATCTCGCAGCGGGTCCGTATGACGGGCAGATCAAGTAATGTTACGGAGTGTTATCTGAAATCTTCCGTTTTTGTTAATACTTCTCGTTGGGAAGGCTTTGGTCTGGTGGTAACGGAAGCGCTTGAATGCGGTCTGCCGGTCGTGGCTTTTGAAACGGACGGTCCTATGGAAATTATATCGGACGGCAGAGAGGGATTTTTGATCGAAAAATTCGATATTCCCGCTTTTGCAGAATGTATTCTTAAATTAATGTCCGATGATAAATTAAGAGAAGAAATGTCAAAAAAGGCGGTCATAAGAGCTAAGGATTTTTCAGCTCCTGCGGTTTTAGAAAAATGGACTGCTTTATTTGAAGAATTTGATACAACTCTGAACGATTGATATGAATTGAAATTGCAGCGAAGGAAGGCGTAAGAATGTCTGCATTGGTTTCTTATATTATTCCGGCATACAATGCTGAAAAATATCTTGAAAAATGTCTGGATATGCTGCGGAAATTAAACGGTAAGCATAACATAGAGATCATTGTTGTCAATGACGGTTCGACGGACAGAACGTCCGAAATATGTCGGAAAATAGGCGGGACGGACTCGGGAATTCGCTGTTATGAAAAAGAAAACGGGGGAGTATCCGACGCGAGAAATCTGGGTATTTCCGTTGCCGACGGAAAATATCTTGCGTTTATTGACGTGGACGACGAGATAGATGTCAATGAATATAACGCTGTCCTTGAAATGCTTGAAAATGATGATGACCCCAAAGACATATATATGTTCGGGTATTGTATGGTCGATAAGGATACGGGCTGCAAAACAGTTATGAGCCCGAATATTCCTGCGGGTGTGTATGGCAAAGAGACGTTAGACGAGCTGCGTTACGACCTGTTAGATGTAAAATTTGCCAGACAATACAGTTCCCAATATATCGGAGGCAAGGTATATCAGTATCTTATAAAAAAAGAATTGTTCAGCACGAGAGGGCTGAAATTTCCTGTGGGAATTCATTATGCGGAGGATTTGTGCTTCTGCTTGCAGTTAATGTCCGTCGGCTCAGAAATCGAAATTTTTGAAAATACTCCGTATATTTATTATGTTAATAGCGGAAGCGCAAGTCATAAGCTCCGTCCGCAAATGTGGGAAGAATTCGATCAGGTTTATAGATTTTCTCAGGCATATGCTGTAGACAAGATACAGCTTTCGCGATTGAAATATTGGAGCGCTAAAAACACGATCAGACATTATATCGAGTACGGAATGGATAAAGGAGAACTTAGTAAAAAAGCAAAGCATATCTTGCGTGCTCCCGAATTAAGAACTGCGTTTAATGAGCTTGAATTTTCGCAGTGGACAATAAATGAACGTACAGAGAATTTTTTAATGCGCAATAGATTTGCAAAACTGCTGATAGTATTTGAAAAGACACTTTTGGCTTGCAAAAATTCAAGCATATTAAAAAAGCGGAAGTGAAGTAAGAAACTATCAGGCGCAGTGCGGAAAGGAAAAATATGAAAGCGAAGTTAACAGATTATACATTATTAAGCTTAATGAATTTAATTGTCATCATCACTTGTTTGGATATTCCTATAATCATCGGATATTTTTCATTATTGATGTTTGCATTCAGAATTATCTTATTGCTTGGTTTTTTGCCCATATATTTGTGCAAATTTAAGAAGTGGTCGTCTTCGTTCCGATTTCTTAGCTTGTTTTTTATTCTTATTCTTTTTGTAACGATCATTCGCGGGAACAGTATTGTTTACGCTCTGCAAGAGTTAACGTCGCCGTATCTTATTGCCCTGTATTTAGAAATGTACAGGGATAAAATGACCAAAATACTGGGGACTTGGCAAAAGGTCTTACTTGTACTGCTCATATGCGATCTAGGCACTATGATAATCTTTCCGAACGGTCTGTACCGAACATTATATAACATCAACTGGTTTCTGGGATATAAGACGCAGAGGTTTGTCTATTATCTGCCGCTCTGCCTTATTTCTACATTTTTATCAAAGAAGAACGGAAAAACAGGACTTTCTTCCTATGCTATAATTCTTGCGTGCGTTCTGGGACTGTATAAATCAAAGGCTACCGCCGCTTTGGCGTGTATCGCATTTATCGGATTGTGCTGCTTTATACTCGATATGAAAGGTAAATTCAGTCATTCTAAAAAGATACTTTATAAAATATTGAATTATAAGATATTCATTCCGGTATTCGGAATAATTGCATATTTATTGGTCGTAGTTCAGGATTCTGCATTTTTGCAGTATATTGTCCAGAATTTATTCAAAAAAGACGCAACTCTTACAACGAGAACCAAGGTATGGAATATAGCGACTCAGGAAGTTATGAAAACGCCTATTCTGGGAAAAGGTTTGCTGACCACAAAACAATATTCACAAATGTTCTTAAACGACTATGCGACGTCTGCGCATAATATGTATTTAAGTATCCTTATTACATCGGGTTTGGTGGGAATGATTATTTATGCAGCGGCAATGATCGCGGCGTTGAGAAGAAAAGACGGAGTTTATCAGGATAATGAAGTGATTATGGTATTTGGCATTATGGCTTGCCTTATTGTCGGTATGACGTCTTCTACCGTTGTGTTTTCTTCATTTGCCTTTCTGCCGTTTATGGTACTTGCGTCGGGCAGACCTCAGAAGAAAACGGCTCCCAAAAGAATGCTGTCACCTGTTTATAAGAGAGCCTGAAAAGTCTTGTTTCCAAGCGTCGGGTAAGTAAAAAGAGGTTTTAAATGATAAAAAGGATTTTAAATTTTTTGAAACGAAACAGCAGTTCATTATGCGGGAAAAAGACAATTCCCCATAAGGTAAATCTGGAATGGTGGAGCAGAAAGGACAATGTAGGAGATCATCTGGCTGTTGTTATTTACGATTGGATCACTGATTATTATAATTTGGACGTCAATGCCCAAACGTCCAAAACTCATCATCTCCTTACAGTAGGCTCATTGATCGGTATGGAGTATTTTGACGCGACGATCTGGGGAAGCGGTGTACATTGCCTTTCTACAATTCGGCAAATCGGAAATCAGTCTGCTTACCGAAAATATGATATACGAGCGGTACGCGGTCCTCTTACAAGAGCGTTTCTTATCGAAGGCGGCTATGAATGTCCTGAGATTTACGGAGATCCCGCAATACTGATGCCGCTGATCTACAGTCCCGAAAATACAGAAAAAAAATATGACGTTTCTGTTATCAGACATCTTTCAAAGCGGGACGCTCCAAAGAAAGACGGTATCCATTACATCGATATTCAAACTAAGGATCATACTTCTGTTATAAATGAAATATGCTCCTCAAAACGGATCATATCATCTTCTCTGCATGGGATAATCCTTGCAGAAACATATGGAGTGTCCGCCGTTTTTCTTAATGACGGAATGGATAAAGAGCTTTATAAATTCCTGGATTGGTATTATTCGACAAACCGATATGCTGTTGTTATTGCAAATAATTTGGAGGAGGCAGAAAATATACAGCCTATGCCGCTGCCTGAACTGCAAGCAATGCAGAAAGGACTGCTGAATTCATTTCCTGTCGATCTATGGAAGTAATTAACAAGGAGATATTATGAAGCTTGAACGTACAAAAAATGCAACAAGAAATATAATATTCGGAATTATACTGAAGTTATATCAAATGCTCCTGCCCTTTGTTATGAGGACGGCAATGATATACTTTATGGGTATGAAATATCTGGGGTTAAGCAGTTTGTTTACCTCAATTCTACAGGTTTTGAATTTGGCAGAACTTGGCGTTGGCTCCGCTATGGTATACAGTATGTATAAACCGATAGTCGAGGACGACCGTGAAACGATTTGCGCGTTGATGAGACTGTATCGGCTGTATTATCGTATCATAGGAGCAGTCGTGGCAATACTGGGAGTGATCCTGCTGCCGTTTCTGCCTCAGCTTGTCAAAGTAGATACGGTTCCAAAGGGAATAAGTATTTATATACTGTATCTCCTTAATCTTGGCGCAACTGTGCTGAGCTACTGGCTTTTTGCATATAAAAACAGTCTGCTTAACGCTCATCAGAGAACAGACGTGGTAAGCAAGATCACATTGGGAACAAATACGCTGATGTATCTGTTTCAGTTTCTGGTCTTGGCGTTACTGCACAACTATTATTTATACGTTATCGTAAAGCTTATAACACAGGCGATTACAAATATCACCACCGCCGTTGCCGTCGATAAGATGTATCCGAACTATAAGCCCGGAGGAAAGCTTGACATAGGCGCTATAAAGCAGATAAACCATAGAGTTCGCGACTTATTTACCGCAAAATTGGGAGGAGTTATTTTAAATGCGGCGGACACGATAGTCATTTCGGCATTTTTAGGCTTGACTGATTTGGCGGTCTATCAGAATTACTATTTCATTCTTACATCGGTCATCGGCATAGTGTCCGTGGTTTTCGGGGCTTGTACTGCGGGAATAGGCAATAGTTTGATCGTTGATACCTCTGAAAAAAATTTCTTGGATTTTGAAACATTCAGCTTGATAATTGCGTGGGTCTCAGGTTTTTGCAGCTGCTGTATGTTATGTCTGTTTCAGCCCTTTATGAAGCTATGGGTAGGAAGCAAATATCTGCTCCCTATGAGCGCGGTAGTATGTTTTGTTATTTATTATTTCATTTATGAGATAAATCAGCTTTTCAATATATATAAAGATGCGGCGGGAATATGGCACGAGGATAGATTTCGACCTCTGATCACGGCTGCTGCAAATCTTATTATGAACATCATTTTAGTACAGTTTTACGGTATTTACGGAGTTCTGCTTTCAACCGTAATAGCAACCTTGGGAATAGGAATGCCGTGGCTGCTGCACAATCTGTTCACTTCCGTATTCAACAAACGATATTTGCCTGAATATCTGCGAATGCTGTTGTTTTACGCGGTCATAACAGGGATAAGCTGTTTGATATCGTACAGAATTTGCGTACTGATCGATTTGTCCGATCTGGGAAATTTAATAATCCGCGCTTTGATATGTTGTATAGTACCCAATGTCATATACCTAGCCGCATACCATAAGACCTCGGTATTCGGACGAAGTGTAAGGTTGATAGATAAAATGACAAAAGGGAAATTAAATTTGAGCAGTAAGTTCAAATTGGGATAAATTTCGTAAACAATATTTTGTAAAGACGGTTCAGAGTTAAAAGGAGTGAGTTTGAATGAAAAAAATATTGGATAAGGCAGCGAGAGTTTTTTTGTCGGCTTGCATAATTTTCAATTCAATAGGTCCTTCGCTTGTTTCGGCAGGCGCGGAGACTGCTGAAAGCGCGTCGGCAGGAATGATCTATCAGGAAACGTTTGACGACGGATTTTCCGACTGGTACATCTGGCGAAACGATACCGGCGCCGATCTGATAATTGAAGAAGGCTCGGGAAAAGACGAGTCCAAATGCGTTTCCTTTATATGCGACAGCGAGGCAAGAGGCTCGATCACAAACAAAATCAAGTTTGAGAATATTGATGAGCTGTATATCAGCCAGTCGATCTACTGTGAAATCTCATCAGGTACTTTTCAGGTAAAATGCACTTTTTATGACAGCGATAACGTTTCTATGGGAAATACGCAGATAATTACGCTTGCTCAAAGCTCCTGCAACTGGCGGACAAAGGATTTCCGTCTGAACGTGCCTTCCGAGGCAAGGGCGGTTGCGCTGGAATACGTATATTCGTCCGCAATAGGTAAAATTCAGTTCGACGACGTCGAAGTGTGGGACGGCGCATATGTAGGCAAAACCGAGCTTCCCGAAGGAATGATCTTTACTGAGGATTTCAACTGCGGCATATCCGATTGGGCGTTATGGAGAAATGATACAAGCGCAGGATTGGAGATCGGAGAGGGAACAGGCAGCGACGGCTCTGTCTGCGCCTATTTCTACAGTGACAGCGAAGCCAGAGGTTCTATTGCGAGAACGGTCACGCTCCCGAATGTTTCAGAGCTGTATATCAGCCAGTTTATCGACTGCGATATTACTTCCGGCTGCTTGCAGGTAAGATATACGTTTTATGACGAAAGCAAAAGAACTCTCGGCGCAACTGCGACAGAGACCATATCTCTGAGTTCATGTAATTGGAGAAAAAAATCTTTCCGCATTGCCGTACCTGAGACTGCTGCTTCCGTTAAGCTGGAATATGTATATTCCTCAGCGGTAGGCGCAATTCAGATTGACGACGTCGAGGTGTGGGACGGTTCCTATATTGAAAAGGAGCAGTTACCCGAGGGCGTTATTTATATTGAAGATTTTAATGACGGCATTTCCGATTGGGGACAGTGGCGTTATGACGCAAGCGTTGGTCCTGAGATATATGAGGATACGGGCAAGGACGGTTCTTTGTGCGCTGCCTTTACTTCTGAGGAGCTTGCCCGAGGAATGCTCACAAACGAGATCGAGATAGGCTCGGTAAACGAGCTGTATATCAGCCAGTCGATTTATGCCGATATTTGCGTAGGTAAGCTCCGCGTGAGATATAACTTTTTGTCAAGCGGCGGAAGCGCAGTCGGCGAGGCGGGAGAGATAGCTTTGATCTCCACATCATGCGGCTGGAAGGAAAAAGGGATCAGAATTTCTGTTCCCGAGAATGCTGCGGCACTTGTGCTTCAGTATACATATTCCAACGCTATAGGTTCTATAAAGATTGACGATGTTAAAGTTATGGACGGTTCTTATGTATCGTCCGAGCGTACAGTAAGCGAGGAGGCAAAAGCATACGCTGCACAGGCGCACCCGCGTATCGGACTTTCCGAAAACAGGATTGCTGAAATAAATTCGGCGATATCGGACGATGAAAAGTTAGGTGAAAAATATCAGACACTTATCCGTATTTTGGACAGAGGTCTGAACGATACGCTTACTCCTTATGATATGAGTTCGGGAGATCTGAATTTAACAGGCTCCAACAATATTGTTAAATATGCGTTCGGTTATCAGCTCACAGGAGATGAAAAATACGCCGAAAGAGCATTGGACGAAATGCTGAATGTCTGCGGTTATCAAAGCTGGAATGCAGAGGATAACTATATCGATACCGCCAAAATACTGTATGATATTTCTCTGGGATACGATTGGCTGTATGACTATATGACAGCGGCTCAGCGGCAGACGGTTTATGATACCATTGTGGAAAAGGCGCTTACAACAGCGGAAAATGCTTATAATAACAGTAATTATTTTGTAATTATGAATAACAATTACAATATCGTCAGCAATTCAGGAGTTGCTATGGCTGTTGCGGCATTGTTAGATGAAACAAATGTAACAGAAATTTCATGGCTGTTTGACGAGGCGGCGGATTGTATTATCGAGCTTGCGCCGAATTATTTTAAGGACGGCTCAAGTACAGAGGGCGTGACCTATTGGGCTTTGGCTATGAGAGGAATTGCTATGACCGATTATGTACTGCCGCAATTCGGTTATCAGCTGCCCTTGGACTACGACGCTCTCGGTCGCTATATGTTTGCCTCTTCGGACGCTTTGTATCAGTCCTTCAATTACGGAGACGCTGATTTGACGGCTGTTCCGGGATTTTACGGTCCTTTGTTTGCGGCGAAAACAGGAAACGACGTATATCAGCTATACAGTGACTTAGTATATGCCGAGACGTCAAGCGTCGAAGTATACGACTTCCTGTTTTACAGCGGAATAGTATCGCCCGATACGGTAGATTTGGAGAAGGTTCAGGCTTTTGAACAGAGCGGCGTATATTATCTCCGTTCGGATTATCAGGACAAGAATGCCGCATTCTTGGGTATAAAAGGCGGAGTTAGCGCGAAAACAGGTCATGAAGATAAAGACATCGGTTCTTTTGTATTTACCTTGGACGGTATCAGATGGTTTGAAGATTTAGGTAAGGGTTCTTATCAGTCGGAAGGCTATTTTGATTATGAAGAGGGCGGAAGATGGCAGTATTTATGTAAAAATGCCTTTGGACACAATACGATCACGGTAGCAGGCGAAGACCAGCTCAATGTTTATCGGAGCGTTCCCGCTTCTGTCGAAAATCAGTCGGTCACAATCGATTTGACGTCTGCCTATAATAAGAATACAGTAAATTCATTGACGCGTACCGCTGAATTGCAAAACGAGAAAACCGTTTTGCTCTGCGATCAGTATTCCCTGAAGTCGGAAGAAGAAATCAGTTGGAATTATTATACATCGGCTGAGGTGACGATCACGGGAGATCAGGTATCTTTAGCTAAGGACGGAAAAACCGTTTTAATGCAATTTACATCTGAGGATCAGTTCGTGGTAAGCGCAAATCCGCTTGAAGGCTACGACGGAATGACCGTAATCAATGTAAAGCTGAACGGAAGCGAAGGCAGTCTGCAAACTACTGTCACAGGCGATAAAAGCTTACAGATAGCGGCAACTATCGTAGAACAGCCTGAAGATGTAACTTGTAATGTCGGAGATGTTGCAGTATTCTCGGTGAATGCAGCGGGAAACGGATTAAGCTATCAGTGGCAATATAACAAGGGCGGAGACAGTCCGTGGGTAAATTCAGGAGCGTCAGGAAACAAGACGAATTCCATAGCATTCAGGACCTCAGAAACCCAGAACGGATATCAGTACCGTTGTATCGTATCGGATAGTTTGGGCAATCAGGTAATAAGCGAAAGCGCGCTCCTGATAACGGGTAATAAGGCTGTTATTGTAAAAAATCCCGAGGACGTTGTATGCGATGCAGGCACTATAGTACGGTTTAGCGTCAGTGCAGTCGGCGTGAGCGTCGATTACCGGTGGCAATACAGTAAGGACAATGGAGAGACTTGGATAAACTCAGGCGCGTCGGGAAACAAGACTGAAAGCATTTCGTTTACGGCAAACGAAACTCAGTCGGGATATATGTACCGCTGTTTAGTAACAGGAGCAGACGGAACGCAGGTTATCAGTACAGAAGCGCTGCTGCTTGTGGGAGGAAAAGCTGTGATTTTATCGCACCCCCAAAATGCAGAGGTGAAAGCGGGCGAGCGTGTGACATTTAAGGTTACAGCGGCAGGAGAAGAACTGTCGTATCGGTGGCAATGGAGCAAGGACGGCGGAAAAACGTGGTCTGTTTCGGGCGCTCCCGGAAACAAGACGGATACTATCAGCTTTATAGCCTCCGAAAGCCAGAGCGGATATATGTACCGCTGTATAGTTACAGACGGTAAGGGAAACGAAGTTACCAGCGACGGAGCGGCTTTGATATCAAGCGATAAAGCGGTGATAATGTCAAATCCCGAAAACGTGACCTGCGAGGTCGGAGAGCGTGTAAGCTTTACAGTAATAGCAAAAGGAAACGGACTTAGCTATCAGTGGCAGTACAGTACGGACGGCGGAGCTAATTGGAAAACCTCCAACGCGGCAGGAAGTAAGACAGCTGTTCTTGCAATAACGGCGGCAGACAGCCAGAATGGATATATGTACCGCTGTGCAGTAACAGGAGCAGACGGAACGCAGGTTATCAGTACAGAAGCGCTGCTGATTGTGGGAGAAAAAGCTGTGATTTTATCACACCCCGAAAATGCAGAGGTGAAAGCGGGAGAGCGTGTAACCTTTAAAATTACAGCAGTCGGAGAAGAATTATCATATCGGTGGCAATGGAGCAAGGACGGCGGAAAAACGTGGTCTGTTTCGGGCGCTCCCGGAAACAAGACGGATACTATCAGCTTTATAGCCTCCGAAAGCCAGAGCGGATATATGTACCGCTGTATAGTTACAGACGGTAAGGGAAACGAAGTTACCAGCGACGGAGCGGCTTTGATATCAAGCGATAAAGCGGTGATAATGTCAAATCCCGAAAACGTGACCTGCGAGGTCGGAGAGCGTGTAAGCTTTACAGTAATAGCAAAAGGAAACGGACTTAGCTATCAGTGGCAGTACAGTACGGACGGCGGAGCTAATTGGAAAACCTCCAACGCGGCAGGAAGTAAGACAGCTGTTCTTGCAATAACGGCGGCAGACAGCCAGAATGGATATATGTACCGCTGTGCAGTAACAGGAGCAGACGAAACGCAGGTTATCAGCACAGAAGCGCTGCTGATTGTGAGAGGAAAAGCTGTGATTTTATCGCACCCCGAAAATGCAGAGGTCAACATTGGAGAGCGTGCGACATTTAAGGTTACAGCGGCAGGAGAAGGTATTGCATATCAGTGGCAGTGGAGCAAGGACGGCGGAAAAACATGGTCTGTTTCAGGCGCACCGGGAAACAAGACGGACACTATCAGCTTTATAGCCTCCGAAAGCCAGAGCGGATACAGATACCGCTGTGTTGTTGAAGATACTAATGGAAATCAGTTGATCAGCAATAACGCATATCTGGTAGTGGGGGACAAGGCAGTAATTTTGTCCCAGCCTGAAAATATTACTGCAAAGGTCGGAGAGCAAGTCGTATTTGCTGTAGAGGCAAAAGGAAAAGAAATTACTTACCAATGGCAGTACAGTAAAGACAGCGGCGTGACATGGATAAATTCCGGAGCGTCAGGCAATAAAACAAATTCCATAGCCTTTGTAGGGCAGTTGTCTCAGAATAATTATATGTACAGATGTGTGATCGGCGACGTTTACGGCAGCCAGATTATAAGCAATGGAGCCGTATTACAGATCGAAAGCAATTAAACAAAAATAAATATCGGCTGTAACCCCAAATGCAGAATTTGCATTTGGGGTTACAGATA
>JAUNOG010000049.1 GCA_030531185.1 Ruminococcus sp.
TTCTTGCTACGGCATTTGTAATCCCCGTTTCGGCGAGTAGCGAAACATCATCAGATGATAATTTAATTTTGAATGGCTCAAACTGGGCACTTCGCCAATTTGTAGGTGGCGAGACACGAAAGCATTATTTAACCAATTATTCAAATCCCGACTTTTTATCCTTTTTCGGTGAAAATCCTTTGACTTCTGTTAAAGAAGAGCGCATTGAAGAAATTCTTCAAAAGCACGTGTATGACATTTCTAGTTGCTATTATATCGCGCGCGTTGTTTTCGGCGATAATGGTATTTCGGTTAATTTTGCCGCTTATGATATAGAGGAATTAGGAGATACTTTGAATTTTTACTATGATGATGTTGGTGGTGTAAAAACTCTTTGCAGTACTCCAAGAACAAGCATTTATGCCGTACAATTTAGGATTAAAAGTTCTTATTTAATGGGTACTGATACAGATCCTTTATTTGTTTTTAACACAGGAATGGATTACACCAGTCAATGGATGGATAATAATTACGGAACTTGTTATTATAATGGAATTATTACAAACATACCGAATATCACATATGGCGATAAGAAGATAAATAACGACGGTTCAACGCCGCCTATCCCCTTTACCGTCACATATTCCCCCGAACTTTCGGACGATATGAAAAATGTTGTTTATATACCCTCTAAGGGCGGCGCAAATGGTGATGAAAATGGACTTGTAGAACAGCAAAAAGATAGCTTTGAATTAACTGTAACATTGACTGATGAATATATAGAATTACTTAATAAGTATCCTGATTTAAATAAACACACCTATGAATTTATTGTTTATATCACTACCGAACCTCCCGAAAGTGTCGGTTACTCACAATCCGCAAACAAAGCCGTATATACTGATGTTCACTATGGATATTATATGTACACAACTAGCGGAGTTGTGGCAGACGTTACAGACGATTACAACGAGCCTACTAACTGGATAAAAGCGCAGGGTGCAAACATAGGTTACATTATTCCAAAAGGACAGAAATCCAAAACGGTAAGTATAAGACTTGAAAACATTGATACAAGCCAATTATCTGAAAATCAGCATTTATATTGTGTCGTTTACGGTAGACAAACACTTTTAGACTATCCTACGCCCGACTATTTCAACGTTGCCAATCAACAAAGTTTGTGCAAAGGTGAATTAAATAGCACTATTACATATGTTATTGAAGATGATGACAATGATCCCAATAATAATATTGAGGTTGTAGCACCTGATTATTATTGCGCTACTTCTGACCCATTCTATTTTTCTGAATATCCCGAGTATATATCTAAACGTCTTGAAAATGGCGAGATATTTGATACTAACAAGGGCGTTTTTGCTTACACCGATAAAAAAATAACTCCCGACAAGATGTGGGATTTTGAAATGGCAAGTAATGGCGATAAAGGTCTTTCACCTGATGATTTTAAAGTTTATGAGGATAATAAAAAGTTGTCTGAAAATTATCAAAGTTTCAATTTTGATGCAACCGATTTAACATCTATATTTACTGAGGGAACTGATTTTTTTAAATTCCTAACTACGTCTATTTCAATTCTTCCCTCTTATTTTATGACTATACTTATAAGCTTTTTTACTGTATTTTTAGCGATAGTTCTTATTAAATTTGTATTTTAAAGAGGTGGTTTTGTGAATGTCCTTGAAACATTTCGTATTATTTTTGGATATATTACTGGGTTGTTTGGCTTTCGTCTTAATTTTGGCTTTGTTAGCTTTACTATTGGCGGTATGTTTATTGGTATGATTTTAATATCAGCAAGTGCAACACTACTTGGAATATTATTCAAAAAGGACTAAAATGGGACATAAAAATTAGGGGCGCATCGATGAAACGGGTGCGCCGGGTTTTGCAGAAAGGAGTAAATTATGTTAGCATTGTTAAAACTGCTTATACTTTGTATCATACTTATGATGATAGTGTCTTTTTTTGTGGGGGCGGCGGTCTTTATAGCTGATATACATAGGTTTAAATCATCTATTGACAGTTCGCTGTCCCGCAGAAAACTTCTTGAACGTCTTGCAGACGAGCAGGAACTAAAGCAAACAGAAAGCGAGGTAAAAGAAAATGTTAGTTGATGAAAATAACGTATGTATTCAGCTTTTAAAGGCTCTCGGCTGTGACTTAACGTGTATCGAAACCATTACCAAATGGAAAGAAATTGTTGTCCTTGGCTTTGAGTTTGTATTTGCTTGCCTTATGATAACTATCTTTGTTAAATTCCTCTATGAAATGATGATAAGAGCATTCAAGGGCTTTAAGTAAGGCGGTGTTTTATGATTATAACAGATTATTTTGTGCGCTTTCCCGCCTTATTTATGTATCACGGATATGACAGGGCAATGAGCATATATTTTAATTGGCGAAACATATTTCAGGGTTGGGGCATTCACCTTTATACGGGTAAATTCGGAGCGGGAAAAACAAGCTTAATGGTTTGTGAGGCATACAAGCTTTGTAAAAAATATCCGCAGTTACATATCCTTACGAATATTAAGCTACAGAACTTTCCCGAATATACTCAGATATTGCCTTTAAACACAGCACAGGACATTTTAAACGCCCCTAAAAACACCTTGGTATTAATTGACGAGATAGGAACTATATTTAATTCTCGTGACTTTTCGGGCGGCAGAAACAGCGTTCCTAAATCGTTGTATCAACACTTGTGCCAATGCCGCAAGCGGCGTATGATGATAATGGCTACCGTTCAAAGGTTCAATCTGCTTGATAAGCAGATAAGAGATATTACAGCAGACGTTACAGCTTGTAAAACGCATTTCAAGCATCCGTTCACACGTATTATGACTGGCTATACATACGACATAGAAGAGTATGAAATGTATACAGAAAACAAAAGCTATTCGCCTGTTGTAAGCTATACCACAACGCATTTACAGCGTAACCAGTACCGAAATTTATATGATACCTCAGAATTGGTCACAAATATGCTTAACAAAGAATATTTAAGCGACGAGGAGATTTTACAGAACAGAGGAGAAACAACATCAAGTACTATTCCGCTTGACAAGAAACAAAACAAGCGGTTAAGACGTTCAAGCAAATGGTAAAAACGGCGGTGTCCTGCATTGCAGGGCACGCCGTTTTTATTGCTCTGTGTCATTGTCTTTGGTAAACTGTTTTACTAGGATTAAATTTGTTTTATGTAATTCTTCTGTTTGTTTTTTTATTAATTCATTTTGATTATCAATACTTCTTCTTATTGCTATACTATTCCCTGCTATTTCAAAAATAGCACAAACCAGTAAAATAACAACTATAATTTCAATAACCTTTATTAAAATTGCTCCTGTTGTCATAGTCTCAATAGCTGTAAATAATTCTTGCATATTATTCCTCTTCTCTGTCCTTGTTTACGTTTGTTAAGTATTCATTTAGTAATCTTTCTAATATTTTCGCAACGCTTGTTTTCTCCTTTATTGCTTGAATTTTTGCCAATTCTAATAAATCGCTGTCAAGCGTTGTTGTAAATTTGACTTTGCCCATTATATCAACTCCTTTTGCATTATTATAACACAAATTCTATTGCACGTCAATACGTATAAATTGCATAAAAATTTATACGTATATTCGTGTAATTTGTCTATTGACTTATACGTATATACGTGCTATAATATATACAGAAACAAGGGAAGAGGAAACCCCGAAAACCTCAGAAAGGAAATGATATTATGAAAATTAATGATTGGATTTATACTCCTAGATTTTGTGGCGTAAGGATTGAAAGGATTTTTGAAAATAGAGAACAGGCGTGGAAAGAGGGTTATAAAGAGCCTACACATTACCACAAAGACGGTTATACAATCTTAGGTAAGAATATAGGCGTAAATCGAATGACTTTTGCGGGAGTAAAAGAATAAAATAGGCGGTTAACCCCGCCTAGCCCCTTGGGGCATAAAGGAAAAATTGAAAGTTAACTTTCAAAAAAGGAGTGTCAACAATGTGTAAGAAAAGGAACGTATATACAATGAGTGAATTAAACCTAGCAATAATGAAAATGTTCAATCAAATCAATGCTGATTTCTTCGGCGGCGAATTGCCAAAGGTCATAATCACTTTTGAGAGCGGCTATAAAAAAGGTGCTTACGGTTGGATAACAAGCGTTAAGGATTGGAAACAAGGGAATGAGGAGCGCTATCATATCAATATTTCAAGTGATTACCTTGACCGACCTATTAATGATATAATCTCTACTCTGATACACGAAATGTGTCACTTGTACGCCTTAGTTAATGATATTCAAGATACAAGTCGCTCGGGTATATATCACAATAAGAAATTCAAGCAAATTGCCGAAAATCACGGTTTGCATATCGAAGAGGCTGACAAAATCGGTTGGAGTGTAACAAGCCTTACTTCCGATACTGCCGAGTATGTAAAAAATATCTGCCCTATCTCAGAAATTCGCTTGATGAAAAAACGCCCGAGCGGTGATTGCGGTACAAAAACCAAATCAAAGCAGAGTACACGCAAGTATATTTGTCCTTGCTGTGGTCTGATAGTTAGGGCAACAAAAGAATGCCGCATATCTTGTATTGATTGTGAAAAAGAAATGGAGTTAGAACAGGCTTGACCGCTTGTTCTGCTCCTGCCCCTCGGGGCTTGCACATTCTTTCCTCGGCTTTGCCGACATTCCGAATTTTCCGCACGAATACCCCCCTACATCTTTCACAACAACAACCCCCGCCCCGTCGGGGGCGAGCCCTAGGCGAGTTTCAGGGCGTAAGCCCGAAGCCGTCGGCTTTGGAGATTTTCGGCTAACTGAACTATCCTACCCGCAGATTGAAAGTGCCGAAAATTGCGAGCGTAGCCGAGCAACTTTTACACAAATGTGCTTTCCGTTTTTTCGCCGCACTTTCTGTTATTCACAAAATTTTAGGAGTTAATCAAAATGAACACATCAAACCAACTCGCACAATACCGTGAAAGTCTAGTAAAATATGCTATGAAAAACGGCGTTACTAAAGCCGCCGTAAAATATAACACAAACCGACAGTATGTATATAGGTGGCTCAATCGCTATGACGGTACAACCAAAAGTTTGCTTAACCGCTCCCACAAGCCGCATACAAGCCCTACAGCTCACACTAAAAGTGAAATAAGTTTAATAAAGAATGTGTATTCCCGTAATAAAAATATTGGGCTTGTACGGCTCTATATCAAGCTTGTACGGAAAGGCTATAAACGTTGTATAACAAGCCTTTATAGACAGCTTGTAAAACTTAACGCCGTTCGTGTTAAGCTACCTAATCCGAAAATAAAGCCTAAGAAATATCAGCCTATGTTTTATTGCGGACAGCGTGTGCAGATTGATGTTAAGTATTGTCCTCTATCGTGTGTAACAAACGGTGAACGTTACTACCAGTACACAGCAATCGACGAATACAGCCGTAAACGCTTTCTAATGGCTTTTAAAGAACAAAGTACATACAGCACCTTGCAGTTTGTAAAAGCCCTGCAAAATGCTTGGCAATTCAAAATAGAGTGCATTCAGACTGATAACGGAACAGAATTTACAAACAGATTTACCACACATAAAGATAAGCCCTCATTGCTTGATCTTTGGTGTAAAGAAAATAACTGCATACATAAATTAATCAAGCCTAAAACACCACGACATAACGGTAAAGTTGAGAGGTCACACAGAAAAGATAACGAGTGGTTTTATGCCACACACAAATTTTACAGCTTTGAGGACTATTCACAGCAATTAAAGCGTTGGCAATATGAATATAACAACATTCCAACTGCCGCACTTGATTGGAATACTCCACAAAATGTCTATAATGACTACGTGAAATTTGGTGAAGTATACGAATTTAATTATAACAACAGAAAAAAAGTGTAACACATCATTGACAAATCTACACCACAAGGTAAAAAATCCGCCTTAACCCCTTGACAAGCTGCAAAGGTTGTTTTATAATATATTTGTATATGTAAAAGCGTTGACGGAATTATCCGATAGCGGCGGTTTCAGAGAGGGGACGGTCGGTGAAAGTCCCTGCCTATGCGTCGGTGGCTAACCTGAGCAGCGCTGTGAAAACAGCGACGTATCGCCTGCGTTAAAGGTATCGAGCGGCAGAAAGAGTTCTTTCTGCAATTTGGGTGGTAACACGGAGCTTTGAGGTTTCGTCCCATATTTCGGGGCGGAGCCGTTTTTTATTGCCTGTGTAACGTCGCGGCTTGAAGAAAAAATTACTTGAAAGGATCTGTATTTATGGAATGGACGGGACTTAATGATCTGCGCGAGGCATATCTGAAATTTTTTGAAAGCAAGGGCTGTCTGAGACACAAGAGCTATCCTCTTGTTCCTCAGAACGACAAGAGCCTGCTGCTTATCGTGGCGGGTATGGCTCCTTTAAAGCCCTATTTTACAGGGCAGGAAACTCCTCCGAGAGCAAGAATGACTACCTGCCAGAAGTGTATCAGAACGGGAGACATTGAAAACGTGGGAAAAACCGCACGTCACGGCACATACTTTGAAATGCTGGGCAACTTCTCTTTCGGAGATTATTTCAAGAAAGAGGCTATAGCGTGGTCGTGGGAGTTTGTTACCGAGGTGCTGAAACTGCCTGTCGATAAGCTTTACGTTTCCGTTTACGAGGAGGACGACGAGGCTGAGAAGATATGGCACGAGGATATCGGCGTTCCTATGGATCATATTTTCCGTATGGGCAAGGAGGACAATTTCTGGGAGGCAGGCACCGACGGCCCCTGCGGACCGTGCTCGGAGATATATTTCGACCGCGGCGAAAAGTACGGCTGCGGCAAGCCCGGCTGTACCGTGGGCTGCGACTGCGACAGATATATGGAATTCTGGAACCTTGTATTTACTCAGTTTGAAAGACACGAGGACGGCACTTATACTCCGCTGGCGCAGAAGAATATCGATACGGGTATGGGACTTGAAAGACTTGCCGCTCTTATGCAGGACGTAGGCTCTATCTTCGACGTCGATACGGTAAAGGCTATCAGAGACCACGTTTGCGAGATCGCAGGCTGCGAATACGGCGCGGAGTACAAAAAGGACGTTTCTATCAGAGTTATCACCGACCATATCAGAGCGGTCACGTTCCTTGCGTCCGATGGAGTTCTTCCGTCGAACGAGGGCAGAGGCTACGTTATGAGACGTCTGCTGAGACGTGCGGTAAGACACGGCAAGCTGCTGGGTATCAACGGACTTTTCCTCAAAGACCTTGTAAAGACCGTTGTGGACTGCAACAAGTGCGAGTACAACGAGCTTGAAGAAAAGTACGATTATATCGTTAAGGTGCTTACTACCGAGGAGCAGAATTTCAATTCGACTATCGACAGAGGTATGAAGATACTCGAAGAATATATTGAAAAAATGCAGGCGGAGGGTAAGACCGTTCTTGACGGCGAGAGCTGCTTCAAGCTTTCCGACACCTACGGCTTCCCTATAGACCTTACAAGGGAGATACTTGAAGAAAAGGGTATGTCCTGCGACGAGGACGGCTACGCCGTTTGTATGGAAAAGCAGAGAGAAACTGCGAGAACTGCAAGAGGCGGTTCAAAGTATATGGGTGCGGACGAGACTGTTTTCCATAAGATAGATAAGGATTTCAGCACCGAATTCACGGGCTATGACAGATTTGAGGACGAGGGAACCTTGTCTTTCCTTGCCACGGACGAGGAGCTTATCGAAAACGCGGGAGTTGACGACGTTGTTTATATCGTTCCCGACAGGACCTGCTTCTATGCCGAAAGCGGCGGACAGGCAGGCGATACAGGTATGGTTGAGACGGTAACGGGAAAGGCTCGGGTGCTTGATACTCAGAAAGCCGTTGCGGGTAAATTTGCGCTTAAGGCAAAGGTCATCGAGGGAGCGCTTTCTGCGGGGCAGTCGGCTAAGTTTACGGTGGACAGGCAGAACAGACTTGCTATTATGAGAAATCACAGCTGCGCTCATCTCTTGCAGTCCGCTTTAAGAGAGGTTCTGGGCGAGCACGTTCATCAGGCGGGACAGCTCGTCGACGCTGAAAGAGTAAGATTTGACTTCTCGCATTTCAGCGCGCTTACCGCCGAGGAGCTTGAAAGAGTTGAAACAAGGGTAAACGAATATATCCTTGACGCTCTGGATATTACAATGACGGAAATGCCTATCGCCGAGGCTCAGAAGCTGGGAGCAATGGCTCTGTTCGGAGAGAAGTACGGCGAGGTCGTAAGAGTTGTTAAAATGGGAGACGGAGACGAGACCGCGTCTATCGAATTCTGCGGAGGCACTCACCTTGACAACACCTCGAAGATAGGACTTTTCAAGATAGTTTCCGAGAACTCGGTCGCTTCGGGAGTGAGAAGAATAGAGGGCGTTACGGGTACGGGAGTACTGAGGATTTTCAGCGAGGTAAACAACCGTATCAAGGAGGCGGCAAACGTACTCAAGCTCAACGACCCCGCTCAGCTTGCAGACAGAATTATGTCCATTCTTGAAGAGAACAAGGGACTTGAAAAGGTTTCCGAAAGTCTCAAGAGGAAGATAGCCGACAGTATGTTTGACGAAATGATAAAGCGCTGCCGCGAGGTCAACGGCGTTAAGGTAATGGCAAATATGATGTCTAACGTCGGTTCGGATATGTACGAAAAGTTCGCCGACGAGGTTAAGAATATCGACGAGCCGTTCATACTGCTTATGGCGGGCACTGCGGACGAAAAGCCCAAATTCCTCTGCGTCTGCTCAAAGGCGGCGGTAGCTAAGGGCGCGCACGCAGGTAAGATAGTCAAGGAGGCAGCCGCGATAACAGGCGGTAAGGGCGGCGGACGTCCCGATATGGCTATGGCGGGTATTGGCGACAAGAGCAAGATAGACGAGGCAATAAACGCATTCGACGGAATTCTTGAAAATTTCATTAAATAAACGGGAGGCTTTAATTATGAACGATTGCTTATTCTGTAAAATAATAGCGGGGGAAGTCCCCTCAAAGAAAATATATGAGGACGAACAGGTGTACGTATTCGAGGATATCGCGCCTACCGCTCCCATTCATTATCTTGTGATACCCAAGGAGCATATTTCAAGGCTTGACGAGGTAACGGCTGAAAACAGCGGAGTTATCGCTCACATTTACGAGGTTATCGCAAAGCTTGCAAAGGACTTGGATCTAAAGGACGGTTTCAGAGTTGTGTCCAACTGCGGCGAGTCTGCGGGACAGAGCGTGTTCCACATTCATTTCCACCTGCTTGCGGGTAGGACGTTGACTTGGCCTGCGGGATAATAAAATATAAATGCTGCACGCCGATTAAGCCTGTCGCTTTGATCGGCGTGTGATAAAATACGGACGGTGCGTAAATGACAAGAAAATGCGTCTGGGCGGGTTTCCCTTTTATCGGCGGACTTATACTCTGCGGTGCTTTTCAAAGCAAATTCAATCTGATATTTTTATTGACGGCTCTGGGAATGGGCATACTTTTCTTTTTCGGCACAAAGCGCAAAAAGGAAACGGTTGTCTGCACGCTGTTCTTTTTTGCGGGAGTTCTTGCGAATTCTCTTTATACGCATAACGTTTATGACAAGCTCACCGCACTGGACGGCAGGACAGTTACTATCAGCGGATATGTAAGCGACTGCGGCTATATCGGTTCGGACACGTCAACGGTGACGGTAAAGGGCAGGGTAAACGGCATTAAAACGGAGATAACGTTTTTCGTTCCTTATGACGATTACCGCTATTACGATAAAATTTCAGTTACGGGAAAGGTAAGCAGGATAACGGACAGCATAAGCTTTCGGAGCGGGGAATATTACTACTCGAAGGGAGTTTTTCTTCAGGGCGGCTCCGCCGAGAGCGTCAAGCGCAGCGGAGAATGCGGTAATGTCATCTTTCGGGCGGTAAAGGAATACCGCGACCGTCTGCTGGCGCTGATCCGTCGGGAATGCGGCGAGGACGAGGGCGCGTTTCTGTCGGCTATGCTGTGCGGAGACAAAAGCGAAATGCCGCAGAGTATGAAGACCTCTATGTACCGAAGCGGCATAGGTCATATCTTCGCCGTATCGGGAGCGCATCTCGTTATAGTGTCGGCTTTGTTTTCCGCGGCGGTTTCCGCAGTCATCAGGAGCAAACGGACGGTCTATGCGCTGTCGCTGGTTGAAATATGGGGATTTGCTCTGTTCGCGGGTTTTTCGGTATCTGTGGTGAGAGCGGCGGTAATGCTTACGTTAGGGCAGAGCGGATTTATATTCGGACGAAAAAGCGACTGCCTGAATTCGCTGGGACTGAGCGCAATTCTGCTGACCGCAGGCTCGCCTTATTCGGCGCTGTCCCCGTCGTTTGCGCTTTCGTTTACCGCAGTGTTTGCGCTGGGAGTTATCGCTCCTAAGATAATAAAGAAAATGTCCGTGAAAAAGCCTGTATCAAAGCTTACGGGATATGCGGTGGGCTCGGCTTGCGTTCTGATGTTTACAGCTCCTGTAAGCGCGTTGTTTTTCGGCGGGATTTCGGTTATGTCTGTTATATCGAATTTACTGCTCGTACCCGTTTGCACGTTAGCTTTGCAGATCAGCTTTTTAACGGTACTTACGGGCGGTTGGGAGCTTATCGCCGTTCCTGCGCTGAGGCTTTCGGAAATTATTGTAAAGCCCGTTATCAAGGCGGCTGAGGTCATTTCCTCTCTGAATTTTTCCTATGTTACTGTGGAAAACAAAGTATTTCTGTTCACGGTAGCCGCCACCGCATTTATTCCCATAGCGGCAGGATTTCTTTCTGAGAAAAAGCACAGCTTTTCAGCAAGCTGTACAACGGTAACGGCTTTGTGGGTGCTGATGTCAAACGTCTGTGTATCGACGAACCGTGACATTAAGATCACAGTCCTGCCCGACGGGAAAAGCGCGGTCTATATCCTCTGTTCGGGAAACGAGGCGGCGGTACTGAATATCGGCAGTGCGAATAAGTACAACGGAGCAGTCGAGCGTTTTATCTGCGCACGCGGTATCGAAGTCGTAAGAGGAATTTTCATATTTGACGACTGCTATTATAACATTCCGGAATACGAACGGGAGCTTTCGTCGGCTCCTCAGATGTATCTTGCTCCTGCGGGAAACGATTATTTTGACAGAACTTTTAGTTTTCAAACAGGGGACAGCGCCGAATTCAACGGTATGGAGATAATCTGCGGCAGCGAGGGATATATGATAGAATACGGCGAAAATACATACTGTCTCCGAGGGAACGGATTTACGGTAAACGGCGATGTATACGTTACGCTTGAGGAACAGTTCCCGCTTGAGATAAATGATAAAGACCTATTGGTAAGGAGGCTTGACTATGGGTTCAACTAATGTAACGGCTATGAATAAAAATCTTAAAAACGGCGAGATCGCAAGTCTCTATTACTTTTACGGACACGACGTAGCGGCGCTTGAAAGCTATACGAAAATGCTGGTCGCAAGGCTTTGCCCTCCCGACGCTCAGTTTATGAATCTGCACAAGCTGGACGGCAAAAAGCTGGAGGTCTCCGAGCTTGCCGACGCCTGCGAGGCTCTGCCTATGTTTGCGGACAGAGTGGTCATTACCGTAAACGATCTGAATATCGACAGCATTCCAAAGAACGATACGGACGATATAAAAAAACTGCTGTCCAATTTATCGGACACTACAACGGTGATAATCTACGCCACGGGAGTTGACCTTTACAAGAACAAGAGAAACCTCACCGACAAGAACAAACGCTTTGCGGATTTCTGTTCAAAGTACGGCGAGGTGTGCGATTTCGCGTTTAAAAAAGCCTCAGAGCTGGGGAAATCGATATCAATCGCCCTGTATAAGGAGGGCTGTACTGTCTCCAAACAGGACGCAGAATATCTGGCGGATATGTGTCTTTGCAATTCCGCTTACATTAAGCAGGAAATAGACAAGCTTTCCGCTTATGCTCAGGGCAGGGAGATAACCCGAAAGGACATTGACGAGCTGTGTATCCGTCATATCGAAAGCGACGGCTACAATCTTGCAATTAATATTCTGAGAGGGAACGCGCAAATGGTTTTCAAGCGTTTGCAGGAGCTTGCGGCTCAGAACTACGAGGCGTTTGAAGTGCTGGGCATTATCGGCTTTTCGCTGGCGGATATCTACCGCGCCAAGCTTGCCCGCTCGTCGGGGATAAGCTATCAGGACGCCGCGCGGGATTTCAAGTATCCTAAAAATCGGGAATTTGCCGTAAAAAATGCGTATTCCGAATGCGGTAATATTTCCTCCGAGAGAATACGGCAGACCCTTGAGATACTTTCTCAGACAGATCTGCGGCTTAAAACTCACTCGTCGGGCAAGGAGAGCGATATGCTTACGCTGGAGCAGGGTATCGCCAGATCTATGGCGTTAAGGTGCTGATATGGAAAAGCTGAAGATCAGGCAGGCGGTAGTCGTGGAGGGCAAATACGACAAGATAACTCTGTCGCAGATAATAGACGCAGTTATAATCACTACCGACGGGTTCGGGCTTTACAATGACCCCGAAAAGGCAAGCCTTATACGCTTTTACGCAAAGACCTGCGGAATAATAATTATGACCGACTCCGATTATGCGGGACAGCAGATAAGGGGACATATCAAAAGCATAGTGCCGAACGGGAGCGTTATAAACGTGTACGTCCCCGAGATATTCGGCAAGGAAAAACGCAAGGCCGCGCCCTCCAAAGAGGGCAAGCTGGGCGTTGAGGGAATGAGCGCAGAGGTCATTTCCAAGGCTCTGGAAAGAGCGGGAGTTACAGGCGGCGTCTGCGAAAAAACTCCCGTGACCAAAACGGATTTTATTATGCTCGGTCTCAGCGGAGGACAGGGGAGCGCAAGTCTCAGACGGCAGATCGCCGCCGCGCTTGAATTGCCGCAGGGACTTTCCGCAAACGCTTTGCGCGACGCGGTAAGCGTTATGCTTGGCAGGGAAGAATTCATAAGCTTTTTTGAGAATTTTGTTAAGGAGCATTCTGATGATTAGTATAGAATTTCTGTACTTCTTTGTGCCTGTGTTTATGGCGCTGTACGCTGTGCTTTCTCCGAAAATAAGGGGTAAGCTTGCAAGCCTTGCCTCCGCCGCTGTCGTCTGCTGGGTACACCCTGTCGGAATGATACCAATGGCGGTATCGGTTCTGGGGGGATATATTTTCGGTATACTGATCTACAATTTCAGAGGAAAAAGGCATAAGCAGACCGTTTTTCTGATTTGTTCGCTGATACTGAATATCGGAGCGTTCGCGCTGTTTGTCCCTCTGAATTCGGGTTCAAGCCTTATAGGACTGATCACGGACAGCGGATTTATAAAGGGCGCGTCGGCTTTCGGATTGTCGGTATATACGCTCCATTCGATCTCGTACTGCGCAGATATTTACCGCGGAAGATACGGCTGTCGGCATTCCTTTGCGCAGATAGCGGAATACATTTTATTTTTCCCCGTTATGTGCGCGGGACCTGTACTGCGTTTTGACGATATATCCGAAACGCTGAAAACGCCCGTTATTTCCTTTGCGAAAATTTCGGACGGTATCAAGCTTCTGCTTGTGGGCTACGCTAAAAAGCTTATACTTGCGGACGCAATGTTCGAGCTGTGGTGCGACGTAAAGGCGATAGATCTTGACAGCCTGCCCGCTCTTACCGCATGGATAGGCGCGGCGGCTTACGGCTTTGCACTGTATTTTTCGCTGTGGGCGTTCTCCGATATCGGCAGAGGACTGGGTTTAATGCTGGGCTTTGATATCGGCAAAAACTTTGACGTGCCGTTCGCGGCGTCGGGAATTTCCGATTTTGTCAAAAGGTTCAATATTTCGCTTTTCAAATGGATAAACGACTATGTTTTCTTTGCGTTTGACAGCAGGAAGAAAATTTTACGGTTTGCGGGTATCTTTATAGTTTCCGCGCTTGGTATGCTGTGGTACGGCGTTGGGCTGAACACGTTGCTGTTCGGAATTTTTATCGGCATATTTATAATTATCGAAACGCTCATAGGCGAACGTCTGCAAAAGGTCAATGCTCATATCCGCAGGATAGCCGTGCTGTTTTTGCTGTTAGTGACAGTTCCTGTGCTTGCATCGGAAAATCAATCCGACGCTTTTGCTTACTGCGCGGCTATGTTCGGAGCAAACAACGTTACGATAGATATTATGTCCGTTCATCTTCTGAGGATATATCTGCCTTTGCTGGCGGTATGCGTTATCCTTTCCTCGGGGCTTGTGGAGTTTATCAAAGGAAAGATCGAGAATATGAGCGAATACATTCTTACGATCATTCAGCCCGTTTGCGTCATAGCTCTGCTGATTATGTGTACGTCTTACCTTATCTCTGCGGACAGCATTCCGCTGTCTCTGCTGTTCTGAACGGAGGCGATTTGAAATGAAGAAATTTTCCGACGCGATAACGGTTGCCGTTTTTTTCATAATGCTGGCTATGTTTGCGGTAAGCCTTATGTTTTTCCAGCATAAGGCGACCTTTGAGGAGGAAAGCCTTTCCCACAGTGAAATGTCCGATGCGGTCAACGGCTTTGTGAAGGACAATTTTCCGCTGTCCGCAAACTGGAAGTCCCTTTATGCGAATATAAACGTTACGCTTGGCAAGCGGCAGTTCGGCGACGTATATATAGTCGGCGACAGACTTATAAAAACCTCCGAAGCCGTGGACGAAAAACGTTTTGAAAAAAATATAGGTATGATAAACGATTTCGCAGAAACGACCTCCGTACCCGTGTACGTTATGGCAGCTCCCACTGCGTCGGGAGTGTATTCCTCCAAACTGCCGCCCACTGCCGTTAAGAACGACCAGCGTGAGCTTATAGACAGGCTTTATCTGGGACTTGACGACGGTGTGGGAACGATAGACGCATACTATCCGCTGTACTCCTCAAGGAGCGAGTACGTATACTACCGCACATCTGATATGTGGACTTCCTTCGGGGCGTACCACGCTTACGCCGAGGCTGTGAAAAAGCTTGGTTTAAATGCTGTGACCTTACAGAATTACGATCAGGAATACGCTTTGTCCTCCTATACCGGGGAGCTTTACGACAGGGTGATGTACGGCGGTATCACTCAGGACAGGATAAATATTTTCCGCTCCAAGTATCAAAGTCCCGTAACGAAGGTGGAGCTTTACGACGGCGAAAATACGACGGAGGCAAAATCGGTATATTTTAAGCGCGCCCTTAAAACGGATAAAGAGACGGACGTTTTTCTGCAAGGGGACAATTATCTGCGTGTGTCGGTGGAAACCAGCCTCGAGGACGCTCCCAAGCTGCTCATCATAAAGGGCAGCTATGCGAATACTGTCGCTCCGTTCTTTACCCCTCATTACAGCGAGATAACGCTCGCCGATCCCGAGCTGATAAAAGAAAAGGGCGGCAAGCTGTCCGATTTTGTCAACGTTTCGGACTATGACCAGATACTGGTTATGTTCGATATACAATCTTTTTGTCAAGCGGACTGTTTTGATGTGCTTTGCTCTTGAAAAATGAAGAAATATGTGGTATAATGATTTTGATAAAAATGCGAAAGGGTGTTTTCAATGAGTTATTTCTATAACAACCTGAATTTGATCGATCTGAATGATTTCCCCGTAAGCTGGTGGGAAAAGCTGCTTGACCTCGGTCATAAGATCAAGGAAAATCCGTCCGACTATGCCGAAGCCTGCAAGGGCAAGATAATGGGTACGCTTTTCTACGAGCCGTCTACCCGTACTCAGATGTCCTTTCAGACTGCTATGCTGAGACTGGGCGGCACTATCATCGGCTTTGACAATCCTGCTACGTCGTCTGTGGCAAAGGGCGAAAATATAAAGGATACGACCAAAATAGTATCGGGCTACGCCGACGTGCTGGTTATGCGCCACCCTGTGGGAGGTTCTGTCAAGGCGGCAGCATTAACGAGCGACTGTCCCGTTGTCAATGCGGGCGACGGCGGACATCTGCACCCTACGCAGACCCTTACGGATATGCTTACTCTGAAAGAGGAAAAGGGTACTCTCGAAAATCTTACCATAGGCTTCTGCGGAGACCTTAAAAACGGCAGAACGGTGCATTCGCTCCTCAAGGCAATGTCCTGCTTTAAGGGCAATAAGTTCGTTCTTATCTCCACCAAGGAGCTTGCGCTGCCCGCATACGTAAAGGACATTCTTTCCGCAAGCGGACACGAGTACGAGGAGGTATCAAGTCTTGACGAGGCTGTGGGAAGACTTGACGTGCTGTATATGACAAGAATTCAGCAGGAGCGTTTTGCTTCCGAGGAGGAGTATCAGGCGCAGAAGGGCAATTACATACTCGATAAGAGCAAAATGGCAATGGCTAAGAGCGATATGATCGTTCTTCACCCTCTGCCGAGAGTTGACGAGATACCGCTGGAGGTCGACGACGACGAGCGCGCTATGTACTTTAAACAGGCAAAGTACGGTATGTATATAAGAATGGCGCTGATAATGACTATCCTCAAAAACGAGGACAAGCCCGCTCCGCTTATCACGGGTACTGAGCATAAGCACCAGAAGTGCTCCAACCCCAACTGCATTACTCATAGGGAGACTTATCTGCCTCACTATTTCAGAGGAGAGGGAACTACCCTGGAATGCGAGTACTGCGACGAAAGAACTCTTGTGGAATAATAATTTTAAGTCCGTCGGCTTCGGCGGACTTTTTTTAAGGTAATTTTATGGCGGATAAACTATAATTTTTGTATGAAACGTATATGAATATAATGAATTATCTCTTAACTTTGTATTAGTTTTTGGTTCAGAGTTATTGAATTATCGGAAAGTATGTGTTATAATAAAATATACGTTTAGTTTTTAGACAATAGGAGTTTGCTGATGAACGGAATGTCAGACGAAGAGTTTCAGAGGATCTATGGCAGACCGCCGGTAAGAAAAACCAAAAAGAAAGTAAAGATATATTGGAACAGAATTATTATTGCGGCTGTTATTTTTATCGGGATAATCATAGGCTTTGTAAAGCTTGTGACGTTTACGGTAGGAAAGATCAAGGGCGGCGACAGCAGTTCGAATACTGCCGCGGTCGTCAACGACAGTGTAGAGGATAAGAAAAGCGACGGAGATGAAGATAAAACCGAGGAGGATACAAAACCCGTTATCAACTATTCGGACGTTGAGCTGATAGTCTGCGTTGACGCAGGTCACGGAGATTACGACGGGGGAACCACCAGCAAGGACGGTCTCAGATTTGAAAAGGACGATAATCTTGAAGTGGCTCTTAAGGTACAGCAGTATCTTGAACAGTGCGGTGTTACTGTAGTTATGACCCGTGACGACGACACGTTCCTTGAGCTGAGCGAGCGGTGCGATATTGCCAACAACGCAGGGGCGGATTTCTTTGTGTGTCTCCACCGAAACAGCTACGACGGAGATATTTCGGGAGTAGAGGCGTGGGTGCACAACAAACAGCCCAAGGCGGATACTCTGCTTGCAAATAATATCCTCGATAAGCTTGAAACCGTGGGAATATCCGATAACAGAGGCGTGCAGTACGGATATGTGGGAAATTCCGAGATAAATTACTACATAAACGCCGATACCGTTATGCCGAGCTGCCTGCTGGAGCTGGGATTTCTTACCGACGATACCGATAACTGGTTGTTCGATCAGAACGTTGACGCTTACGGTGCGGCGGTAGCCGACGCAGTTATAGAAACGGCTATCGATCTTGGAATTATCGACGAAAACGGCAAGCGTCTTATAGACGGTCCCTATATTTCAGAGGACAAGCCCGTCAATAACGACGACAGTTCTTCCGAAATATCACTTGAGCGCACCGAACCTGCCACCACTCAGGAGCAGGTCTACAACACTCAGGAAAACGAGTTTGCGCAGTAATATTGCAATGCAAAAGCCGCAGGAATTCCTGCGGCTTGAATTATAAACAGAAAGAGCGGTATTACAGCGTTTTTCTTATCTGCTTGAATTTTTCAAATTCGGCGGTAAGGTCGCCGATGCATTTTTCAAGACCCTCGGGCGAGAACTCCTCGTGGTATTCAGCTTCGAATTTATCCGCTTTGTCCCAGCATTTCATACCGTACCATACTATAACGCGCAGTTCGCTTTTCTGTTCGTCGTCGGGCTTTCTTTTTATCGGCTCTATCCTGAAATTGAAGGTCTTGTATAAACTGCCCGCCCACACGTTTTTTTCGTCAAAGAAGGTAAAGGTAGGCAGGTCAAAATATCCGTGCAGCAATCGTATCAGCTCCTTTGATTTTATTTTACCATATCCTGCGGAAAATTTCAAGTGCATAACAGAGCATTTAATGATAAAAATACGCCGCCGGCGCACCTTTTCTTACCTCTTACTTCTAACTTCTTACCT
>JAUNOG010000050.1 GCA_030531185.1 Ruminococcus sp.
GTATCAACATCTTTGTACAAGCTGTTAGACAGTGGCTTCATTACTGTTGTTACAGACGGGATAATAGATCCGTTGAGCTTGTATATATGCTTGCTTTCGTCAAACAGCAACTCGTCCAAGTGAACTTCCTCCCTTCATTTTTGAAGCCTGAGAAGTGAACATATAGTGTTCATACAAGCAATCCTCGAATAGTAAAGGAATATATTCGTTGACTGTTGTGTACTCTTCTATCTGCTTTCTGATCCTCGATATCTTATGAATCGTATAGACCATAGTTTCTTTGAACACATGCGTTGTTACAGCAACGTTGTATCTCGTTTTGAAACTCTCAGCTATTTCAAGACACTTCTTGAATGTTTCTCGTTCCATTCTGCACCTCCATAGGCTTAGTGAATATGGCTATGTTGATTGAAACCTTTTTCAAGGCTTCGTCAAGTTCTTTGTCGTTGTGAATGCCGTATTCTTCGGCAAGAAGCTTTGTCATTTCTTCTCTGCTAAGCATTTGCGACACCGCCTATCTTGTCGGCAAGAAGCTTTAAAGTCTCAATCTGTTCCTGAACAGCTTCAAGCTTGCTTACGATGTCAAGAAAATCATCTTTCTCGTCCTCGTCTATTCTGCCGTTGCTCGATATTGTGGTGAGCCTCATTTGAACATCTCTTAGGTCTATCTTATTAAGAGCATCGAGAAATTTCAATGTGGCAAGTTCCACGCTCTCAACTTTAACTGGCAAGATCCTGTGCTCTCCCAGAGGACACTCATATTTGCAGTAGCCATTCATAAGCTGAGGAGCATTGTACAGTTCCGCCATAAGCCTAACTTTGTCAACAGGAACAAACTTGGTCATTCCTAGTTCGTAGTCAGCAAGAGAACTGACGGATATTCCGAGAAGTTCAGCAGCTCCCTCACGGCTATTGAGTTTGTCATTGTATAAAGCCGCTTCTTTTCTAGCTTGATAATACACATTTTCTGTGCATTTCATCTGACCTGATGCCATTGTTTTTCTTCCTTTCGACTGTTATAATTAACATAGAAAACTTACAACTATGTAACTTCAAGAGGAATTTTTAAGGCTTTAGAGATTGCAAAAGCAACTTTAGCAGAAGACTTAGTCTTGTTACTAAAATCCATAAACTTGTCTATGGTCGTTTTTGCATATCCTGTAGCCTCAGCAATATCCTTGTTAGTCAGGTTGTTAATTTTCTTGTACTTCTCGACTTCACCCTTGAAGTCAAGCATCGTATCGATAACTATCACCTCCGACTCATTCAGGAGTACCGTACTTAACTCCAACGTATTCTTCGGTTTCTTCATCGAAGAAAATACAAATTTCTCCGCTTTCATCAAGACAGATCTCTTTGTATCTAGGAAAAACAACGTCATTTTCGGAAATGAGGTCTATTGCCTCCATTCCTCCTCTGAAATTGACGTGTGCGGTTCCGATTACGTTATTATCCATTGTGATACCTCCGAATTTCGTTTTCAACAATCTTGACAAACTCAACAAAATTAGATATAATAAAAGTGATACACAATATCAATCAGAGTTGCTTGACTTGTCTGCTGTGGAAGGTGGGACAAGTTAGGCTTTCTGATTTTCCTTTTATCTTGTTTGGTGTGATTTGTTGTATTTTTATTATATCACTAAATTTAGAGAAAGTAAAGCGTTTTATCCCTAAATTTAGATATTTGTTTATTTTGTATATTTGGACGTGATTATTTTGTATGATTTACACGAAATAGTAACTAGAATTAAATCCGCTATCAGCTCGAAAGGCGTAATAGCGTCGGCAATGCTCAAAGAAATAGGCTGTGGAAAGAACACTTTATCCAATATGGAGACATCAGCAGCCAGTTGCATTACTTTAGCAAAAATCGCAGATTATCTTGATTGCTCTACGGATTATCTTCTTGGCAGAGAAAGAAATAGCTTCATCTTAAACTCAGTTGAAACGGAGTTAATTGATAATTTCAGAAGATTATCCGAAATAGATAAAATAAAGATACTAGAGAGAGCAAAAACCATTGCCGAACATTCATCTACGTCCGACTATTCGAATGACACAGAAATTAAAGCAGCAAGAAGCTCGAACAATTTGGGCGTATCGAACAATAAACTGTCTAAAGAACAGCTAGGCGAGCTGTATGAAGTGCCCAACGTAACGAAGGGCGATGACGCATAAATAATATCAGGAAAGTCGGAAATACTATCATCTGAGGTGATAGTATTGTACTACGGAGCATATAGAAACAGCAGGAATGCGTCGTGGCAATGTTTAATCGATAATAAAATCAAAGAGCTGCCAACAGACGTAATAGCTATAGCTAATAACTCAAACATAAGAGTTATAAAGAACTCAAACATAAATAGGCTGGAGCCAAATGAGTCTGGCATATGCTTATTGGTTGGTTCGGATTATTTTATCATTTACGACGACACTCAAAATAGAGGACGTAGAAGATTTACGATTGCTCACGAATTAGGGCATATATTCTTGGGTCACTTGTTGATTGACTTGAAAGGTGCCAGAACATTCGACACAAGCAGATCGCAGATAGAACAAGAAGCGGACGTGTTTGCTTCTCGCCTTTTAGCTCCAGCTTGTGTTCTTTGGGGGCTTGGACTCAAAACGCCAGAGCAAATATCTAAAGTTTGTGAAATTTCTTATACAGCAGCAAAGATACGAGCTGAGAGAATGGAGCTGCTTTATAAGAGAAATAAATTTCTAACTTCAAGTCTCGAACGAAAAGTTTTTGACAATTTCAAAGACTTTATTGACAAAAACAAAGTAAAGGATTGATTACTATGAGGCATTCGGGTAGCGATGCTTTCACGTACAACAAGCAGGAAATGCTATTTGAACTGAAAGACTTTTGGGAATACTACGCATCGGATATACTTGAAAGCTCAATTAGAGGTGGAATTGCAGAGTTCATTATTACAAAAGCTCTGAATACAAACAACGTAATGTCGGGGTGGACTCCATTTGACATAATGTATCGTGCTTACAGGATTGAGGTCAAGTCAAGCAGCTATGTTCACAGCACTACAACGGACAGGCTGACAAAGCCCTCGTTCAGCATATCTAAACATCAAGTTTACCTTGATGAAACGAAATGGACTGCTCCAAAAAGAAACTCAGACTACTACATTTTTGCGTTGTTATCTTGCAAAGATGTAAAAACGGCTGATCCTATGAAACTTGAACAGTGGGAGTTCTACATCGTTCCTACAAAATATCTTGATGAACATTACGATAGCTCAAAATCAATTTCTCTTTCTGTGGTCCAATCCATTTCAAAGAAGACGGACTACTTTTCACTTAAAGAAACTTTAGACAATATGATACTGTCGTCTGAGGGAGCTGGCTCTGCCAGCAATGTTCAGCCGGACAATATTTCAACAAACGAGGACGGTGTTGACGAATGAATTATGAAACAGACTATATGCTCATTTTCAGACTCAGGCTCAGAGAGCTGCTTGATGAAAACGGCTGGAGTCAAAAAGAGCTTGCAGAAAAATGTGGAACTACAGCCGCAACAATTTCTCGCTGGCTCAGTGGCATAAACGTCGCAGATATTCAAGGCATAATCAGCATAGCTAAAGCGTTTAACGTTACAACTGATTATCTGCTGGGAGTTTCTAGCGAGCGAAACAAAGCAGAAAAGTGGCTGAGTGCAGAAAAGCGTTTCATTACCGACATATACGAAAGAGCAAAGCCAGAAGACAAATACGTTGTCTGGGCTTTGCTCCAAAGATACTTAAAGAATGATATAGAAGTAGAGGCGTTCAGAAGCCTCTTAGAGACGCTTGAAAAATAGTATAGTAATTATATTAAGAGGCACAAGGAAACGCATTAGAACGTCCTTGTGCCTCGTTTAATCTATGTGAGGTGATATGATGATAAACATTGATGAAAAGCTATCAAAGAAAAAGGCTGCTGGCTATATCAGAGTATCAACGGTTTATCAGGTTGATAAAGACAGCTTGCCAATGCAGCGAGAGGATTTGACAAATTACATTAAATATGCACTTGGAATAGACGAATACGAAATATTTGAGGACGCAGGCTATTCGGCTAAAAATACAGACAGACCTTCGTTTCAAAGAATGATGTCACGTTTGAGATCCGGAGAGTTCTCTCATCTTGTGGTATGGAAGATTGACAGAATAAGCAGAAACCTTATTGACTTTACAACTATGTACGAAGAGCTTAAACGTCTCGGCGTAACGTTCGTAAGCAAAAACGAGCAGTTTGATACGTCGTCGGCTATGGGCGAAGCAATGTTGAAAATCATTCTTGTGTTTGCCGAGCTAGAACGAAAAATGACATCAGAACGTGTGTCCGCTGTTATGGTTTCAAGAGCAAACGAAGGCAAGTATAACGGCGGTAGAATACCAATCGGATATAACTATGATAAGTCAACTAAAACAATTTCAGTAAACGATACAGAAGCAAAAATCGTAAATCTCATCTATGACAAATACGATGAGATGCAATCCATAATTCGGGTCGTGAAATATCTGAACTCACAAGGCATAAAAACCAAAAGAGGTCACGACTTCTCTGCAACGACAGTGCACAAGGTGCTTACAAACAAGTTTTACGTTGGCGATTTAGTATACAACAAACACGATGAAAGGAACACAGGAAACAGCTCAACAAAGAGCGTACGTGATGAAAGCGAGTGGATAGTTATTGAAGACCACCACCCTGCTATCATAGAGCGTTGGAGACAAGAAAGGACCAGAGCGGCACTTTCTTCAAGAAACTTTGCAAACGTGTCACATAAAACCTATCAGCGAAGAAACACTCACATTTTTGCTGGGTTGATCCAGTGCGGAATGTGCGGAAAAGGTATGACTGCGTCCGTAGACAAAGAACGTTCTGACGGCTATCGTCCGTCCATTTACATTTGTGACTCTAGGAGAAAAACAAAGCTTTGCTCGAACAAATACGTATCAGACATTACATTAGGACCATTCATATTCAATCTCATTTCAAACATCGTGAAAGCTTATAACAACGTCGGAAAATCAACATCGGTCGAGATGCTTGAAAAGAAACTGCTCAGAGGAGATACTTTCAATAACGTGTACTCTATCGAACGTGAGGGAGTAAGACAACTGCTAGATAGCATACGAAACGCATCAGATGACAGCACAGAAAATATAATTCTTTCTAAATCTACAAGTGCTTTTTCTGCAAGCACAGAGGAAAAAGACCTTTTGAGGTCTGAGAAGAAACGACACGAAGCAGCGTTATCAAGATTGCAGCAGCTATTCCTTTACGGAGAAGATGCAATAACTCAGACCGATTACCTTGTGCAGAAAACCAACATCGAAAAAAGCATCGATATAATCAGCAAAAGGCTAAGCGAGATTGACAGTAGCATAGCAAATAATTTTGTTATGACAGACTCCGACTTTTTTTCAAAGGCTTCTATGTTCATAATACAAAGCAATCTTGCTCAGGCAAGAAGTGTTGACTTCGGCAAGTTAATAAGAACAGTCGATAAACAAACATTGAAAATGTTCATAAATAAGGTGGTACAAAAAGTTGTAGTTTTGGACGGCAAAATAGCTCAAATCAGCTTCCAAAACGGTATTTCACTCAAATTTTTGTACACAGCTAAATAAAGCACAAAGACCGCAAACCATTGAATTTGCGGTCTTTTCTATTACTTCTTCTTTTCGTCGTTCGCCCTGTCTACAATAAGCATTGCATCTCCAAAGCTGAAAAAGCGGTATTTTTCCTCAACGGCGATTTTATATGCGTTCATTGTATTATCATAACCCGCAAAAGCGGAAACAAGCATAATCAGCGTGCTTTCCGGCAGGTGGAAATTAGTTATAAGTCCGTCAAGAACCTTGAATTCATAGCCGGGATAAATAAAAATGTCAGTATATCCGTCGCAGGGCTTTATCTCACCGAAAAAAGTCGCAACGCTTTCCAGCGTACGGCAGGAAGTCGTGCCTACTGCTATGACCCGTCCCCCCCGAGACTTTGTTTCATTAATAAGCTCGGCGGTGCGCTCAGGGATTTCGTAATGCTCTCTGTGCATTTTATGGTCGAGGACTTTATCCTCTTTTACGGGACGGAAAGTGCCGAGTCCGACGTGTAGAGTGACATAGGCTATGTTTACTCCCATTTTTTCGATATCGGAAAGCTGTTCCTTGGTAAAGTGAAGTCCTGCGGTAGGAGCGGCAGAAGAACCGACTTCATTGGAGTAAACCGTCTGATAACGCTCCTTGTCTTTAAGCTTTTCCGTTATATACGGAGGCAGAGGCATTTGTCCTATTTCATCGAGAGCCGCAAAAAAACTGCCCTCGCATTCAAATTTCGCAATGCGGTTTCCGTCCTCAAGGACTTCGGTGATCTCGGCTGTGAGAAGTCCCCCGCCGAACACAAAACGTCTGCCTGCCCTTGCTTTTTTACCGGGACGGCACAGTATTTCCCATTCAAGATTTCCGCGCTGTTCAACAAGCAGGAATTCAATAAAAGAGTGCGTGTCCTCGGTTTCGCCGTATATTCTTGCGGGAAGTACGCGGGAATCGTTAAGCACCAGCAAATCACCTTTTCTCAGGTGACCGCATAGATTATAGAAATAGTCGTGCGAGACCGCTCCCGTATCTCTGTTAAGGCAGAGCATTCGCGAGGAGTTTCTCGGCTCTACAGGGGTCTGCGCTATAAGCTCCTGCGGCAAATCATAATAGAAATCGGACCTTCTCATATTTTCCAAATCAAGCATTTTTAATTCTCCTATTTTTAAAATTATGTTAATTTACAAAATATTAATAAAATTCTCGCTATATGTATTGACAAGTGAGAAAATATTTGTTATCATTAAACAGAACAGATAGAGGTGCGGTTGAGATGATTAACATTCCCCTGCGTTTCGTTTAACGAACGCTAAGGCAGCCCAATGTTTATGGGAGAATGCGAAAGGCGAAACTGCCGAAGCGGAGGAACGGGACACCTCTGCTGACTGATAGTTTAACAGATTATCGGTTGTCATCATTAAGTATGATGGAGTGCTATCGGCAAACTGAATTTGCCAACATTCTTATTATATTGTATGATGGACCGGTTGTCAACCGGTTTTTTTAATGTTCGTTTAAATTTAATATTTGCGTAAGAGCGGAGATCACTTGATTTTCGTTTGTATATTGCAAAGTGTAAAGGAGTTTTTTTAATGAAAAAGTATAAGGTTGGTATTATCGGCGCAACGGGTATGGTCGGACAGAGATTTTCTCTTATCCTTGACAAGCACCCTTGGTTTGACGTAGTATGCGTTGCCGCTTCCCCACGTTCGGCAGGCAAAAAGCTGAAAGACGCGGTGGCAGGCAAATGGAAGCTTTCCGAACCCCTGCCTGAGGCTATCGGCGAACTGACCGTTTATAATGCGGAAGAGGACATTGAAAAAATCGCGTCTATGGTAGACTTCGTATTCTGCGCTGTTGATATGAAGAAGGACGAGATCAAGGCTCTTGAAGAAAAGTATGCTAAGGCTGAGTGTCCTGTTGTTTCCAACAACTCCGCTCACAGACATACGCCCGACGTTCCTATGGTTATTCCCGAGATAAACGACGATCATATCGAGATCATTCCTGCTCAGAGAAAGAGACTGGGCACAAAGAGAGGATTTATTGCGGTCAAGTCAAACTGCTCGCTCCAGTCCTATGTTCCCGCGATTGCTCCGCTTATGGATAAGTATAAGGTAACAAAGGCTCTTGCCTGCACATATCAGGCTATTTCGGGAGCAGGAAAGACTTTTGAGTCGTTCCCTGAAATTCTGGACAACGTTATCCCTTACATCGGCGGCGAGGAAGAAAAATCCGAGATAGAGCCTCTTAAGATATGGGGCAAGATCGAGGGAGACGTTATTGTTGACGCAACTTCTCCCGCTATCACAACTCAGTGCCTAAGAGTACCCGTTTCCGACGGTCATACAGCGGCTGTTTTCGTAAGCTTTGAGAACAAGCCAAGCAAGGAGGAAATCCTCGAGGCATGGAAAAACTTCAAGGGCGCACCTCAGAAGCTTGATCTTCCAAGCGCACCGAAGCAGTTCCTTAACTACTTCACAGAGAACGACAGACCGCAGGCTAAGCTTGACAGAAATCTCGAGGGCGGTATGGCAGTTTCGATAGGCAGACTTAGAGAAGACACACAGTACGATTACAAATTTGTTTGTCTTTCACACAACACGCTCAGAGGCGCGGCAGGCGGCGCGGTTCTTCTTGCAGAACTTCTTGCCGCTAAGGGATATTTTGATTAATTTTAACTGACATAAAAGCATTTACGAAAGGAGTAAGTGTTATGAAAAATACTATTTTTACAGGTGCAGGCGTTGCCATTGTCACTCCTATGAACGAGGACGGCTCTATCAATTTTGAAAAGCTGGGCGAGCTTATCGATTTCAATATCGACAACGGCACAGACGCAATTATTATCTGCGGCACAACAGGCGAAAGCTCCACAATGACCGATGAGGAACACGTTGAGTGTATCAGATATGCTATTGAAAAAACAAATCACAGAGTTCCAGTTATTGCCGGAACAGGTTCAAATCATACCGAGTATGCCGTTAACCTTTCCAAAGAGGCTGAAGCGCTGGGCGCAGACGGACTTCTCTGTGTAACTCCATACTACAACAAGACCTCTCAGGCAGGACTTATTGCGCATTTTACGGCTATTGCAAATGCCGTTAAGATACCTGTAATTCTGTACAATGTTCCTTCGAGAACGGGAGTTAATATTCTTCCCGAAACGCTTAAAAAGCTTTCCGAGGTTGAAAATATCGTCGCCGTTAAGGAGGCAAGCGGAAATATTTCTCAGGTTGCCAAAATCGCTGCTCTCTGCGGTGATGACCTTGATATTTATTCGGGAAACGACGATCAGATATTACCCGTTATGGCGCTGGGCGGAAAGGGCGTTATTTCAGTCCTTTCAAACTGTATGCCTTTTGAGACTCACGAAATTGCAGCTCTCTGCCTTGACAACAAGTACGACGAGGCAAGAGAAAAGGCTAACAGACTGCTTGAATTCGCAAACGCTCTGTTCTGCGACGTAAATCCCATTCCCGTTAAGGAGGCTCTTAACATTATGGGCTTCGGCGTAGGAGAATGCAGACTTCCTCTTATCAGAATGAGCGAGGACAAGATCGCGTCTCTTACCGAGTCAATGAAAAAGATCGGTCTTGTAAAATAAAAGCTGAAAAGGGCGGAGCAATTCGCCCTTTTATCTTAATGATTGAAAAGGAATGATAAAAATGACAAATATAGCTATTTGCGGAGCATCAGGCAAAATGGGAAGAGTTATTGCCGACGTGATCGCAAACCGTGGCGACTGCAAGGCAGTGGCGGGTATCGACAAAATTGCAGAGCAGTATTCCGACTTCCCTGTTTATTCCAACGTATCGGAAATGAAGGAAAGACCGCAGGTTATTATTGATTTTTCCCACCCCTCAACACTGGACGATCTGCTTGGCTACTGTCTCTCAAACGGAGCTGCGCTAGTAGTTGCCACTACAGGCTACAGCGATGAGCAGATCGAAAAAATAAACAAGGCGGCTGAACAGATACCCCTGTTCTTCACTTTTAATATGTCGCTGGGTATCAATCTGCTTGCCGACCTTGCAAAAAAGGCGGTCAAGGTTCTGGGCGGACAGTATGATATAGAGATTATTGAAAAGCACCATAACCAGAAAATCGACGCTCCGTCGGGCACGGCTATTATGCTTGCGGACGCTATTAACGAGGAACTCGGAGAGAAATACACCTACACCTATGACAGACACTCTGTAAGAGCAAAGAGAAGCAAGACAGAGATAGGTATGCATTCTATCAGAGGCGGTACTATCGTAGGCGAACACGAAATTATTTTTGCGGGACGTGACGAAGTTATCTCCCTCAAGCACGAGGCACATTCAAAACAGGTGTTTGCAGTAGGTTCCGTAAACGCGGCGATCTTCCTTGCGGGCAAGCCTGCGGGACTTTACTCTATGAGCAATCTGCTTAATGAAATATAATAAAAAAACTCAGCGGACAAATATCTCTTGTCCGCTGAGTTTATTTTTATGACTTGATTTTCTTTGGCTTTTTCTCCTTTATCTTGCCGGACAGCGCTTTCCACGCCGACTTATACTGCGCATAGGCTTGACGGTATTCCTGCTGTTCGGGAACATATCCGCCGAAACAGGTTTGCTCAAACAGCTCCACCGCCTGAGATATGTCCGCCTTTCTTTCGTTCTGCGCAAACTCCGTTATTTCCGCAGGAGCACAGCCTTTCAGCCTTTTCCCCGACGAGATTTCAAGAAGTCTGATTATTCTTTTGTAAACTGCAATAGTCTTATCTCCGTCGGACTTTCTGAATTTAAGAGAAACTCTGAAAATAAGCTCTGCAATTCTGTCCAGAAATACTATAAATACCAGTACAAAAATCACTCCGAGGAACAGTACTATCCTGCTGAAATAGTCCACAAAGGTCTTTATAATTTCCCCTGCGTTGCCCGTCTGATTGGAGTAGTCCTGCATATAACCGGGAACAGTGGGATCGAAAGTCACCCAGCCTGCGCCTGCGATATAGACCTCCACAAAAGCGTGCGCGTGGCTGTCTCTTATAACAAACGCTCCGCTTTCGTTGCGCTCGTACGCCGCAAAGCCCTCCACGTATCTTGCGGGAAGTCCCACAAGTCTTGCCATAAGAGCCATTGAGGTAGCGTAGCTTGTACAGTTTCCCGTTTTGCTTTCAAAAAGAAAATAATCAATGGATTCGTCCTCGGGTTCGTAAAGCAGATCGTAGGTAAATCCGTTATTTTCAAAGTAGTCAACAAACGCCTGAGCCTTTTCGTAATCAGTCTCCTTGCCCTCGATTATCTGTTGGGCAAGCCCCTGCATTTGCTGTGAACAGCCGTCCGCATCGGTGTAAAGCGTGTAGATTTTCATTATATTCGCCCACTGCTGAGAGGTTATATCTCCGTTCTCGGCGGCCGCGTTGAGAATACTATAGAAATCGTCCCGGTCAAAGGACAGATTTCTGAGATATGCGATCTCGTTTTCTCCCTCGACAGTATAGCTGTAGCTCGCTCCCAGACCTCTGTACTGTTTTATATAGCTGTCATAATAGACCTCGCCGTGAACAGTTCTGTGAGCATAGGTTATAGGAGCCATATTTGCCATTAAGGGAGCAGGGATATACGAAGGGCTGTAAGTAGTACTGCTGAGATTTATCCAAGAGCTTGTATCATATTCCGCGCCTGTGAAAATATCCGAAGTAAGACCGTATTCTCCATACCGCCCCGTATCGGCAAGGGATTTCATCAGGCGGTAAACATATGAGGGAGAATTTACCTCGTTGTCGTCCATATCGTCATAATCCACATTAAAGCCCTCGTAACTGCTGTCAAGTCTCCACCTGTCGTTTCTGAACACGTCAAAGGACTGTCTGCGAAGGTATACTACATCTTCATTTGCCGTAGTAGTCATAGTAAAAAGGACTTCCCCCGTGGCATTTTCGCCGAAACGGGGCGACGAGGTATCGTTCAAGTCGTCGTAATCGGTAGTATTGCTGTTAACGTCCAAATCAAAAATTCCCGAATTGCTCTCAAGCTTTGAACGGTATTCGGGCTTTGGCATAACCATAGTTACTGCGCCTGCAAAGGTAACGAACACCGCCGCCGCAATAACGTAAGAGGAATTGATAACAGTATCCTTTTTAACATCGTTTGCAACTAAACGCTGATGTACCATAAGCGCAAGGAAAATCGTTAGCATAAGCGTTATCTTGAATGCGGGAATAGTATCGTCACGCTTACCGTAAATCACAAACGGAAAAAGAATGATAAGCATTATTCCGAAAGTGCGGTATCTGTAAACAGTAAAATAATACAAAATCGAGGTTATAAAAAATCCCAAGGCAATAAACACAAAATAAAGATATTCCCTGACCTCGCCTACCTCCTGACTGTTAACATAAAACCAGTCTATAAAGGAAGTAGCCGTTGAATACGCGCCTGTTCTGAGCAGATATCCGCCCGCCATAAGAACTGTGGCGGCAAGGGCAATGTATATCAGACCGCGCAATATTTTCTTTGGTTTTATCTTCTCGAATATAAAAAACAGCACAGCCTCGTAAACTGCATATCCCGCAGTTGCAATACCTATGTCAAAACTCATATATGTGTACAGAATGATATGCATTACCACTGCGCCCAGCGTTAACGGGAGAAAATACCGCTCCAAAAAAACACTTAGCCAATTTGAGGCTTTGTTTTTACCAACTGTCAATTTCTCCCCTCCTTACTGCATTTTCATAAATTCAAAGTCGCCATCAACAGTCCACATATCTGCTTTTACCTTGCCGATACCGCTGTTTTTGGTCACTACCAACGAACCCGAAAAACCGTCAAGCAGGATCTCAAGCTCCTTTCTCATATCGGACATACAAGCCGTAAAACAAAGCTGAGCCTTTCCCTTTGCGTTTATATTTTTGTCGGGAATTCTGTTTTCAAAAGGGTAAGGCTTGATACCCGCCAGACGCTCCTGAAGATACTGCAAGGATTTTTCGTCCTTTACATCTACCATTTCCCAGCCGTCAAGGTAATAATTGAATTCGCTTTCAAAACCTGCCCGAAGAAGAATGGACAGCATCGCAAGACTTGCCTCGATTATCATATCAGCATTTTCATAATACGCTCTGTCGGGACTTTCGCGCTCAGGATAATCGAGCAGAAAAATTTGACTTGACGATGTTACCTTTTCATCAAGACGAACCATAAGCTGATCGCGCTTTGAGGACAGCTTCCAGTTAACGCGTTTAAGCGGGTCTCCCTGCACGTAATTTCTGTGCTCGTAGCCGGGAACGCCCGTTAAGCCCACAGCAGTTTCGTCGGACTCCTCGTCGCTGTCGTCAAAGGACATATTTTCAGATGTGGATTTTATAACCTCAGCCTGAGAACCCGTATCGGGTATCCTCGGGATTATTTTTACCTCCCTGCTCTCTGCTTCGGATCTTATTTTTTTTCCGAAGATGCCCAGATAGTCCGACAAGCCCAAGGACTTTACATATACCTCGCCAAGTCCGCACAGATCGGCGTTCAGGGAAACTTTAAATCTTTCTCCGCCGCGCTTGGCAGATATAAGCTTGAACCTTACGCTGTCCTCGGACAAACCGATATTCGGCGAGCAGCCCATTTCAACCTCAACAAAAGAAGTTGGAAGAAATGTTTTTTTATCGATAACTATTTCCGCCTCAAAGCTCTCTCCTTTGCTCACAATATCCGTAGAAAGCTCAAGGGTAACTCTCACAGTCTTTACGGACACAAGCATTATACAGCCAGAAAGTATAAGAGCGGTCATCAGCAGGGTCATTATGAAAATTCCGCCTGTGCCGCTTATTTCGTAGGTCAATATAGCGGCGACCAGAAAGCAGAACAGAAAGCTGATCAGATTTTTGATATGATTTTTCATACGCTTACTCCGCGCTTACGGGCGAGTTTACAGTCATAGCGATACTGTCAAGCGCCGCTCCGTTATCCTCAAATGCGGATTTACCCTTCGGAGAAAGCATAAGTCTGTGAGCCAGAACTTCTTTCATTACAGACTTAACGTCGTCGGGGGTAACATATCCCCTGCCCATTACAAATGCGTACGCCTTTGACGCTCTCAGCAGCGCAATGCTTCCTCTGGGAGAAACGCCCAACTTGATGTATTCGGAATTCCGCGTCGCGGTGACTATATCGAGAATGTATTTTCTGATGCTCGGAGCGGCAGTTATCCTTGCGGCGAATTCCATAAGCTTGGCGACCTCGTCTGTAGTCATTACGGCGTCTAAGTCCTTTGCGGACTTTGCACTCTCGCCGTTTTCCATAATTTTAAGCTCGTCCTCGTATGCGGGATAGCCCATTGAAATTTTCATAATAAATCTGTCCATTTGCGCCTCGGGAAGATGATATGTGCCGTATGTCTCCACAGGGTTCTGGGTTGCAAGGGTCATAAAAGGCGTAGGCAATACGTGAGTGTTTCCGTCTATGGATATCTGGTGCTCCTCCATTACCTCAAGCAGGCTTGACTGAGATTTCGGCGAGGCTCTGTTTATCTCGTCTGCAAGCAGGAAGTTGCACATTGCCGCTCCCTCTTTATATTCAAGCTCGTTCGTCTGCCTGTTTATCATTGAAAATCCCACGATATCCGAGGGCATAACGTCGGGAGTGAGCTGAATTCTGTTGAATTTACCGTCAACCGACTTTGCCAGAGCAGACACAAGCTGTGTTTTTCCAACGCCGGGAACGTCCTCTATAAGAACATGACCTCCGCACAGCATAGCTGTTATTATTTTCAGCACAGACTCTCTTTTTCCGACAATGACCTTTTCAATATTATCAGCAAGAATTTTGATCTTCTCGTTCATTTTACTGCCTCCTGAATTTTATTTTTTGGTATTAGAGATACGACCGTTTCAATTCCAGTGGTATGGGGGAACATATCCACAGGCTGTATAAATTCGGCTTTAAAGCCTGCTTTTTTAAACAGTCTCAGATCTCTTTCAAGGGTCTCGATTTTACAGGATACATAAATTACCCGATTTGGTTTAAGCTCACCCGCCGCCTGAATGAATTCGGGCGTAGAGCCTGCTCTCGGCGGGTCCAATATCAGCACGTCGCAGCTTTCTCCCTGCTCGGCGAGCGCCTTCATAAAATCGGTTGCGTCCTCATTGAAAAAACGGATATTTTCAAGACTGTTGCGCTTTGCGTTTTCCTGTGCGTCTTTGCACGCATATCTGTTAAGCTCAACGCCTGCGACTTCCCCTCCGTTTTTGGCGCATATCATACCTATCGTTCCAGTACCGCAGTATGCGTCTATCACTCTTGTACCCTTTGCAATGTGCGCCGCATTTATTGCAATTTCATACAGCTTTTCCGTCTGCTCGGGATTGACCTGATAGAACGACGCGGGAGATATTCTGAACCTGCACCCGCACATCTCGTCCTCTATGTAACCCGCGCCGTACATTACAATATTTCTTTCGCCAAGGGTCAACGGAACGGGATTTGTACAGACGTTCTGCACTACAGTGGTGATTTCGGGGTGTTTATCAAGCAAAGCCCTTACAAAATTTTTCTTTGCAGGAAAAATCGGTCCTGCCGTTACCAGCACCAGCATTACCTGTCCTGTAGATCTCGCCGTACGTATAAGCGTGTGTCTGAGCAAGCCCCGACCGCTCCGATCATCATAAGGCTCTATGCGAAAGGATCTCATCAAACGCTTTAAGGTCGCGGTAATTCTGTGCGCCCTAACGTCCTCCAGCATACAGTCGTCGGTAGATACCATTCCTTTACCGGACGACTGAAAGACGCCCGAGATTATCTGCTTTGAAGAATTAAGCTTATACACGGTCTGAACCTTATTTCGGTAATTATAGGGATAATCCATTCCGATTATGGGCTGAACTTTGCAAAATCCCGAAAGCATTCTGTTTGCTTTTTCCTGTTTCCATTTTAGCTGCTCTTCATAAGGCTTATCGAGCTGGCAGCCTCCGCAGCGTTTGAATGCCCCGCAAGTCCTTTCGCCTGTCGACGAATTGATTTTTATATGTTTGCTCATAGTATGTCTCCACCAATTTAATTCGTTTAAATTATACAAATTAATTATAACATTTTTTTATTACTGTGTCAACAAAAGACAATGCTTTTTATGATCCGAACCGATACTTTTAACGAATACATAATAATGCTTTTTACGAATATATTTGCATTAAATTTATAAAAGCTATTGAAAAAAAGATAAAAATATGGTAGAATAAAATTAATACATTTCCCTATCAAATTTTCAAGGAGTGTTTATCTGTGACAAACTTCAGAAAAATGGCTGCGCTGATTTCTGCGGTCGTAATATCTGTGTTTTCTGCGAGCTGCGGAGCGGCAGGTATTTACGACGACGCAAAGCTTGACAACGGTAAGGATCATACTATATCAGCCGATAGAACCGTTAAAAAAGATCCTGAGGATATTCAGAAAAAGACAAATGCAGAACCCGACGAGGAAAATAAAAAACAAAAGGACGATAATACGCCGTCCTACACTGCGTCTTTGGTCTGCGTGGGCGATAATCTTATTCACGATAATATTTATAACGAGGCTTTAAAGCTGGGCGGAGGTGAAAACTACGATTTCACTCAGATGTACGAGCACGTTACAAAATATATCGAGGGCACGGATATCGCTATAATAAATCAGGAAACTCTGGTCACCGACGATTACGAACCGCAGAGCTATCCCTGCTTTGTAAGTCCCACTGCGGTTGGAGATAAAGCCGTTGATATGGGCTTTAACGTAATTTCTATGTGCAACAATCACGTTCTCGATATGGGCGCCGACGGACTTATAAGCTCCTTGGATTACTGGGACACAAAGGACGTTATCCATTACGGCGCTTACAGATCAGAGGAGGATGCCGATAATATCCGCACTATGGAGGTCAACGGCATTACCTTTGCTTTTCTGGGATATATGGAGCATACGAACGGTTTTTCTCTGAGCGGAGACGAGGGCAAGGTCATTTATCTTGCAGAGGAGGATAAAATCAAGGAACAGATAGAACAGGCGGACAAAATTGCGGACGTAGTCGTAGTCTCCTGTCACTACGGTACTGAAATTCTGAACGAGCTTAATCAGCAGCAGATCGAGCTTACTCCTAAGCTTGTTGAATGGGGTGCCGATCTCATTATCGGTACGCAGGCGCACACTATCAGCACCTGTGAATATATTGACAAGCCCGACGGCTCGCAGGCGTTTGTTTATTACGGTCTGGGTAATTTTATTTCCACTATGTACGATATAAAATCTCTTGTGGGAATTGTAGGCAAGCTTAATGTTATAAAAGACCCCGACAGCGGTGTTATAACCTTTGAGAATGTTAAGGCTATTCCCGTTATTTCGCATTTCGAGGCGGAAGATTATTACGGCGACTGGTATAACTGCTCGGTGTATCCTTATGCGGAATATACGGACGAGCTGTTTGAAAGAAATTATGTTTACGGCTTTACCAGAGACAGCGTTGAAGAATGTCTGTCGTATATTCCCGAGGAGTTTCTCAGCATTGAATAATAGGGATTTACAGGAGGCAGTGATATGGAAGAATATCCAATACCCACACATTTGAAATCTATCATAAAAGTTAACGAGGCTCTTTCAGATGAGACTAATATTGACGGCAAAATCATATGTCACTGCGGTTGTGAAGTATTCAAAATAATGCAAAATGAGGGTCGGGAATACGACGAATTGCTGCCATATTCAGAACAGGACGGTTTGAAAATAATTGCAAACTGTAAGGATTGCGGACGAAATCTGTTGCTGTTTGATGAGGCAACGCAAGGCTTTAACGGATTTGTATGTCATGATTATAAAACCGCCAATGATGAAAGCCTTACAGTTCTAAGATGCAAAAAATGCGGCGCAGTTGATTTTTCCGTAGTTATTGGAATTGAGGTTGAAGATAAAGAACAATTTATCGAGGAATGCGTAAACGAGGCTCCCGATGAATTCTCTCCCGATGATTTTGCAGACGCTTTTAATTGGATTACAGTAACTGTTCATTGCGCCGCCTGCGGTAATACAGACGAATGGATCAGTTTGGAGCTTTCATAAATTATATTACTGTAAAAGCCTGAGACGCCAAAATTTCTCAGGCTTTTACGCTTACTTATGACGCTTAAATTTTATAAGTATGATTTTATTAATAAAGTCACGATGCGGAACATCACAATGTAAAGGATTACACAAATATTCAAAAGTTTATATAAAAATAAAATCAATTCACAATAAATTAAGCGCATTTTTTTGCAAAACCTTAAAAAAGTCTTATAAATTAGTTTTTTGCTATTGCAATTTTGGCAAAAATGCATTAAAATATAAATATCGGAAGTGAGCAAGGGACGTCGTTCGCTCATCTTTCATTTATTAATATTTTTATATTGTATATCAGGAGGGTTTAAGTCTGAAATTTGCTGACGGTTTCTGGCTCAATCAGAGAGGCTATGAAGTTAACTATG
>JAUNOG010000010.1:0-33687 GCA_030531185.1 Ruminococcus sp.
GCTTTTTGAAAATGCAAAAAAATATCCCTGTCGAAAGGTAAAATCGTTGCCAGTAGGATATAGAGGGCGCTGAAAATCGTAACGGTAGTCAAGTTTGCTAAAATGCAATTCAGAAAACCGTGCAACTCTACAAGCTTTTTCAGCAAGTGCATAAAACATATCATTTTATCGGCTATAGGGTGAGCAGGACTGTATCAAACTTGGAAATACGTCTTTAGGTCACACAAGGCTTTCTGATAGGAACGATATTGTTGCGGGAAAAACAAAGTAGTATTGCGATAGGCTCCGTGTCACAGAGCCATACCTTGAATATAACAAACTAAGTAATTATATATAGCAGAAGATAGAATATCTATGAGTGCTCAATAGATATGAATTACAAGCGCTTAGTAGATGCGTAACGAAACGGAGCGGCGGTTAATTTGCAGATAACTTGATAGCCTGCCGCTTTTATTCCTCTGCCGATAAAATGGTCAGCAAAACAAGCCGACATCTCGCCTGTGTGAGCCTGTGTGCCTTAGGTGGCATCCTTCCCTGCCCTCGGCAGTAAAAGCCCACACATGGCGAATGTGCGCGACCTACGTGGGACAATCGAACAAATTTTATGAGGGCTTTAAATCTAGGGCAAAATGCTCCTGTCGGTTTTGCACAAAACGCTGATATGCAGTAGTTAATAAAAGCGAAATATTTCATCGCAAGTTAAAGCTTCGGGGTCGCAGCCCCCGAAACGCTCACAGCGGACGAGCAAAGCTCGCCGCAAAAGTGCCGAAAATACGACGTTTCAGCATAGGTCTTGTGCATATTTTCGACGGTCGCCTCATGGGGTCGGAAATTGAAAATCGGTCGCATTCAGGGGTCGCAGAGGGCAAAAACGACGCTGAAACGCCTGATTCTTAGGGGTTTAATGCAGGAGTCAAGGCAGAAATAAGCGGAACGAATCGACGGTTTGATCACAAAGTGAATTGCACAAAATGTATTGCTGAAATTCATTGAATATGGTGATTACAATTCCGGAGAAAATATGGTATTATGTTGTCGTACAGAATAAAGGAGGTGTATCGGCTGAAAATTCAGGGTTGATTTGGACGGATAAATTTCCCTTTAACGTCAAAACTAAAACCAAAGGAGCTGATGTCTATTGACAAAAAACGAGGAATCCAAGCTGGAGCTTAAAAAGAAAACGCTGGCGGCATGGACCAAGATCCTGCTGAACAACGGCGAGATCGACGTCAAAAAGTACAACAGGATGATCGCGCTGATCGAAAATCTCACGGCGTAACGGCAGGACATACCGCCTATTTTCCCGACTAAGTCGGGAATTACATATCAAATCATGTAAATTATTCCGCCCGATTGACACAAGTCAATCGGTATGGTATAATCATATCAAATCGAAAGGAGAAGAAATTATGGATATATATTCAGCGGTCGACATGATGAAGCGTGAGCGGAAAACTATATTCGACCTCGAAATCAATGTAACGTTCTACGCAAGAGTTTCTACCACTCGTGACGAGCAGGAAAACTCTATTGAAAATCAGATCACATTCTTTACAGAGATGATAAAATCCAATCCGAACTGGAATTACATCGAGGGATATGTCGACAGAATCCGAGGAGAGCATGCCGAGAACAGAGCCGAATTTATGCGTATGATAGAGGATGGCAAGTCGGGTAGGTTCGATCTTGTGTTGACAAAGGAGGTCAGCCGTTTTGCAAGAAACACCATCGACAGCCTTACCTATACACGAGATATGCTCCGTGCGGGAGTGGGCGTTTATTTTCAGAACGACAACATCTGTACCATTGATTCAGACAGCGAAATGCGACTTACAATAATGTCAAGTATTGCGGCGGACGAGGTTCGTAAGTTGTCCGAGCGTGTGCGCTGGGGGCATAAGAGAGCCATAGAGAGCGGAAACGTCATGGGAAATAACCGTATTTTCGGCTACAATAAAGACGACTGCAAGCTGGTGATAAACGAACCCGAGGCGGAAATGGTGCGTCTGATATTTGAACTGTACGCCACAGGAGATTACAGCGTACGGAAGATCGAACGCATACTTTATGACAAGGGCTACCGAGGACGTAACGACACTCGCATACATCATAACACAATTTCGGGCATTATCCAGAACCCGAAATACAAGGGATATTACTGCGGGAACAAGGTGAAGATCGTGGACTACCGCACCCGTGAGCAACGGTTTCTCCCCAAGGAAGAATGGATAATGTACAAGGACGAAACGGGAGAGGTGGTTCCCGCAATCGTTTCGGAGGAGATATGGGACAAGTGCAATGCAATTTTTGAACGGCGCAGTACGGCGATAAAAAGCCGGGAGCGGTCATTCAAGGACACCAGCGTGTTTACAGGGAAGATATGGTGCGCCGCTCACGACAAGCCCTACTGGAGGACAAGCTACTCGAACAGCGTCTCAAAGGGTAAACCGGTATATCAATGGATATGTTCCGAGAAAAAGAAATCGGGAGCCAAGTCGTGCTCCTCGTTTGCGATAATGGAGTCGGAACTGTACCAAATGCTGTCGGATTTTTTTAAGGACATAGCTGAAAATCTGGAGGACTACGTTGAAACGTTTCTGAGAGTTTACAAGGAGGCGGATCGTACAGCCGAAATGAGAAAGCAGGTCAACGCTCTGAAAGCAAGGCTTGAAAAGGAGAGCCGCAAGCGTGATAAATTGCTGGAGCTTTACATTGAGGAGGCGATCACAAAGGCGGAGTTCACCAAGCGAAACGGCGAATGCGGAGTTCTTATCTCCGAGATTGAGGAGGAAATAAACTTCCTTGAAAAGAAGAACGAGAGCGACAGCGAGTACGCTGATTCTATAAAACGTATCGAGAAATATTTTTGTGAGATGTACTCCCCCGACGTGGAAATGACTAAGGAACAGGTGGACGAAATGGCGAAAGCGGTGATAGACCGCATAAGCGTAGTTCCCATCAACAAGCAGACGATGAAGCTGGAAATCAAGCTGATGACGGGCGTTTCCGAGCCTATGACCTATGTAAGGAACGGACAGAGATACGGTCGGCGTTCTGGACTCATCAGCAAGAAGATGATCGACGCTTACAAAACAGCAGGCAGCAGCAACAATCAGTAATTTTACTGCTAAATGATAAAGCGCCCGTCGGAAATGATCCGGCGGGCGCTTTGCCTGCATTAGTTACATAGTATAATAATCTGAACAAAAATACTTGATTTTTAGAAATATATATTGTATAATTAGATAAGGTTAAAATATGACGAATGGTATTCCGATGTCGAAAATATAAACCGTTTGTTTAATTTGTTCGATGTTGAGTCGAACAAAATTTCGATTTATTTTAGGAATACAAAAGATCATAAATAAATTGAGTTGATGAAAGGGAGGCTTTATTATGCCGCAGATCACAAAAAGACGAATGGAAAATCTTGATATAGAAACCTCAATGCTGGGCTTTGGCTGTATGAGATTTCCGCAGAAGGACGGGAAGATAGACGAGGAGCTTTCCGAAAAAATGATCTACAGAGCTATTGCCTGCGGAGTGAATTACATAGATACCGCCTATCCGTATCACGGCGGAGACAGTGAACCTTTTGTGGGACGTGTTCTTGGCAAGTACCCAAGAAATTCATATTTTCTCGCCACAAAGCTGCCCTGCTGGGAGGTTAATTCAATTGAGGACGCCGAGTGTCTGTTCAATTCTCAGCTTGAAAGGCTGAATAAGGATTACGTTGACTTTTATCTTCTCCACGCGCTTAGTAAAGACCGTTGGCATAAAATGGTCGAGCTTGGCGTTGTGGAATACTGCGAAAAGCTCAAAGCTGAGGGTAAGATAAAGTATTTCGGATTTTCTTTCCACGACAGCTTTGAGGCCTTTGAGGAAATTATTACTTATCGCAAGTGGGATTTCTGCCAGATACAGCTTAACTATATGGATACTGAGGAGCAGGCGGGTTTAAAAGGCTATACGCTTGCCGAAAAACTGGGGATTCCTATAATTATTATGGAGCCTGTCAAGGGCGGTTCTCTTGCAAATCTTCCCGACGAGATCACAAGCGAATTCAGAAAGCTTGACGGTAATGCGTCTACAGCGTCTTGGGCTATGCGCTGGGTGGGAAGTCTGCCCAATGTCAAGGTAATTCTCAGCGGAATGTCCGCCCCCGAGCAGGTTGAGGACAATTTAGCTACCTTTACGGATTTTAAAGCGCTGTCCGACGAGGAACACAAGGCGGTCACAGAAATTGCTCAAAAGCTTAAAGCGAGAGTAAATAACGGCTGTACAGGCTGTAATTACTGTATGCCGTGTCCTGCGGGTGTCAATATTCCGCACAATTTTAAATTATGGAACTTATACGGAATCTATGGCAACAATAACGATGCAAAATGGCGTTGGGAGAACGATATCGACGATAAGCAGAAAGCAAAAAACTGCATCAAGTGCGGTAAATGTGAAAAGGCTTGTCCGCAAAAGCTTAGTATCAGAGATGATCTGGCACGATTACAAGGCGAACTTGACGGACTTGAATGGAAATAGTAAGCAGCGGCGCAGGTAAAATTCTGCGCCGCCGTTTTGTTTTTATTCCTCTGAAAGATAGTCGGTTTTGTGTTTCTGTTTTCTGCTGTATGAATTATCGGGCTTTGCAACTCTTGTGACAGGGTTTATACCCTGCCAGTCCCGACGTTTCATAAGATTGATTTTACGCTGTTCCTTTTTGCTGAGCTTTTCAAAGGGGATAAATTTGTCCGCCATAAAATCAATCATCCGCTCCTGCTTTGAAATTGTAAATAGGCTTGATGACGTCCAGTATTTCCACCGTATCGCCGATGTTATCGACAATGTCTCTTATGCTTTTGTACGCCATAGGACTTTCGTCCAGCGTGCCTGCGCTTACCGAGGTCGTGTAAATTCCTTTCATCTGCTTTTTGAATTCCGACACGGTAAGGGTCTGCTTTGCCTGCGAACGCGACAGAACTCTGCCCGCGCCGTGGGGAGCGGAATAGTTCCAGTCGGGATTGCCTTTTCCCATACAGATAAGGCTTCCGTCTCTCATATTTATCGGGATCAGCAGCTTTTCTCCCTCCTGCGCCGAGACCGCTCCCTTCCGCAAGATCATATTATCCGTGTCGATATAGTTGTGGACGGTAGTGAACTGTTCCTGAATGTGCAGACCCATTCCCTTGATAATTTCGTCCATCATAGCTTGGCGGTTGACCATAGCGTATTCCTGTACGATCTTCATATCGTGGATATAAGCGTCAAATAATTCGCTCTCGCAGTAGGCAAGCGCTTTCGGTATATTTGTCCGCTTGGTAGACACCAGCTTTTTAAGCTCGCTCTGGATTTTCTTCTGCTTGCCCTCTGCTTTAAGCTTTTCGCATAACTCATTTATTTCGGTTTGCGAGGCTTTGTTAAGTCTGCGGTAAGCCTCCTCCTGATAGTATTTAGCGACTTCAAGTCCAAGGTGACGGGAGCCTGAATGGATAACGATATAAATCGAGCCGTCCGAGCCTTTGTCCGCCTCGATAAAGTGATTTCCTCCGCCTAAAGTGCCGACGCTGAGTTCCGCTTTAAGAGGATTTATCTTATCATAGCAGTAAAGCTGTAAAAGGTCGATTTTAGCAGCGTATCTGTGGGGCTTTTTCCTAACCTCGAACCCCGAGGGGATAGCCTTGTAAATAAGCTTGTCAAGCTGCTGCACCTCGATATGCTTTTCTTTCAGTCGGACAGTTTCCATTCCGCAGCCGATGTCAACGCCCACAAGATTGGGGACGATCTTGTCTGTAACAGTCATAGTCGTTCCGATAGTACAGCCCGCTCCTGCGTGAACGTCGGGCATAATGCGTACCTTTTGATTTTCCGCCATAGGCTGATTTAAAAGTTCAATGATCTGGGAGATCGCTCCCTCGTCGATAATTTCCGTAAACACCTTCGCAGTGCCGTATTTTCCGTTTAATTCTAACATATGATCTCCTTTTGTCTGTTGTCTGTGTTTGCCGTCTGTCTGCATATCTGTTAAAAGAACGCAAAAAGAGCGTTCCCCAATAACGGGAAACGCTCTGTCGATTTACGTTCAAAAAAGCATTAACGCAGACCGGACGGGCAAATCTCGAATGGGTATGATGTGTATTCTGTTATTCTTATTATGGTTTTCGGTATACTTATATATTTACGCATGAGACTCACCGTCCTTTCAATTTTTTCTAATTATACTACCAATGTTTTGATTTGTCAAGTGTTTTTTAAAAAAGAGGACGGATTTTTCCGTCCTCTGATAATTCATACTATTCAACCGAAACAATGTAGTAGTAAACAGGCTGTCCGCCGTTGATGAGGTTTACGTCTACATTGGAGAATTTCGACGATACCTGCTTTTGCAAAGCCTCCGCCGCCTCGTCGGTAACGTCCGCACCGTAAAGAATTGTCACAAAGGAGCTGTCGCCCTTGACAAGTCTCTTGGTAAGCTTGTACGCCGCTTTTGCAAGATCCTTATCGACAAATGAAAGCTTGCCGTTGTCCAGAGCAAGAATTTCGCCCTGCTTGATAGAATGTCCCTCAAAATCCGAGTCCCTTGCGGCAAAGGTTATCTGTCCCGTGGAAACTCTTTCGAGAGCGTTGGTCATTTCCATACGGTTGGTATTGAAATCAGCCTCGGGGTCAAATGCCAGCATTGCGGAAATACCCTGCGGAATAGTTCTCGTCTGGAGCACGCATACGCGCCTGTCCGCAAGCTTGACCGCCTGTTCAGCCGCCATAATAATGTTCTTATTGTTTGGGAGAACAAATACAGTCTCGGCAGGGCAGGACATAATAGCCGCCAGCAGATCCTCGGTCGACGGGTTCATAGTCTGCCCGCCCCTTACAATGCAGTCAACGCCGATGTCGGTGAAAAGAGCCTCGATACCCTTACCTGCGGCAACGGCAACAAATCCGAATTCCTTTTCGGGCTTGGCGGGAGTAAATTCCTGCTTAGCCTCTTTCTGCTTAGCCTCGTGCTGTAATTTCATATTTTCAACCTTAGGCATATTGATATAACCGAATTCCAGTGCCTTTTCAATAGCCTTGCCGGGGTTGTTCGTGTGAACGTGTACCTTGATTATCTCGTCGTCCTCGACTACTACAACGCAGTCGCCGATAGTTTCAAGATAAGCTCTCAGCTTTGTGGAATTATCGCAGTCCCGCTTTTTGGTAATAAGCATTTCTGTGCAGTAGGTGAAATGAATTTCGGCGTCGTACTGTCCTACCGTTGACGAAAAGTTTTCAATGGTCACAGTTTTAGCGTCCTCGGGCGTTTCAAGCGGAACGATCTCGCCGCCGTTGAAAATATCCCTCATAGCCTCGAAAATGATCACCAGACCCATTCCGCCTGCGTCCACAACTCCCGCCTTGGCGAGAGCGGGCAGCAGCTTCGGAGTTCCCTCCAGCGAAAGCTTGGCCTGTATGCACACGTCGTTCATAATCGCGGTAACGTCGTTTGTTGTATGAAGAACCTCTCTTGCCTTTTCGGCAGATTCCCTTGCAACAGTAAGGATCGTGCCCTCGGTAGGCTTCATAACGGACTTGTAAGCCCCCTGAACGCCTAACTCCAGAGCGTTGACAAGATCCTCCGCGCTCATTTCATTTTTTCCCGACAGAGCCTTGGCAAAGCCTCTGAAAATCAGCGAAAGAATAACGCCTGAGTTTCCTCTTGCGCCCCTTAACAGGCAGGACGCCATAGTAAGCGCAACATTGTCGCAGTCCGTATCGGGTCCCAGATTTTCAAGCTCCCTGAGAGCGTTGCCGATTGTCATAGACATATTTGTTCCCGTATCGCCGTCGGGCACAGGGAAAACATTCAGCTCGTCGACGGATTTCTTTTTATTATTTATACTGTGAGCCGCACTGATGAATGCGTCTTTTAGCAAACTTCCGTTTATCACTTGCTTTATCCTCCTAAATCAGTTAGTCATTTCGTCTACAAAAACGTTAACGGATTTGACGTTCACGCCCGCCTGTTCGGTAAGCACGAAATTGACCTTGTGAATAATACTGTCAACGATCGCGCCGACATTTACGCCGTAGGTCACTGTAATATGCAGGTCGACCGCAAGCTCGTCGGCCTCCTGTCTGATGATGACGCCCTTGGTGGTGTTTTCCTTTTTCAGCACCGCGTAAACGCCTTGCTTAGCGCCGTAGGCGTTAAGACCCGCCACACCGAAACAATTCTCAGCGGTATTGGAGATAAGCTGTCTGAGATAAGCGGTAGAAATCCCGATAGTGCCCAGATGATTTTTGATCTTTATCATTAAAACGCCTCCCGGTAAAAGAATACATAAATATATTTTATTATACCACACATAAATGATTTTTGCAAGGATTTTTTTAATATTTATTCTATTGTCTGAAATTTGCAGACCGCAGCGCGAAAAAGGGAACGAACTTCAGATAACGTTCCCTCATAAATTTTAATAAATTGATATGTTTGTAAAATCGAAAACAGAATTGACGGCCGCTCTTGATTATGATATAATTACACTAGCTTATGCGAAAGGGAGTAAATTGAAATGAACATAAATATAGACGGCAAATATACGGGCGGCGTTTTCAGAGGTCTTGGTATGGTCAGCGGCAACGGTTCGTCGCGTCTGCTTGTGGATTACAAATACGAACATCCCAAAAAATATTGGGAGCTTATGAACCATATTTTCAGCGATAAAGGTATCGGTATCACTCACTTAAAGCTTGAAATGGGCTCGGACATTAATTCATCTTCGGGAACAGAACCGTGCGTAAAAAGATATGCAGACGAAAAAGCCGATGTAAGACGCGGAGCAGGATTTACAGTAGCTGCCGACGCCAAGAAAATAAATCCGGAGCTTACTCTGGATATGCTTTATTGGAGCGAGCCCGCATGGGTCACAAACTCCGAAGATGTTTATGCGGCAAGATATTGCTGGTACATAGAAAATCTTATTGCCGCATATGAAGAATTCGGACTTATATTCGATTATCTCAGCGTATCGAGAAACGAACGTGATATAGACGCTGAGTGGATAAAGTATTTTAAGGCTCGTATAAAATCCGAGAAAAACCGTCCATATGATTTTACAAAAATAAAGATAGTTGCAGCGGACGAGGAAAACGCTTGGAGGATAGCTGATATAATGTCCGATGACAAGGCGGTTCTTGACGCTGTGGATATTATAGGAAGCCATTACACCAGCCATTCAAGCGATAAGGCAAGAGAGCTTAATTCTATGTGCGGCAAGGAATTGTGGTTTACCGAGGGAAGCTCGCCTATGACTTACGCAAAGGGTGTAAAACGTTTTGACAAAACCGGTCTTAGCGGTATCAACGGAGTTTTGGATATTGCTCAGAGAATATGCGCAATGTACGCCTGCGGAAGAATGACTATGTACGAGTTTCAGCCTGTGATCGCGGCTTATTATAACGGAGTTACCTTTGGACATAAACATCTGATTTGCGCTTGTGAACCGTGGAGCGGTCATTATATTCTCGACAGCGGATATTATATGGCTCTGCATTTTTCACGCTTTTTCAGGAAAGGTATGAAATTCATAGACAGCGCCTGCTTTTTTGAAGGAGAAAAAGGCGGCGACGGTCATGCGCTGATAAATGTGCAAAATTGTTTTATTGCCGCGGCAGATGAAAACAGCGGAGATTACAGTCTGCTTATAGTAAATTCAAAGGAGGAGACGGTTGAATACGAGGTTTGCGTAAGTAATATCTCAAAGGCGGATCATAATCTGTATATAAGAGAAAGCTGCGGCTCAGATACAGATAATGTATACGAAAATTATTTTTCCGACAGCGGTGTAATCATACCGCATAAATACTATGGAAAATCAAAATTTAAGGTCAGTGTTAAACCGCTTTCAATTATGAGCTTGTCAACGATAAAAACGGACGACCCAGATATCATTCCGACGAGATCTGAGATAATGCCTTTGCCCTATTATGATAATTTTTCCTATTCTGACAGCTTTGTAAGAGAAAGAGGCGGTATGCCCAAATTTATGACCGATCAGGGCGGAGCTTTTGAGGTTCGCAGAATTCGCGGAGAAAATGTTCTTATGCAGATCGTCACTCCTGAAATCAAGGCTATGGAGTGGGGCGCGACACCTGAGCCTACAACGAATTTCGGAGACGACAGATGGTTCGATTACAGCATTGCGGCAGGCGTTAATTTTGCGCACAGCGATTTTCCCGAAAAAAATTACGCGGGAGCGGGACTGCGTTTCAGCCTTGCGGCAAACGGCATAAGCGGATACTCTCTGAGGCTGTATGAGAACGGCAAATGGGAATTTCTGAGAAACGGAGAGATCAAGCTTGACGGAAGTATAAGTCCGAGAAAAAAAGCCGTTATACGACTTTCTGCCGAAAACCAAAAGGTTACGGGACAAATTGACGAAACGGCTGTGTTTGAGTATTCCTCCGAAAGTGAAAACGACGCTTTGATAGGCGCGGGCAGAGGCGCTCTTTACAGTTCATACAATAATAATTATTTTGATTTTATCGGACTTGAACCGATAGGCGGCGCTCCCTATGCTGAAATATACGATGATACGGACGATTGCTTTGAATATGAGGGTGAATGGGAGCATAATCTTATGCACGGCTTTAAATCCTATAAGCGTACCGCTTCCATAGGAAAAAAGGGTGCGTCGGTGAAGGTTAAGTTCAGCGGATGCGGCTTTGGACTTTTCGGAGAAAACCGAACCGAATGCCGTGTTTTGGCATCGGTAGACGACAGCATAACGGAATTTGACGTTCGTTCCTGCGGCAGCGGTGAAATTTTCTTCGAAAACCTCAATCTTGAAGAGAAGGAGCATACCGTTAAGCTTACAGTGCTTTGCGGAGAACTGCTTATTGACGGAATTCAGATACGTTCCAATTTGCAGTCGGTGTAGTAATGCATAAGAATATCTTTGTAGGTTTTTCCGTCGGCGGCAAGGGAGTTTGCTCCGTACTGGCTCATTCCGACTAAATGTCCGTAACCCAGAGAGCGGAATGTAAATTCTCCGTCGGCATAGCTGTACTCAAAGCAAGGCGAGGGTATTCCCATAAGCTTGGTGAATTCGGTAACGGAAATATCATTTTCCCCCGCTTTTACAGATGTAACATAGCCCCGTTCGTTGGCAGTAAGTTCTATCCATTTAGCGGGATTTGCGCCCAGTACGTAATTCGAAAGCTTTTCCTTCACTGCGTCGGAGGACAGCGTGATTTCCGTTTCAACTCCGTCTATTTTAAGATCCGATCTGCTTTCGACCGATTGAAGATAGGGTATATCCTGTCCCCATGCAGTCTCGGCGGACTCGGTGTTTCCCGAAGAAACTGCATGGAATGCCGCTATGACGGGCTCTCCGTTATAGGTTAGTATTTCGGGCGCGGACTGAACTGCCGCTTTGACCTTTTTGTATGCGGATTTGTAGTCGTCTCCGTAGAACTCCTGCGCCTGTTTTTCTGTGAAAAAGTCCTGATAAAGAGAAGTGTCGTCACTGATAAGTCCGCCATGAAGATTTTCGGTAGGCGACTGCTGTTCAGCCTGATATCTGCGGACTATATATGTGCGTGCAAGAACGACCTGAGCCTTTAAAGCCTCGTCCTCAAAATCGGCGGGCATCTGCGCCAGAACCGCGCCTGTAAGATAGTCCTCTAAGGAGTAGGTCTCAAGCTTTTGATTGTCTGTGAAGTATATCCCTACCTCCATATCTGCGGCGATCTCGGCTGAAACGTCGTCTGCCTGAGACTTGCCTCCGATAAACGCAAGGCAGGGGATAACTCCCATAAATATGATGAAAATTACTGCGGTCTGTATGTAGTCTTTCACGGTTTCATATCCTTTCTTTTTGGCGTTTTCCGAATATTATTGTTCTTCAGTATTATTATATGCAGGCTTTTGCGGATTAAGAACATATGAAATTTGATTTTACTCAAATTTCATAATGTGCTCTATTTCATAAGAAATTTACGCTGTAATGTGAATTTTTGCAATTTTGAATATTAAATCTCCCAAATCTCGCTCTTGTTATCGGAAAATTAACATTGTTTCAATTAATATATGAATAATCGGGCTTGACAAATTGCAAAAAAGAATGTATAATATATAGAAATACATATTTTAGAAAGCGAGTTGAAACATAATGATAAATGATAAGGCAAGGTCGCTGCTTCGCGAACGTTTTGTTGCGAATAATACCATTGACCCTAAGTTTTATGACAAGTATGCGGTTAAAAGAGGTCTGCGTAATGCCGACGGAACAGGCGTAATGGCGGGTCTGACCAATATTTGTAACGTTCACGGTTATGTTGTCAACGAGGGCGAAAAGTCGCCTATACCCGGTCAGTTGATATTCAGAGGCTATAATATCAACGATCTGGTTGCAAATGTTGTTAAAGAAAACCGTTTCGGTTTTGAGGAGGTAGTTTATCTTCTTCTTATCGGCGATCTGCCGAATTATGAGGAGCTGGAGGCTTTCAAAAGCATTATTGCGGAAAACAGACCGCTCCCCGATAACTTCTTTGAGGATATGATACTTAAAGCGCCTTCCAAGAATATAATGAACAAGATGTCAAGATCTATGCTTGCGCTTTATTCATACGAGGACGATCCCGAAAGTCTTTCGCCTGAATTTGAAATGGCTACGGCTATTTCGATCATCTCAAAGCTGCCGAATATTATGACGTCGGCTTATCAGGTAAAGAGAAGGACTTTCGACGGTCAAAGTATGTTTATGCACCCTCTCGATCCTTCGCATTCAACGGCAGAAATGATCCTGTCGGCTATCAGACCTGACAGAAAGTACACCGATAAGGAGGCTAAGCTCCTTGACATACTGATGATGCTCCATGCCGAGCACGGCGGAGGAAATAACTCCACATTTACCTGCCGTGTGCTTACTTCGTCGGGTACAGACCCGTATGCTGCGTATTCTGCGGCTATCGGTTCGCTTAAGGGTCCCCGTCACGGCGGCGCGAACCTCAAGGTTGCGGCAATGCAGCAGTGCATTAAGGATAATGTTGCGGACTGGGACGACGAGGGACAGGTTGCGGATTTCCTCATTAAAATTCTCAATAAAGAGGCTTTTGACCGTTCGGGACTTATTTACGGTATGGGACACGCCGTTTACACTTTGTCGGATCCGAGAGCTGTAATTCTGAAGGAGAATGCAAAGAGTATGGCGGAGGGCACGGAATTCGAGAAGGAATACAGACTTCTTGAAACTGTGGAAAGACTTACTCCTGAACTGTTCCTGAAGGTCAAGGGCAGCGATAAGGCTATGTGCGCAAACGTTGATATGTATTCGGGATTTGTTTACAGAATGCTCGGTATTCCCGAGGATCTGTTCACGCCTATGTTTGCGGTATCGAGAATGCCCGGCTGGTGCGCTCACAGATTTGAGGAGATCGTAACGGGCAAGAGAATTATCAGACCTGCATACAAGGCTGTTTCAAAGGAAAGGGCTTATGTTCCTCTTGCCGAAAGATAAGAACGAATTCAAGGGCGGGCTTATGTCCGCCCTTTGTCCGGCATAATTTACACAATGGGATAAATATTTCGTGAAAAACTTGCAAAACCCAATAAAGTGTGATATAATAGAATTGAGTATTTGTACTCAATTCTATTTTGTTTTTTGCTCGCTAAATTAACTCTTGAAGATTTATGTGCAGAACAAAGCTATGGAAGAAAATTGCAGAATTATAGGTGTAAACCAGTCTTTCGACAATGGATTTCCAAAGCGGGACAAGCAGATAATTCAACAGTTAATTTGGGGAGAATACGGATTGGAGTGATTTATTGAAAAGGCTGAAAATGGCTGCTGTCTGCTTGTGCGGACTGGTTCTCGGAGGGTGTTCGGCTGTTAGCTTTACGGTTGACGGACTGCTTAACGCGCCTAAGCTTACTGAGGAGCAGACCGAGATACATCAGGCTCTTATTGCCAGCGTCGGCAGCAATATCACTCTGAAATATCCCAAAAGCGGAGATAACCGTTCGGCTTACGTTATTGCCAATATCGACAATGAGCCGGACAACGAGGCGCTGGTGTTTTATGAATACAATTCGGGCGACATAGGCGACGACGGTCTGCGGGTAAACGTTCTTGACAAGGACGAAAACGGCAAATGGTATTCCGTCAAGGAGCTTGCGGGTGCGGGCACAGACGTTGACAGAGTTATCATTTCTCCTATGGGTGACTACAACCGGATAGACGTGCTTGTGGGCTATCAGACTATTACCAGCGAGGACAGAACTCTGGAAATTTACAGCTACCGCGACGGAGATTTCAAACGCGTGGGACTTGATACATACTCTGTGCTGGAGACGATCGATATTAATTCCGACGGGTACAACGAGCTTATTACCATTGAAAGAAGTACCAATGCGGAGACAGGTGCTGTGACGGCGAAAGCGTCCCTGCTTTATATTGACGACGGAGAGATCGTCAAAGAGGACGGTATAGATATGTGCTCCAACGTGGTTTCGTACGCGTCGTCGGTCACGGGATTGCTGAATAAGGAGCACGAGGCGATTTTTATAGACGGCGTCAACGCGGACGGCAATTTGCAGACAGAGATAGTTTATTACAGATATTCAAGTCTTCAGAACCCTATGCAGATAAGCTCCGATAAGCTGCTGCCCAGATGTACCCGTCCTGCGGGATATTACAGCGCGGACGTGGACGGCGACGGCATTGTGGAAATTCCGTATACTCAGCCTATGACTGGCTATGAAAATGCAATTTCGGACGAAATGGTCTATCTTACAAGCTGGAATGTCTATGAGGATTTTTTCAGCCTTAATGAAAAGTACAGAGGCTATTATGCGTTGTCCGACGGATATTTCTTCTCATTCCCCAACCGCTGGAGAGATCTGGTGACTGTCAAACGCGATACCGATACGGGCGAGACGGTTTTCTATAAATACGGCGGCGATATCAACAGTCCTATGGAGGAGGTAATGAGAATTGCGGTGTCCTCCAAAAATATGTCGGACGATTTTATAAACGACGGATATACCGTTATTGACAGCAAGGGACAGTTGGATTATATGGTAAAGCTGCCTGCGGATAAAAGAGAACAGCTTATTCTCACCATTGACGAGGTGCAGAATAATTTCTATATTGTTGAGTAATATTTACGTGAAGATTTCAGAGAGGAGAGCTGATTATGAAAAAGGTACTTGTGTGCGAAGACGAGGATTCTATCCGTGAATTTGTGGTGCTTAATCTTGCAAGGAGCGGCTACGAGGTAGTGGATGTAAACTGCGGCGAGGATGCTCTTAAAGCTTACGACGAAAACGAGGGCGCGTTCGACGTGGCTCTTCTGGATATTATGATGCCCGGGATAGACGGTATGCAGGTATGCAAGAAGATACGTGAAAAGAGCAATTCCATTGGCATTATTATGCTGTCTGCAAAAAGCCAGGAAATGGACAAGATATCCTGCCTGATGAGCGGAGCGGACGATTATATAACAAAGCCGTTTTCCATTTCGGAGCTTATTGCGAGAGTCGACGCCGTATGCAGGCGCGTAAGCCGCTCAAGCTCCAAGCCTGAGGAGTCGTCCATTATTGTTTCGGGACCCTTTACTCTTAATCTTAAGAGCAGAACGGTTTTTAAAAACGGAGTGCAGATTGACCTTACTCAGGTAGAGTATCAGATAATGGAATATTTCTTTAAAAATCAGAATACGGCTCTTGACCGTTCCAGTATTTTAAATCATATCTGGGGTGAGAGCTACTACGGCGACGACAAGATAGTAGACGTAAATATCAGAAGGATCAGAATGAAAATTGAGGACGAGCCTTCAAATCCCAAGTATATTTTGACTATCTGGGGCTTTGGCTATAAGTGGTCGGGCGGAAATTCATAACAGGATTGGAGAATTGGCTTTGAGCAATTCGGGCAAAAAACACAGACGGGTAAGTCACAGCATAACAAGGCATTGGCTGAGAAACAGTCTGGGCGTGGTTGCGCTGATACTGGTAGTTATAGAGGTGCTGCTGATCTTCATTGTAAGGAATTATTATTACAGCTCCGCTAAGCAGTATGTGACCTCGAAAATGAATGTGGTCACTGCGGCTGTGCTTAATTCCTCGGATGATACCACAAACTATAATTCTGAGATACGCAGTCTTGTGGAAAACTACGATGAAAAGGATAAGATCGAGCTTATGGCGATAACCGCCGACGGCGGCGTTGACGTTACCTCGTCGGGATTTTCGCCGCCGCAGGGAGATAATATGAGCGACTATGAGGAGGCAAAGAAGTCCTCCTCGGGACTTGCGACGCAGATATACGATCTTGCTACAGGTGAAAAGGTCATTGCCGTTACTGCTGTCATTTCACCCAAGGGCTGCGAATACGAGGCGCTGAGAATGCTGTCCTCTATGAAAAATGTGGATAATCAGATATGGGTGATATCGCTGATAATTACGGTCATTGCCGCGGCGATTATCCTGCTGGTTATGTTTACGGGACTGTTTTTTATCAAGTCCATTGTAATACCTATACGGAGCATTGCGGACATTACTCACAATTACGCCAAGGGAGATTTTTCCAAGCGTATTGAAAAGGAGTCGGAGGACGAGCTGGGCGAGCTTTGCGACTCTATAAACAATATGGCGGAGGAGCTTTCCAACACCGAGCAGATGAAAAACGAGTTTATTTCCTCCGTTTCCCACGAGCTGAGAACTCCGCTTACTGCCATCAAGGGCTGGACTGAGACTGTTGCCGCAATGTACGGCGACGTGGAGACCTTTAAAAAGGGTATGCGCGTTATCAACAGCGAGACTGAAAGACTTTCCCAAATGGTTGAGGAGCTTCTGGACTTCTCCAGAATTCAGGATAACAGACTTACGCTTATTATGGACACTATAGATATTCTCGCCGAGCTTGGTGAGACTGTGCTTATCTATCAGGAGCGCGCGAAGGTGCTGGGGATAACTCTTAATTATTTTGAACCTAAAATGCTGCCTTTTGTGTATGGCGATAAGAACAGACTGAGACAGGTGTTTATAAATATTGTTGATAATGCCATAAAGTATTCCGACAAAGGCGATACAGTTTCGGTCGAGGCTTATGAGGAGGATAATGAGATATGCATTTCCGTTTCGGATACGGGTATCGGTATTTCCAAGGAGGATCTGCCTAAGATAAAGCAGAAGTTCTTCAAGGCAAATCACACAAGGCGAGGTTCGGGTATCGGTCTTGCGGTCGCGGACGAGATAATCCAGCGTCACGGCGGTACGCTGTCTATAAACAGCGAGGAGAACGTGGGAACTACGGTCATGATAACTCTGCCTTGTATCGAGCATAAGGAAAATCCCGAAAATCAGGCTACGGTTGACGTAGAGCTTATCTCTACGGACCCCGACGCACCTGTAAACTATTCTGCCGAGGCGGATAAAACGGCTGAAAATAAGGAAAAGGAAGATAGTTTCATAGTTAATGAAAGGAACGAAGCTGATGAGCAGTAATTCTCAGGAAAATTTACCTAAAGAGAAGTTTAAGTCCAAAATAGGCGGACAGGCTGTTATCGAGGGCGTTATGATGAGGGGCATAGACAAGGCGTCTATGGCTAACAGAATGCCCGACGGTACGATAGATCTGGAAATATGGGACATAAAAAGCAATAATGTATGGTACAGAAAATGCCCTTTTATCAGAGGGATTTTCAGCTTTTTGACTTCAATGATAGACGGCTACAAATGCATTACACGCTCCGCCGATAAGCAGATGACAGACGATGACGACGAGGAGCTTACAAAATTTGAGGTATGGCTCAACGAGAAACTGGGAGATAAGCTTATGCCTGTAATTTCAGGCATTGCAATGGTTCTTGGCGTAGCGCTTGCTCTGTTTTTGTTTATGTGGGTGCCCTCCGCACTTATCAAGCTTGTGGATACATATATTGTCCCGCTGAGTGCAGTCGTGAAAAATATCATAGAGGGACTTTTGAAGATCGCGATTTTCATAGCGTATACCTCCGCAACTTCGCTTATGAAGGATATGCGGCGGCTTTACGAGTATCATGGCGCGGAGCATAAGACCATTGCCTGCTATGAGCACGGAGAGGAGCTTACTCCCGAAAACGTTAAGAAGTTCACTCGTTTTCACCCTCGCTGCGGTACAAGCTTTATTTTTCTTGTGCTGTTTATCAGTATTTTCGTTAATACGATATTCAGGGTTTCTTGGGCGAATGTACTGCTGAGAGTGGTCATAAAGGTTGCTTTGCTTCCTGTTGTAACGGGAATTGCCTATGAGCTTATCAGACTTGCGGGCAGATATGACAATCTTGCAACGAAAATAATTTCCGCTCCGGGACTGTGGATACAGCGTATCACTACAAGAGAGCCGGAGACGGACGAGATAGAATGCGCTATTTCAGCGTTAAAGGCTGTAATCCCTGAAAATAAGGAAGATGACGTATGGTAAATACATATAGAGAACTGCTTGCTCAGGGCGAGGAAAAGCTGAGAAAGGCTAAAGTCGAGGACGTAAAGCTCAACGCCGCAGAACTGCTTGCCAAGGCTATGGAAAGCGACTGCCGCGGCGCGGATTTTTCCGTAAGTCTTGACGATAAGGCGGAAAAGCCGGTATGCGACAGCTTTAACGCAATGATAGAAAGACGTATTAACGGCGAGCCTTTGCAGTATCTTATCGGCGAGTGGGAGTTCTACGGACTTACTTTAAAGGTCGGCGCGGGAACGCTCATTCCGAGACAGGATACCGAGACTATCGTGGATTTGGTTATAGATAAGTACAGAAATTCGGACAGCTTGAGCGTGATCGATCTGTGCTCGGGCACGGGCTGTATAGGTATCGCGCTGGAGAAAAATCTCAGGTGCGATAAGGTTTTCTGCGTTGAAAAGTCCGAAAAAGCGGCGGAATATCTGAAAGAAAATCTGAGGCTTAACGGTTCTCGGGCGGAGCTTATTTTGGGAGACGTCCTTGACGAAAAAGTCCTTGAAAAGCTTTCTCAGGCTGATATTATTGTCTGCAATCCTCCTTATCTTACTAAGGAGGATATGGAAAATCTCCAGAAAGAGGTGTCCTTTGAGCCTGCTGAGGCTCTTTTCGGCGGCGAGGACGGGCTGGACTTCTATCGCAGTATTACGAGAATTTGGAAAAGCAAGCTTAAGGACGGCGGTATGCTGATCTATGAGATCGGCATTGGACAGGAGGACGAAGTAATGAGAATGCTTATTCAGCACGGCTTTGAGAATGTCCGCTGCCGTAAGGATCTATGCGGTATTAACCGCTGTGTTTTTGGCTTTTACAGCCAAAATTAGCCAAGTGTACGCTTAATTGTACAGAAATCAAAATTTGCTTTGCAGTCCAGACAAATGGACAGTTAGTATGTTATAATATAAATATAGGGTGAATAACCCATATTTTAACACGAAAGGAAAATAGAAATGGCTATTGACAAGAAGAAAAAGGACAGTGTTAAGCCTGTCGTAAAGATCACAGACGCAGAGGAAAAGAAAAAGGCTCTGGCTACGGCTATAGCGTACATAGAAAAGCAGTTCGGCAAGGGCGCGATTATGAAGCTCGGCGACGCTAAGGCTATGGATATCGAGGCAATTCCTACCGGTTCAATGACGCTGGATATCGCTCTGGGTATCGGCGGCGTTCCGAGAGGAAGAATTATCGAGATATACGGACCCGAGTCCTCGGGTAAGACGACCGTTGCGCTTCACATTATTGCCGAAACTCAGAAAATGGGCGGAGAGGTCGCGTTTATCGACGTTGAACACGCCCTTGATCCTGTTTACGCAAGAAAGCTTGGCGTGGACATCGACAATATGCTTGTTTCTCAGCCGGACAGCGGAGAACAGGCTCTTGAGATCGCCGAGGCGCTTGCGCGTTCGGGCGCTGTGGACTGTATAGTTATCGACTCCGTTGCGGCAATGGTAACAAAGGCTGAGATAGACGGCGAAATGGGCGACACTCACGTAGGACAGCTCGCAAGACTTATGTCGCAGGCTATGAGAAAGCTTACGTCCGTTATTTCCAAGTCCAATACGACTGCTATATTTATCAATCAGATACGTGAGAAGATAGGCGTTATGTACGGAAATCCCGAGACTACTCCCGGAGGACGCGCGCTGAAGTTCTATGCTTCCGTAAGAATTGACGTAAGACGCGGAGAGCAGATAAAAGAGGGCGGCGAGGTCATAGGCAACCGTACCAAGTGCAAGGTAGTAAAGAACAAGGTTGCGCCTCCGTTCAAGGAGTGCGAATTCGATATTCTCTACGGCAAGGGAGTTTCGAGAGTAGGCGAGGTGCTTGATATTGCCGTTGAGCTTAATGTCGTTAAAAAGGGCGGAGCGTGGTTCAGCTACAATGATATAAAGCTTGGACAGGGACGTGAAAACGCCAAGCAGTATCTGCTGGATCACCCCGATGTTATGAAAGAAATAGAGGAAAAAATCAAGGAATTTGACGCCGACGCGGTACTGGCTCCGACAAAGTCCAAGAAGAAGTCAAAGCTTGAGGAAAAGGCTAACGAGAGCGCAGGAGTTGAGACTGACGATGAGACCGCCGAGACTCAGATCGATCAGGCGGCTGCGGATATTCCTGTTGTAAATCCCGAGGAGGATTTTGAAGAATTTGCTCCTGTGGATATCAGCGATCTGGGAGACTAATAAATGCTGAAAGTTACAAACGTTTCCAAATACAAGGGAATGACCTATATGATCGAGTTTGAGGGCAAAGAGCCTGAATTTCTCAATCAGCAGACGGTGAATATGTTCAATCTCAGGGCAGGCGCAAGTCTGCCTTTGTCTGCGTGGGAGGATATAAAGGCGGAGGAGGAATACCGAAAGGCAAGGGAGCGCGCGCTGTATCTGCTCGATTATAAGGACTATTCCTACGTCGATCTTTTTCATAAGCTGGAGAAGAATTACAGCGAAGAGACCTGCTACCGTGTAATGGATAAAATGGTGGAAATGGGTACGATAAACGACCGCCGCTACGCCGAGGGGCTTGCAAGGCATTATGTGGAGGTCAAGAAGTTCGGACGGTACAGGGCTCTGCGTGAAATGCGTCAAAAGGGTCTTACCGCTCAGGTCGCCGAGGAAGCTCTTGAGGAATACGACGACACCTATTACGAGCGGCTTTACGAGCTTGTGGAAAGCAAGTACCTCAGATATCTGGACGACGACAAGGGAATAACCAGAACAAAAAATGCGCTGGTGAGATACGGTTACAGCTATGACCTTATCAAAGAAGTGCTGAGAGATATCGAGGAGGAATACGGCGGAGAGGATTGATTGTCCGAATGTGCATATTTCCCTGAAAATCGGCATTTTGCAACGAAATTCCATAAAATACGCAGAATTATTTGATGAAAGATAAAAGTTATGTGAAAAACTCTGAAAAGACTTGACAAATCAATACAAAAGTGCGATAATAAATAAGATTAAGAAATATTTAAGAATTAGCGATTGGAGATTGCATATTATGTCTACAAGAGTTGGAATGGTATCGCTGGGATGTCCTAAAAATCAGGTGGACGCCGAGCATATGCTTTTTGATTTGAGACAGAACGGCTTTGAGATCGTGGCGGACGCCGCACTTGCCGACGTAGTGGTAATAAATACCTGCGGCTTTATCGAGTCCGCTAAGCAGGAGGCTATCGACACTATACTTGAATTCTGTACTCTTAAGCAGGAGGGCAGAATTAAGGCTGTGATTGCCACAGGCTGTCTTGCCGAGCGCTACAAGGACGAAATGATGAAAGAAATTCCCGAGCTTGACGCAGTTATAGGACTTGGCTCAAACGATAAGCTTGTGGACATTATAAGACAGATATACAGCGACGGTATGCCCGTCTGTGCTTACGGAAATAAGACTGATTTGTCTATGGAGGGCGGAAGAATTATTTCCACTGAACCCTTTTACGCGTATCTTAAAATTGCGGAGGGCTGTTCAAACTGCTGCACCTACTGCGCTATCCCGTCTATAAGAGGACGTTACCGCAGCCGAAAAATGGAGGACGTTATTGCCGAAGCCAAGTGGCTCGCTGAAAACGGAGTTACAGAGCTTGTGGTGGTGGCGCAGGATACTACCCGCTACGGCGAGGATATCTACGGAAAATCGATGCTGCCCGAGCTGTTGAAGGAGCTTTGCCGTATCGAGGGCTTTAAGTGGATAAGAACGCTGTACTGCTATCCCGAACGAATTACCGACGAACTGCTCGATACCATTGCTGCCGAGGATAAGCTGGTCAAGTATCTCGATATGCCAATTCAGCATTGCAGCGGGGATATTCTCAAGGCTATGAACAGATACGGGGACAGAAAGTTCCTCACTGAACTGATTAAGAAAATCAGAGAGAAAATTCCCGGTATTATACTCAGAACAACTCTTATCGCGGGTTTCCCGGGCGAGACCGAGGAGCAGTTTGAAGAGCTGTGCGAATTTGTAAAGGAAATTCAGTTTGAAAGACTGGGCTGTTTCGCATACTCCCCCGAGGAGGGTACGAAGGCGTATGATATGCCTGATCAAATTCATCTTAAAGTTAGAGAACACAGAGCCGATATTATTATGGAAGAGCAAATGGTTATTTCCGACAGACTGAACGAGAAGGCAATGGGCAAGACCTTCGAGGTGGTATGCGAGGGATTTGACAGATACGCGGAATGCTATTACGGCAGAAGTGCGGCGGACGCTCCCGAAATTGACGGAAAGATCTTCTTTGACAGCGATAAAAAAATCAGAGTGGGCGAGTACGTCAAGGTACTTGTGGACGACACACTTGACTATGACCTTATCGGTTCGAGAATAGATTGACGGCGGAGGACTGACTAATGAATTTACCCAATAAACTGACTGTAATGAGAGTAGTGCTGATACCGTTCTTTATGTTGTTTGTGCTGCTTTTTAAGATACCTTATCATATGGTATGGGCTTTGATAGTTTTTGCTATTGCTTCGATCACGGATTTCCTTGACGGTAAAATCGCAAGAAAAAACAATCTGGTGACTACCTTCGGTAAATTTCTTGACCCGCTGGCGGATAAGCTTTTGGTTATGACTGCGCTGATATGCTTTGCTTTTGAGCGCTGGATAGACCCTGTTGCAGTTGTCATTATTCTTTCAAGAGAATTTATGGTAACAGGACTGAGACTTGTAGTTGCAGGCGAGGGAGTAGTGGTTGCCGCAGGAATTTGGGGAAAGCTGAAAACTGCTTTCACAATGATCGCGCTTATTGCAATTATGGCGCTGCAGATTTTCTTCCCTGCGCCAAAGGGACAGCCTGATTTCAATATGTTCATTGCAAATGAAGTCCTGATTTGGATTGCTGTTATACTTACGGTGATCTCGGGCGGAATTTATCTAAAAGCGTACTGGAAGTATATTGACTCCAGTAAGTAACTTATGAGCGAATTTTGCATAGAATAAAATAATATTACAAATGCGTATCAGCAAGAGTAAGCGCAGAGAAGTCTCCAGAGAGAAGCCGTTCGGTGCAAGGCTTTGACGGACTGCGTCCGAAGTGCGGCTGACAGCAGGGAGTTAGGAAAGAATTTCACGAGAAAATTTCCGTGTGAATTTAAGTATTCCTCCCCGTATATCTGCGTTAAGGATTTTGAGCTGTACATAGCTTAATGCTGTTAAGCTATACAGAAAATCGGAGTGGAACCGTAGAAAAGAATTTTCTGCCTCCGAAGACCTGAAAACGGGTCTTCGGAGGCTTTTTATAAATAAACAGAGAGGTGCAGAAATGAACATTATAGAAAGCATAAAGTACGATATACAGACAATAAAGGACAGAGACCCTGCGGCGACAAGTACCCTTGAAATCCTCACCTATTCAGGACTTCACGCTGTGGCGTTTTACAGAGTTGCGCATTGGTTTTATGTGAAAAATCATAAGGTCATTGCAAGAATTATATCCCAGTTTGCCAGAATGCTGACGGGCATCGAAATTCACCCGGGAGCAAAGATAGGCAAGGGTCTGCTTATAGACCACGGCTCGGGAGTGGTTATCGGCGAGACTGCGGAGATCGGCGACTACTGTCTGCTGTATCAGGGCTGTACGCTGGGCGGTACGGGAAAGGATCACGGAAAACGTCACCCAACTCTGGGCAACAATGTTATGGTAGGTTGCGGCGCAAAGGTGCTTGGTCCGTTCAAGGTAGGGGATAACGCTAAAATTGCGGCAAACGCCGTAGTTCTCGAGCCTGTGCCGGCAAATTCCACAGCAGTGGGAGTTCCCGCAAGAATTGTAAAGCAAAACGGAAGACGGACAAACGATCTTGATCAAGTGCATATTCCCGACCCTGTTGCGCAGGAGCTTTGTCAATACAGGATACGTCTTGAAAAGCTGGAAAAGAAAATAGAGGAATTGGAAAAAGACGACCGCTAAGCGGATTTCCGTTAATTCTGCGGAAATCGCAAGACAGGAATATACGTCCTGCAAAAAGATAATATAAATCGGAAAGAGGTTAAAATTATGAACATTTACAACACACTTACCCACAAGGTTGAGGAATTTGTGCCGAACGAGGCGGGAAAGGTCGCTATGTACACCTGCGGACCTACCGTGTATCATTTCGCCCACATCGGAAATCTCCGCAGCTATATTATGGAGGACGTGCTGGAAAAGTATCTGCGCTACGACGGCTTGGACGTAAAGCGTGTTATGAACATTACCGACGTGGGACACTTGACATCCGACGGCGATACGGGGGACGATAAAATGCTCAAAGGCGCGAAGAGAGAGCATAAAACTGTTATGGAGATAGCAAAATTCTACACCGATGCATTCTTTGCGGACTGCGCTAAGCTGAATATCAAAACTCCCGATGTTGTGGCTCCTGCGACGGAGTGTATCGACGATTTCATCAAGGTCATTTCCGCTCTTATTGAAAAGGGCTACGCATACGAGGCGGGCGGAAATATCTATTTTGACACCTCAAAGCTTGACGACTACTATGTTTTCCATAACTTTACAGAGGAGGATTTAGCCGAGGGCGTTCGAGAGGGTGTTGAAAAGGACGAAAATAAAAAGAACAAGGCGGACTTCGTGCTGTGGTTTACCAAATCCAAATTTGACGATCAGGAATTAAAGTGGAATTCTCTATGGGGCTTGGGCTATCCCGGCTGGCATATTGAATGCTCCTGCATTTCTATGAAAAATCTGGGAGAATATCTTGACATTCACTGCGGCGGAGTGGACAATATTTTCCCTCACCACACCAACGAAATTGCGCAGTCGGAGGCTTATGTGGGACACAAGTGGTGCAACTACTGGTTCCACGTACATCATCTTAATACCAACAGCGGTAAAATGTCCAAATCAAAGGGCGAGTTCCTTACCGTTTCCCTCCTTGAAAGCAAGGGATATGATCCGCTGGTTTACAGATTTTTCTGTTTGCAGTCCCATTACAGAAAGTCGCTGGTATTCACATACGAAAATCTCGACAATGCAAAGGCTGCCTATGAAAAGCTGATCTCGAGGATCGCTCAGCTTGTGTCCGCTGAGGACAAGGGCGAGATAAACTCAGCGGATTTTGACAGGCTGAGATGCGCATTCACCGCCGCTATGAACGAGGATCTGAATACGTCGAACGCTGTTACCGCGCTGTACGACGTTCTTAAAGCCGATACAACGGCGGCAACAAAGCTTGCCCTTATCGGGGACTTCGACAAGGTGCTGTCGCTTGACTTGGTAAAGTCCGCCGAAAAGCTAGTTCAGGACAAAAAAGGCGGGGATATTCCCGACGAAGTAATGGCTCTTGTTCAAGAAAGACAGGCTGCAAGAAAGGCAAAGGATTTTGCAAGGGCGGACGAGATCAGAGATAAGATCACAGCCCTCGGCTATGCGGTCAAGGAAACAAGGCAGGGTACAGAAATCACAAAGATATAACGGAAAGGACAGAAAATGAAAAAGAACGGAAATAATTATAACCTTTCGGATAAAAGCAGAAGATTTCGCACATACTTTCAGTTTTCGATGATAGGTATTTGCTTTATCGCTGTGTTTGCGCTGTTCTATGCCTGCCAGAGCGCGGGAAACAGTTCAGGCAATCTTAATCCCGACGACGTTGAAATAATTCAGTATCAGCTGCCCGAGGACGACGCTCCCGTGGTCGTTTTTGAGACCTCTAAGGGTACGTTCAAAGCGGTGGTATACGAGGACGAAGTTCCCGAGTTTGCGGAGTATTTTATTGACCTTGTAAACGAGGGCTACTATGACGGCACGCATATTTTTGCTGTGCAGGACGGAGTTTACTTTATGGGCGGTTCAAAGTCCCTTGACGGTACCGATACCGACGATACGGACAAGGAAAAGCTCGATCCCGAAATTACTCCTGCACTGTGGCCTTTCAGGGGCGCGCTTATTTCCTACGGAGATAAGGGAGGCTCGGTATTCAATAAGAAAATTATGTCGGGCAGCAGAATTCTTTTTGTAGATACTGTGGAATTCACCGACGAATTTGTTGAAGAGCTTGACTCGGTAGACGGCAACGAGGAGCTGGTAAACACTTTCAAGAGCAAGGGCGGCGTACCCAATTTCTCTCAGCAGTACACGATTTTCGGACAGGTTTACGAGGGTCTGGACGTTTACGACGATATCTGCACAGCGGAGGTCACCGACTCCGAGAGCCTTAACCCTGCCGTTGACATTACGCTGGACAAGGTTTATATGTCTACCTATGGAGAAAATAAGAATGATGAATTTTTCAGCCTTTCGGACAGTTCCGTGACGGAAGCCCCGTCTGCGGAGAATTCAGACAGTACCGATATTTCTGCGGAAAGCTAATGCTGTCGGGCGGCGGACAGGTATAATGTCCGCCGTTTTTTTGTGTGGAATTATGACGAAAATTGTCGAATTCTTGACTTGCGTAAAATTATGAGGTATAATAATATCAGATGAATTTGCACACAATAATTACGCGGGAGCGCCTTAATTAATTTTTAGGGAAACTTGGTGAATGCTTTGGATATATTTGAGACCCTGAAGTCTGTTTATGAAAATTCCGATGAGAAAATTATGCTTGCAGACGCAGATATGAGATCTGTGTGGGATAACGGCAGGGGAGTTCCCTGCAATTTCGAGACAGAAAAAATAAAGCTTTACGGCGGCAGAAGCCTGTCGCTTCCTCTTGAAACAGATGAAACGGCAGAATATGAATATGCAGAGGAATTTTCAGATGTCTGTGCTGTGAAAATCCACCCGCTGAAAGAACGCGGAGAGGTGTGCGGGTATCTTATGCATTTTTTTGACTGCGAGGATATAGAATTGATCTCCGACCGCTCGGGACTGCTGAAATTCAAAGCGAATTTCCTTGGAAATATCAGGATAGAAATGGGGCAGATCATAAATATGCTTGACTGCCGGAAAAGCAAGTACGCCGAAACGGGAGATCTGGATTATCTGAGGTTTGACAGGGAGGCGCGGTACTGTGTGCTGAAAGCCCTTTCCGCCACGGCGAATTACAATGAACTGTCGAGATATTATAACGGACATTTCCGCAGCAGCTTTATGAATATTTCCTCAGCGCTGGAGGAACTGTGCTGCGAGCTTTCGGAACTTGCAGAGCAGGGCGGAGTAGATCTAACCTGTGATATCGAGCCTGCGGTGTACCTTGAAATGAACGGAGAACGTTTAAAGGCGGCTGTGGCTAACCTTGTTGTCAATGGGATCATATACAATTCCAAGGAGAATAAAACGCTGTCGGTAACGCTGAAAACCGACGGAGAAGAAATTATCCTGCTTGTGGCGGACAACGGCGACGGCATTGATAAAGAAACCGCAGAACGCGCAAAAAAGCCTTTTGGAAATTTCACAGGCTACGGACAGAGGGAGTATCTGGGTATAGCGGTTGCGGAGAAATGCTGCGAGTACTTCGGCGGCAGGCTTGAATTTTCCTCTGAGGATAAGCTGTTCACCGAGGCGAAAATGATATTCCCGAAACCCGACAGGGACATTCCTATGGAATTCAGAAAAACGCCTTTTCCCTCTATGCCAAATCCTTATGACGTTGTTAACAGCATTCTGGGAAAAGCAATAAATCCGTTCTGATTTTTTAGAAGACTGATGAGTATGGACATAAGTAAATGTCCTGTTGACGACATACATCAATTATCGTTTTTAAAGAAATCAGCAGGTATATGAGATTTGAAATAGATTAATGAAAAGCAGTCCGGAAAAGTTTCCGGACTGCTTTTTGTTATGCCTGTTGGATAACCTTGCGAATACCGTCCGCTGTACATTGTCATAACATACCTGAAATACGCATATATTTTATTACATAAAAATGTATTGGGGTGTGAATAATGATTAAATCCGACAAGGAGCGGGCGGTGCTTTTCGGGGAGTATATGGTATCCCGAAAGGCGACCGTCCGTGCGACCGCAAAAGCGTTCGGAGTGAGTAAATCTACGGTACATAAGGATCTGTCCGAACGTCTGCCGAAGCTTTCCCCCGCTCTGTACGGCAGGGTAAAGGCAATACTCGAGGAAAATAAACGAGAGAGACACATAAGAGGCGGACTTGCAACAAAGCACAAATATGAAAAACAGCACTCTATGAACTTGCAGGACAATTAATATAAAAGCCCCTTTCGGATAATTCCGAAAGGGGCAGTTTCGTCATATACAATTAGCTGTTCGTACTCTTGAGAACGACTGCAAAGGTTTTGACGATGATCTTAACGTCTGTCAAAAGCGAGCGGTCAACTATGTATTTAAGGTCATAGTAGTTAGCCATTTCCTGCGAAAGATCGTTCTTTCCGTTTATCTGCCAATAGCAGGAAAGTCCGGGCTGTACCAGAAGTCTTTCCTTCGGGAGTTTGTCCTGTTCATTCGGAATGAACGGTCTGGGACCTATAACGGACATATCGCCTTTAAGAATGTTGATAAGCTGAGGCAGCTCGTCAATGGAGCTTTTTCTGATGAATTTACCGACAGCTCCCAGAATTCTCGGATCGTCCGAGATCTTGAAGTTTGCTCCGTTATCCTCATTTTTTGCCATAAGCTCGGCTTTTCTTTCCTCTGCGTCCTTGTACATAGAGCGGAACTTGTACATTTTAAACAGCTTGCCGTTTTTTCCTACTCTGTACTGAGTGAAAAACGGATTACCCGGGTCTCTGATAAATATCATTGCGCTCACCGCGATAAACAGCGGAGAAAGAACTATAAGCGAAAGCAGGGAAAGTACAATATCCATTCCTCGCTTAACGGCTGTGTAAATAGGTTTCTTCCTGTATGTAAACTCCGGTGCAGGCGTTTTCTGCTGTTTTCTGCGTGTTGATATGTCAAAATTAACCGTTCTGATCACAGACAAATTTTCATCATAAATTTTTTTTTCAGGAGTTCCTGCTGCGGTTTGCGTACCTGTCATTGAAATTCCTCCTACATATAATTTTCACTTCTGTACTTCTTCTATTACATCTAATATTATATCTCATTTTACAAAAAAAGTCAATAGATATTCAACGGTTTAATTTGAAATTGTACAGATTTTGTCACTAATGCTAATTGTCATTGCGCAGAAAACGTTTCACTTTGACATTTTGACGGCGCTGATTACATTGATTTTACATTAAATAATTTACCGCAATAATCCTTAATTTACAATATCAAAAATAGATATGACTGTCAAAGAGTACAGAAAGTCAGCCTTGGGAAATTTATTGCAAAAATGCAAAAAAGGGCTTGACCTTGGGGGAAAATAGTAGTAAAATAATAGTATGATATTTTATTGAAAGGATATGTTATAAATGGCAAACTTTATAGTAGAAACGTCGGCAAGACACGTTCACGTTACAAAGGAGACATTGGAGATACTGTTCGGTAAGGGAAAGGAGCTTACAAAGAAGAAGGATCTTTCACAGCCCGGTCAGTTCGCCTGTGAGGAGAGAGTAACTGTCGTTGGTCCTAAGAAGGAGCTTGCAAACGTATCTATTCTCGGACCTTGCAGAAAGGCAGATCAGATAGAGCTTTCGGCAACCGACGCCCGTTCGATCGGCATTGCCGCTCCGATAAGAGAGTCGGGAGACGTGGCAGGCTCAGGAGCATGTAAGCTTGTCGGTCCCTGCGGAGAGGTCGAGGTCAAGGAAGGCGTTATCGTGGCAAAGAGACACATTCATATGACTCCTGCCGACGCTGAGGCATTCGGCGTAGAAAACGGTGAGATAGTAGCCGTTAAGATCGAGTCTGCCGACAGAACGGCTATTCTCTGCGATACAGTCGTAAGAGTAAGCCCGTCTTACGCGCTTGCAATGCACATCGATACTGATGAGAGCAACGCAGTCGGAGCAGGCAGGGAGCAGTACGGCGAGATCGTAAAGCTTTAATAGGCTGTATAAAACAAAACATACCGACGAGGCGTATATCTGTCTTATGCGGCAGATGTACGCCTTGATTTTACAATGGATATTCAGACCGCTATTTTGTACAGAAATGCTTATCTGTACAATTAATTTCCTGCAAAAAATAAAAAAATCGCAGAAAATTCGGGAAAACCCCTTGCAATTATGTACAAGCTGTGGTATAATTAATTCAATAATTATACAAGATGTGTAATTTTAACCGCTTGAAACAGATAGGAAAAGGAGCACCCGAATATGAGATGTCCGTTTTGCAATAACGAGGATACAAGAGTTATAGACTCACGCCCAAGCGAGGGCAAAAAAAGAAGAAGAAGAGAGTGTCCGAAATGCTCCCGCCGTTTTACGACCTACGAGATAGTGGAAAAGCCCTCTCTTATGGTCTATAAAAAGGACGGCTCCTTTGAACCGTTTGACAGGCAAAAGCTTGTTAAGGGTCTCCAGTCGGCTATTAAAAAGCGCCCCGTAAGCGTGGAGCAGATCACTGCGCTGGTTGACAACATTGAAAACACCTACGCCAATAAAATGCAGACGGAAACTACTACCAGCGAGATCGGCGATATGGTTCTCAAGGGTCTGAAAAACCTCGATCACGTTGCCTATGTGCGCTTCGCCTCGGTTTATAAGGACTTCAACGACGTGAATTCGTTTATTCAGATCATTTCGGAGCTTAAGTAATGGGAGCATAAAATATTGCGGATAATAGGGAAGAATATTTTGTTTCTGAATTTGATGAGCTTTTGACAAAATTTAAAAATAGAGGTATGACTAATGTAAATTATTCAGTAAATCTTTATTAAAGAATAGGGGGTAAAAATGAAAAGAATTTTAGTATTTAGTTTGTTAATGTTATTATGTCTTACGTCCTGTACCTCGCAAACACCCGATGAAAACTTATCTGACAACTTCAATGAAAGTGTTGTTTCAGAAATTTCTGCTACCGATGAAATTAACAGTAGGGACGTTGACGGAAACAGCAGTCCGATAAGTGACAGTACAGCCGTTTCGGAGTCGGACGAACCGGATTATGAGTATATCAGTTTTGAACAGGAAAGTGAAAATACTTTTTCGGCGATTAACGGCGATATTGAGCTTGCGTTATACTGTCAGCCTAAAAGTTTTGCGGATGACGGCGATACATACAATAATTACGAATATACTCTGAACATTAATAACAAATCTGAAAATATATATGAGCTTGACTGTAAAAACATTTATGTTTCGGCATCTGGATATTCAACGGAAACGTTGGCTAACGGGTCTGTGTATACTCTGAACAGTAAGGACAGCATAGATTATTCAGAACGGTTTTATATGAACAATGATGCTCCTGTAAACAATTATGTTCTTGTTGATTTCGGAGATATGGAGTTATATGATAAAACCAATAATACTGATTACAGATGTGTTTCAGGTAGCTTTATTTGTAAAGTAATAACTCCCGAAGAATAAAACTTTTTATAAAGTTAAACAGACAGTCACACAAATTAGTGCGGCTGTCTGTATTTTTATAGATTTATTAAGATTGTTTTTTCTTCCGCAAGTGTTTTCGGCAAATCAATAATACGCTGATTTTCCGAACCCCTGAAAGCAAGGGAGATATTCTTCTGCTCCTCGATAAATTCGCCGTCCACCAGAACGTCTATGAGAGACAGCATTTCGTCCGTGACCTCGCACCTTGCTCTGCTCTCGGAAAGCAGATCGGTTTCCAGCGTATAGCCGGTGTAGCACCATATATTTTTGCGGGGATAACGCTCCCTTACCTTTTTCAGAAAGGGGAGCAGCGCACGCTGATTGTCCGTCTCCATAGGCTCTCCGCCCAGCAGGGTAAGTCCGTCGATATAATCGGGCGCAAGCATTTCAAGGAGCTGTTCTTCCGTATCCTCGGTAAAGGGCTTACCGTAGTTAAAGTCCCACGTCATAGGGTTAAAGCAACCCCTGCAATGATGAGTACAGCCCGAAACGAACAGCGTTACACGCACTCCCAGTCCGTTGGCTATATCGTAGTTTTTTATTTCTCCGTAGTTCATTTTACGCACCTCATATCCTATGACAAAAGGTACAAAATCCGCATTTTGTACCTTTTGATGTTATTTTTGATTTCCTTTTTGCAAAAGTATTACTGCAATAAATCAGAAGCAGTCTATTTATATATTCCTAAAAATGATGTTATTTTTCCGTATATATATTCACCTTCAATTAATCCAAATTCAGGATCATAGTATTTATTGTCATATAGCAGCGTCCAATGAGTATAGCCTGCATTTGTATGCACAGTTAAAATGGAATATTCAAATGGTGTAGGATTTTTCTTTGAAATACGTGTATTTCTTTCAGCGTGTTTTACTCCATAAAAGTCCAATATTTCAATCAGTTGTCCTATACTTGTAGGCCCGCTTGTTTTCATATCTTTGATTACTTGTTCAATATCTTGTCCTGTAATCATTGCAATACACGCTTGACCGCAAGTTTCAGAGGTTGGTTGCATCACTAATTCCATAATCATTCGCCTCAAATTTCGATTTATCTTACTAACAGCACAAGTATAAAAAGTGATTTTTTATCTATTACAAATGGAGAACCCTATCCCTGATCTCCTGAGTTCTGCCCTGATTCCAGAACTGTGTGCCGATGTAGCCGCAGGTTCTTCTTGCAACATTCATTTTGTCCTGATCTCTGTTGCCGCACTTGGGACACTCCCACACAAGCTTGCCGTCGTCCTCGACTATGCGTATCTCTCCGTCAAAGCCGCACACTTGACAGTAGTCGCTCTTTGTGTTCAGCTCCGCGTACATAATATTATCGTAAATAAATCTGATAACATTAATGACTGCGGGGATATTTTTCTGCATATTCGGAACTTCAACATAGCTTATTGCTCCACCCGGCGAAAGGTGCTGGAACTGCGCTTCAAACTTCAGCTTTGTGAATGCGTCTATCTCTTCGGAAACGTGAACGTGATAGCTGTTGGTGATGTAGTTTCTGTCGGTAATCCCGTGGATAATGCCGAACCTCTTTTGCAGGCATTTTGCAAATTTGTAGGTAGTGCTTTCCAGCGGAGTTCCGTAAATTGAGAAGTCGATATTTTCCTTGGCTTTCCACTCGGCGCAGGCGTCGTTCATTTTCTGCATTACCTCAATGGCGAACGGAGTAGCCTCCTCGTCTGTGTGGCTTTTGCCCGTCATATATTTTACGCACTCATAAAGTCCCGCATAGCCAAGCGAAATAGTAGAATATCCTCCGTAAAGGAGCTTGTCGATAGGCTCGCCCTTTTTAAGTCTTGCAAGCGCGCCGTACTGCCAGAGAATAGGAGCAACGTCCGAAAGAGTTCCTTTA
>JAUNOG010000010.1:33697-58729 GCA_030531185.1 Ruminococcus sp.
CTCATGTCTGCACATAAGCGCACGGTAGCAAAGGTCAAGTCTTTCATCAAAGATTTTCCAGAATTTGTCCATATCTCCGCCCGAGGACAGTGCAACGTCCACAAGGTTAATGGTAACGACGCCCTGATTAAATCTGCCGTAATACTGAGGCTTGCCCTCCTCGTTGACATAGGGTGTAAGGAAGCTGCGGCAGCCCATACAGGTGTAGCAGTGACCCTCTCCGTTTTTATCCTTTTTAAGCTTTAGCATAACTTTTTCGGAAATATAATCGGGAACCATTCTCTTTGCGGTGCATTCAGCGGCAAGCTTTGTAAGATAGAAATACTTGCTGTTCTCCGCAACGTTATCTTCTTCAAGAACATAAATAAGCTTTGGAAAAGCGGGAGTTACCCACACGCCCGACTCGTTCTTTACTCCCTGAGTTCTCTGCCTGAGAGTTTCCTCGATTATCATAGCGAGGTCACGCTTTTCGTCCTCGTTCTTAGCCTCGTTAAGGTACATAAACACCGTAACGAAAGGAGCCTGTCCGTTTGTGGTAAGCAAAGTAACGACCTGATACTGAATTGTCTGAACGCCTCTGGTGATCTCTTTTTTAAGTCTTTCTTCAACGATCTCAGTTATCTTTTCCTCGCTGGGGGAACAGCCGAGTTCTTTGATTTCCTCAAGCAGTTCCTTTCTGATCTTTTCTCTGGAGATCTGTACGAACGGCGCAAGATGAGCAAGGCTTATGCTCTGTCCGCCGTACTGATTTGACGCGACCTGCGCAATTATCTGTGTGGCGATATTGCAGGCTGTGGAAAAGCTGTGGGGCTTTTCAATAAGCGTCTCGCTGATGACAGTTCCGTTCTGGAGCATATCCTCCAGATTGACAAGATCGCAGTTGTGCATATGCTGAGCGAAATAGTCTGTATCGTGGAAGTGGATTATACCCTGTTCGTGAGCGTCCACTATGTCCTGCGGCAGCAGCAGACGCTTTGTGATATCGCGGCTTACCTCGCCCGCCATATAGTCTCTCTGAACGCTGTTGACAGTAGGGTTTTTGTTGGAATTTTCCTGCTTGACCTCTTCGTTGGCGCACTCGATAAGACTTAATATCTTGTTGTCGGTAGTATTCGACTTTCTTATGAGAGAGCGTGTGTAACGGTATCTCACATAACGTCTTGCAAGCTCGAACGCTCCCTTTGCCATAAGCTGGTTTTCAACCATATCCTGAATTTCCTCAACGGATACGGCTCTGTTCATTTTATTGCACTTATATTCCACATAATCCGCAATGTCGTCGATCTCCTCATTGGATATCGCGCCCTTTTCACACGCCTTGTTAGCCTTTGCCACAGCGTTGAAAATTTTGCTGGTATCAAAGGTCTCTTCCGAACCGTTACGCTTGATGATTTTCATTTTTCCGTCCTCCTGATAATAATGCTTTCTTTACTTGACCTATTACATTGTATCTCTATATAAAGGTTGTCTTTTTTCTCCAAAATAACATTCTGATAGATTGCTTATACATTGTACTATAAAAACTTTCTTTTGTCTGTTGCATTTGCAACAATTTTATGTTATAATACAAGATGTGGTATTCTTTTTTGAAATGAGGCACATCATAATGTAGATATGGGAGGAAATGTAATGAATAAATTGTTAATTGAAAAAGACTTTGACGCCGACGAAATATCCGGGCTGTATTCCTGTTTTAAGCCTGCGGAAAAAAGCTATGCAAAGGACGAGGTAGTTATGAGAATGTCCGACAAGAGCGACGACGTGGGGATAATAACGGACGGCACAGCTTATCTTGTAAGCATAAACAGCGACGGACAGAAAAGCATAGTAAACTGCTATCGCAGAGGAGATATTTTCGGCGGCTGCTTTTCTCCGAATTCTCTGCTTAACGCATATTATATCGTAACACATACGGCGTGCAATATAACGTACATAAGCTATAAAAAGCTTACCTCCCGATGCGAAAAGTGCTGTGAAAAGCACGTCCGTCTGCTGGATCTTTTCATTAGCACTTCTGTGCGCCGCTGGCAGATACACATTGATATTTTAAGCCAGCGGACTATCCGCAGCAGACTTATATACTATTTTACCTATCTGGCTTCCGAGGAGGGTACGGGCAAGGTAAAGCTTCCGATGTCGTTATCCGATTTGGCGGATTATCTGTCCGTTGACCGCAGCGCAATGATGAGGGAGATCAAAAAGCTCAACAGCGACGGCATTATCCGCAGCAAGGGGACAGATGTTGAAGTCCTGAGAATTTGACACGGAGTATAGACGATTTGTAATTTGATAAAATCCCTTGACGAAACCGATTACATATGATATAATTCAGATAAAATAATATTTTACGGAGGTCACAATGAAAAGATTGATTGCAATTATAGCCGCAATAACTCTTGCGGCTGTTACATTAACTTCCTGCGGCTCGGAGGAAAGCAGCTCGCCGCAGACGGATACTGCGGATAACGTTTCGGCGGCTGAAAGTACTGCGGAGGACAGTTCCGAAAGCGAAGAAGATACCGAAGAACCTGCGGTCGAAAGCTGTAAGATAGAGGACGAGAATTTCGAGACATATACCTCTAATACATATCTTTCCACGGGAAACAACGGAAGAGTAAAAAAGGCGGAAAACGTAACCTACCGCGCCTATATTCCTGTGGAGGAGTACGGTGAGCTTGAATACTGTTTTTATTTTTCAAACATAATCGATTCCACCTATAACAGAGGAAAGCCGATCTACGTGGGCAAGGAGGGCGGTAACTACACCGTAGTTTCAGCCTGCGTTTACGACGGAGGAACCTCCCCCGAGGACGAATTGACGAACAAAACGGAAGTAACCTTCGGCGGAGAAACAAGCAGGGAAGTCGAGCCTGCGGAGGCTTACTGGAGCGACCCTGTAACAGTGGATATTCCCGAGGGACACTACCTTGTCTGGGAGTGGACATTGAACGGCGAGGAAATACCCGCAAACAATATGGCTGATCTTACTTCCGCAACGGCGGACACAAGCGGAGAAGGAGAGTTCGGCTACTGCGGAGAAATTCCTCTGCCCGTATTTATCGGAGCAAAGCGTGAAAACGTCACAAACAGGGTAGTGGCGATAGGAGATTCCATAACTCAGGGCTGTCAAACGGAATTTATGCAGTACGAATACTGGGCGGCTCAGATCGCAAAACAGCTTGGCGAAAATTCTTCCTTCTGGAACTGCGGTCTCGGCTGGGCAAGAACCAGCGATCTTGCTGCCTGCGGAAACTGGCTTGGCAGAGCGGCAAACTGCGATACCGCAATAGTGGCATTCGGAACAAATGATATTATTTCGGGCGAATATAACGGCGACGGAGGAAATACCGCACAGGAGATCGTTGATTACCTTACTCCGATACTTGACCAGCTGAAAGCGGCAGGCGTTGAAAACATCATACTGTTTAACGCTCCTCCTCAGGACTACGGTGAGGAGCAGGAGGCTGTAAGAACCGAATATAACGAAATGCTCAAGCAGGTAGCGGAGAACTACGGCGCGCATTATTTTGATTTTGCATCGTATCTCTGCGATCCCGAAACGCCGTCAAAGGCGAAATACGGCGGACACCCCAACGGTGAGGCGGGAAAAATCGTAGCGGACGCATTTATGGAGCAGTTCGGCGATATCGTAAAGTAATACCGCGACGCAGGAGAGGAGCGAAACACTCCAAATGAGGAGCACGAAATTGCCTGCGATAAGCATACAAAAGATAAGTCCTGCAAGGCGGTGCACATAAAATAAATCTAAACCGAATAAAAATTAAGGCGGCGCACAATCTATCAAACCCGATAGATGTGCGCCGCCCGTGTTTTGAACAGCAAAGCGTTTTCAAATCACTATGCCGACGTGAGGAGACATTTCGCAGAAATGTTCCTTACAGTCAAAAATATGTTTTTGCACAATTCGCATAAGCTTATTTCTTATAAATCTCTTCTCTCAAAATCTCCCGACAGCGGTCAAAATCAACGTCCAGAGTAGATTGCCCGTTGTGATTGCCGTAGGTGTAGGAGTCGTCATCAGGCAGTCTTAACTGCTTTATCTCGTAATTCATCGAGAACAAAGCCTTGTATGCCATTAACATCATATCCGTTTTCGACATATTGGTGGACAGATTTGAAAGCGAGGACTTGGCAAAGCTGTCCAGCGTGGAAAGACCCGAGGTCTTTACCTTTTCAATTATCTTGCTGATAACAAGTCTCTGCCTTTCGGTACGTTCAAAATCAGCGTTTCCCACATACCTCAAACGCGCGTAGGCAAGAGCCTGATTGCCGTTCATATTTATTTTTCCGCCCGAGGTAAGATAATCCGTGCCCTGAGGATTGCCGAGTATCTTGTTCTGTTCGCCCATAGGAGCGCGCATTCCTGCCGCCTCCTCGTCGGAAATCTCTATTTCTATGCCGCCCACAGCGTCTACAATGTCCACAAAGGAGAAGAAATCAATGTAAACGTAATCGTCAACGGAAATGTCAAAATTGTATTCAATGGTGTCCATAAGCAGCTCGGGACCGCCGTAAACGTACGCCGCATTCATCTTGTCCCAGAAATCAACAGGCTCGCCGTCAAAATCGCAGCCGTAGATCTCTACGTACATATCCCTCATAAACGAGGTCATTGTGATCTCTTTGGTGTTTTTGTTTACGGATAGCAAGATCATACTGTCTGTCCTGCCGTATTCGCTTTCGTCGCGTGTGTCCGAACCTATAACGAGAATATTCGTCACCGCCTTGTCGTCCAGCGCCGCGCCTGTGTAGTTTCTTTGACCTCTTTCACGCACGTTCACCATACTTACATATCTGTAAAGCAGCAGATTTACCGCAATAAACACAATTATGATAAGCAGTATGAGTATCCTGAAAAATGTCCTCACAGGGTGACTTTTTTTAGTCTTTACGTCTTCCACTTTTTTACCTTTCTTTTTTGCCTCCGATTTAGCGGATCTACCTGATTTTTTAGAGGACTTTGCGGACTTGCTTTTCTCAGCAGACTTTTTAGGATTGTTGGAACCGAATTGAAGACTTTCCCTCCTGCGGCTGTCCGAAGTACGGTGATTTCGGTTAGTATCGGAACGTCTCTGCGTCTGCCGCGGTCTTGCCTGTTTCTGCTGGGGCTGTCTCGCGGAATATGCCTCATTCATATTGTGAAACTGCAAGTCCTCTTCCTCTGAAACATTCTCGCCCATAAGTCTGCTGTATTCTTCAAGTTGACGCTGATATTCGTCCGCATAAGGGTCGGTGCGCGGGACTTCCTCTGTCTGAGGATAATGGAGAACGCCGTTTTCGTCGTAATAGGGCTGCCCCGGGTACTCCTGATTTGGATTTTTCTTTATATTTCGTCTGTTATCCGTATTATTCATTTTGCTTGTCTGCACTTCCTCTCTTTCCGAATAATTTCACGTTTATTTTACACGATAATAATTATATAGCAAAATGTGACGATTGTCAAATGCGGGAGGAAGATTTCATTTATATTTCACTTTTCAAGTAAAATTTTCACATATAATCTGTTCAAAAGCGGAAAACTGCATTAATTTGACAAAATCCGCCTTTTATGGTACAATACCACACGGAGCATACCCGAACGGTAGGCGGTTGTCCTCCCATTAGCAGAAAACCTGAGTATCACCAAGTGTGAAACAGACTGCGAAAGGAGGTTGATAGCATGGAAATTATATACATAGTTTTAGCTATTGCCTTGGTAACTGCTTTAACGGAGCTTGTAAAAGCTTTGACGAAGTTAGTGAAAAGGATAAAAAAATAACCGCCCCAGCCCGAGAAACTGAACGGTTATTTTAATCAAAAGTTTTGAGGACAACCGTCTATCGGTATGTTCCTTTTATGTTTATATTATATCACATAGGGCATAATTTGTCAAGACGTATGTTTTAAATTTAAAACAGGGAAAATTTTGTCCCATTTATATTTGACAAACATAAATATAAATGCTATAATATTCTAAATACCATTTTAATGGAAAGGTACGGCGACGTTAGATGAAGGAGTATGTAAAAAATAATATCAGACTTCCTGCGTACAGCGTGCTTATGTCCGTTTATGCGGGGGAAAAGCCCGAGTTTTTAAGGGAAAGCATTGAAAGTATGCTTGATCAGACCTATCCTGCGGACGATTTTGTGCTTGTGTGTGACGGCGCTCTCACTCCCGAGCTTGACGAGGCGGTCTCTTACTATGAGAAAAAATACGATTGCTTTCACCCGCTGAGAATGGAAAAAAATATGGGTACGGGGCAGTGCGCCAATGCGGGTATCGCCGCCTGCAAGCATGAGTATATAGTTAAAATGGACTCCGACGACATTGCTTTACCACAGAGGTGCGAGATGTCTCTCTACGCTATGGCCAAGCACCCCGAGATTGATATGCTGGGAGCATATATAGAAGAATTTGACAGCGACAGCGGAGAGTTTATTGCGGTAAAGAAAACTCCGCTCAGTCATAAGAAAATAAAAAAGTATTCCAGGAGAAGAAATCCTTTCAATAATCAGACCTTAGTCTATAAAAAGTCCAAGGCGCAGGGCTGCGGGGGCTATCCCGCAAGAACACGCTGCGAGGACTACGAATTTGTCGTAAGAATGCTCGCCGCAGGCGCAAGAGGACGTAATATCGGCAGAGTTCTGGTGAAGTACAGGGTCACAAAGGGAAACTATGCAAGGCGCAGAAACTGGGCGAATACCAAGGCTTTTATAGAAGTCCGCTGGAGAATATTCCGCTCGGGATATTCGCACCTTTCGGATTTTATCATTCCCTGCGCAATGCAGCTTATGATATTCGTTATGCCTTCGTCGTTGACGGGTAAAATTTACAAGAGGTTTTTAAGAAACTGATGAGTATAAGCGTTATTATCAAGCAGTATTTAAAAACTGTTTTGCAGAAAACTCTGCTCCCGATATGCTATAATATATCAAAGAAAGAGCATATCGACAGCAAGCTTGTTATTCTTGCGGACTCCAACTGCGCGGACACCCCCGAAAGTATGCTTTGTATGAAAGAGGAGCTTTTAAAGCGGGGTTACAGGGTCAAGGAGATGTATCTCGATTTCTCCAAAAACGGAATAGTTTCAGTAATGAAATTTATGGTTGGTTTTATGAAAGTCTACGCAAACGCAAGGGCTGTATTCATATGCAACTATTTCGTTCCCGTTACCGCCTGCAAAAAGCGTGAGGAAACTACCGTTATACAGCTATGGCACGGCTGCGGCTGTATGAAAAAATTCGGATACGACAGTCCCGACGATATTTCGCCTCACTATAAGGGCAATGCGGCGGGGAATTTCGATATAGTTACTGTAAGCGGACAAGCCTGCGTAAAGCCTTTTCAGTCCGCATTCAGATTGCCCGAGGGCAGGGTTCTCCCGCTGGGCGTAAGCCGTACGGATATGTTTTTCAGGCAGAGCTTTAACGAGGAATGCAAGCGGAAATTCTTTGAGAAATATCCCGAATACAAGGGCAGAAAGATACTGCTGTACGCACCCACATTCAGAGGAAACGCCTCCGAGGCTTACTGTGTTGGTAAGGAATATATCGTCGGACTTCAGCAAAAGCTTGGGGAAGGCTGGGCGGTCATCATAAAAATGCACCCGCGTCTTAAAAGCAATTTGACCGACTGCGATATAGCTACAAACAGACTTTTCCCTGTGGTTGACCTGCTTGTGACGGATTATTCGTCCCTGATCTTTGAATACTCACTGTTTAAAAAGCCTGCGGTATTTTTCGTTCCCGATTTAAAGGAATACAGCGGCAAGCGCAGTTTTTATCTGGACTACGAAAAGGAAATGTACGGCGATATAGTAACCGACGGCGAAAAGCTGTACGACGCAATTTTAAGGGCGGAGAAAAACTTTGACGTCGGCAGGGCGGAAAGCTTTGCGGCAAAATATATGTCCGCCTGCGACGGCAACTCAAGCGCAAGAACCGCAGATCTGATTGACAATTGACAATGGACAATTGACGTTGGACTGCGGAGATCAATATTTATTAGGTTGATTTCCGCAAAGGTTAGAAAGCAGCTTCTAACCTCTTACCTCTAACTTCTAACTTCTAAAAGGAGGATACAGTATGACAACACCACAGGAAAGAAAAGAGCGTTCGGAACAGAAAATCCTTAAAAAGGGCATAGGCATAAACAAATGGCTGCCTATGATACCTCCGAGCAGTACGGTAAAGCTGAGGAATATTGACGATATATGCAGGAGGGCAATAGCGGCATTGCTTTCAACTCAGGTAGCTTTTGAGATATCAAATCAGAATTATAAGGACGTTAAATTTTTCGCAGACCTTATGAAACGGTTCAATGTGAGCGATTGCCTTAATGCCAAGGAACAGAATTTGGTCAACGCTATGTTTTCCACCCAGGACGTGACTGACGTTATCTGGGAATACGAGTGCTATTGGTCTCTGGTATGGGCTTTGGGTCTTGTTGACGACATTGAGGACGCAGGCGCTGTATGCGACTGTGAGACCGCAGTACACCTTGTCTCGGATTGCGGTGATTATGAAGAATTCAAGTCAAAGTGCAAAATGCGTGATGTTGAAGAGATACTCGATATGCTGGACTTGTATTACCGTTATCATTGGGCGACCGTCCAGCATAAGTGGATAGATAAAGAACTTCCCATAGGCGACCTTAACGAAGAGGTAGTTTACGAACGCCGCCGCGGTCTTGAATGGCTGATATCCGACGAGGATAACTGGTATGATATTTCACTCGATACTTAAATACGCTATTAAAAGTAAGAAGTCGGAAGGTCTCTGAAATCTAACCTCTTGCCTCTGACTTCTTACATCTAAAACGGAGATGAGAAAAATAGATAATACGGAAACAAACAGAAAGATCGGCAGCAGATCGGGTCTGGCGGAAATACTTTGCGAGCATAAGGGCAAGGGCAAGCAGATAGCTCTGCTGTCGGTAAACGAGTTGAAAAAGAAATATAAGGGCGCGGCTTTAGGCACATTGTGGGCGGTAATAAAGCCCTCTTTTACGCTGTTTATACTTTGGTTCGCCTTTGCGGTAGGTCTCAGAAGCTCGGGAGACGTGCTGTTTATGGGGGAAAAATACCGCCGCTTTGAGTTTATGCTCACAGGCTATGTGCCGTGGTTTTTCATTTCAGAAATGATAATCGGCGGGTCAAGGTCCATAAGGAGCAATAAGCAGTTTGTCACAAAGCTGAGCTTTCCGGTGTCGAATATTATGACCTTTACGTCGCTGGCGTCACTGTATATTCATTTAATGCTGTGTGTTATAATGTGCATTGTACTGCTGTGTCTGGGGCATTCTCCCAGCGTGTATAATCTTCAGTTCGTGTATTACTGTTTTATGATGTATCTGTTTTTCCTTGTGCTGTCGTGGACTACCGCTCCGCTGAGCGCTTTCAGCAAGGATTTCGAAAATCTGATAAATTCAATTATCACGGGACTTTTCTGGCTTTCGGGCGTGTTCTGGAGCACCTACGACGTTGAAAATCCGATAATAAAAAAGATTATGTACTTAAATCCCGTAAACTATTTTGTCAACGGCTACAGGAAGTGCTTTCTTACCCATTCGTTTATATTCGACAGCAATTACACTACGGAGACAGTTGTTTTCTACGCAGAGCTGATAGTATTGATATTAATAGGCTCGCACTACTATAAAAAATTCAGAAAGATACTCCCCGACGTGCTTTAATATCGGGAAATTCCGAAAGGACGTAAGAAATTCAATGGAGAAACAGCCAATTATAGAATTCAAGGACGTGAAAAAGGAATATCTGCTGTACAAAAACGAAAAGCAGAGGTTCAAGGCGATTTTCACTAAGAATAAGGGCGTAAAAAGGCACAGCGCGCTAAAGGGCGTAAGCTTTAAGATATATCCCGGCGAGTCTGTGGGAATTATCGGCAAAAACGGCGCGGGAAAATCCACCATACTGAAAATGATAACGGGCGTAAGCTTTCCCACCGACGGAGAGGTTACTGTAAGAGGAAAGGTAGCGGCTCTGCTGGAGCTTACAGCGGGCTTTTCGCAGGATATGACGGGAATGGAGAATATCTATCTCAAAGGATATCTGCTGGGGCTTTCCGACAGTGAGATAAAGGAGATAGAGCCGAATATCATAGAGTTTGCGGACTTAGGAGAGTATATCGATCAGCCCGTAAGGACATATTCCAGCGGAATGAAAATGCGTCTGGGCTTTGCCATAAATATCAATATCAGACCCGATATCCTTGTGGTAGACGAGGCTTTGAGCGTAGGAGACGCCGAGTTCAAGAAGAAGTGCAGACAAAAGATAAACGAGCTTATAAAATCGGGCGTAACGGTGCTGTTCGTATCTCATTCCAAGGACGCTATCGCCGAGACCTGCTCGAGAGCGATATTCCTGAAAGACGGTAAGGTAAAGGTTGACGGAACGGTCGAGGAGGCTTTTGCCGAGTATTCCAAAAAATAAAAATATGACTATCAATTTAAATTAAGTAAGCGGTTCATACGACAAAGGCTTGGAGCGTTTGTCGGAAATAATAGGGGAATAAGCATAATTGGAGGGATATTTCCGTGTTGTTTGTTCAGAAAATAGAAATAGAGTATAGGAAAAACGTAAGATATCCCAATTATGCACAAGCCAGAAATGCAATAAAATTTTATCCTGTTAAATTTTCCAAAGAAGAAATAAATGACGAAATACTTTTTGATACTATACATCTATACCAAGATATTGACGGCTTACAGTATAGGTATGAAAAATGCAAGCAGTTCAAAAGCGAAAAGCTTTACGACGGAAATTTTAAGCGTTCGCCATTTGGTTATAATATTGCGGTAAAGCCCATAGGGAATGAATATGAGGTGCACTTTTGGGGCGGTTTTGACAAAACGGTTTTCACCTTGAAAAACGGAAATTACGGCAGAGTAATGTTCAATGAACGAAGAACATATTGCGACAGCGGCGAATGGTACTATCAGCTCTTAGTATTTAATTTTGTATGCTGTGAAAAAGAAAAGTTCAGAGAGAAAATTTTTTATAACAAAAATCCTAACTATGAATATAACGGTATGAAATATCTGAGATATTGCTGATTAAACAGCAACTTGTCAATAATCCAAATTTTCGCAGTACAATATATATATTAATTATTGCTTTCGGTCTTATCGGAGTTATTTTTCTTTCCGTACCGCACCAGCATTGCCCATACTATCAGTCCCGCAGGCAGAGTGATGAAAATGTCCCCTGTACGTGAGAACAGGGATTTCTCTGAAATCAGGCTGATCTCTCCCGAAACGGTACCCTGAACGTTTTCAGTAAGCTCCGCCGAGACTTCTCCCCAAGGGGAGATTATTGCGGAGATGCCGCAGTTTCCCGAACGCAGGGTCCAGCGGGAATTTTCCACGGCTCGCATTATGCTGTGTCGGTAGTGCTGATTTCTTGCGAAAGATCTTCCGAACCAGGAGTCGTTGGTGGATATGCAGATAAGCTCTGCTCCGCCCTTTGCCTGAGCCTTTATCAGCGAGGGATATATGGACTCAATGCATATGCCGCAGCCGATTGTCATATCATCTGTATGAAGCGGAGCGGTAAGCTCTTTGTCGGAGCATTTGCACAGTGTGCTTGCTCCCGAGATAAAGGAAAACGGGTCGTACTCTCCGAATGGAACTAATCTCTGTTTGCAGTATGGCTCACATACTCCGTTTTCGGAGAATGCAAGCATTCCGTTGTAGGGCTTTCCGCTGTTGATAAAACAGCCCGACACAACGGTGCAGCCGAGTTTTTCTCTGAGAGCGGACAGCAGAACGAATTCCTCTCTTGCCTCGTCGTAGTCGCTGGGGATCGCCGTTTCGGGAAGAAGAATAAGGTCCGCGTCCGTTTCATCTGCGGAAGTTATAATGCCCTTGTATCTTTCGGCGCAGTCAAGAGCGGTAAGTTCCGATTTTTTTGTTCCCTCGGCATTATCCTGTGCGCACACAACGGAGAGACTTTCGCTTTTTTCGGACAGCTTTTTCAGGTGCGAGACGGACAGTCCGCCGTATATAAAGATCGCTGAAACAAGTCCTGCGAATGCAATGGGGAAAAGCAGTCCTCTGCGGCGTTTGACAGAAACGGCGGCTTCCGCAAAAAGTCCGCCCGAGGTAAGCAGAAGAAAGCTTACAAAATATGCTCCCAGCAGATTTGCTCCCTGCATTAAAATGGGACTTCCCACAGCGGAAAGCCATACTCCCGACCAAGGAAACGACAGGAAAAATATATGCTCCGCCAGCCATTCTCCTCCCGTTATCAGCAGAGCGAGTATAGGTATCTGAAGGATAAGCTTTCCGGCAAGCACAGGCTTCAGCCAAACGAAAAAATAAGCGGGGATAAGCGTAAGCAGACAAAGCCAAAGGCTCAGCAGAATAACCGCAAGAGTAAGTATTACAGCCGCAAGGAATTTGTTTATGGGCGCAAACGTACTTACCGTCACAAGAAAAGCGGTCTGAACGATATAATAGGGCGCATAGAATTTCATAAAGCGCGTTAAAAACCGAAATATGCCCTCAGCGTGGATAAGTCCGTATATCGGCGGCGCAAAGCATATGAGAGAAAGCAGAGGAAGATCTAAAAGTCCCTGCATAAGTCCGCAGAAGATACCCGAAAATATAAGCAGGTTTTCTGCCGTAATAAATTTTTTGATATTTTTTTTCATATTACTATTGTTAACCAAAAATTTTGTACAATTCAGAGGAAAGGATAAAAGCGAGTGAAGATAAATATTCCCGAGTATGTTAGAAAGACACTTGATATTCTTGAAAACGGCGGGTACAGCGCGTATATTGTGGGCGGCTGCGTAAGGGACGCTCTTATGGGCAAATCTCCCCACGATTACGACGTGTGTACGGACTGTCCTCCCGAGCAGACGGTAAGGCTGTTTTCCGGTTTTCATACCGTAGATACAGGACTTAAGCACGGCACGCTTACGGTCATATCGGAGGGCGAGCCTGTGGAGATAACCACGTTCCGAAGCGACGGAGTATATGCCGACCACAGGCGTCCTCAGAGCGTGAAATTTGAAAAAAGCTTGTCAGAGGACTTAAAACGCAGGGACTTTACCGTCAACGCGATGTGCTATAACGGCAGAGAGGGTCTTATCGACCTTTACGGCGGCGCGGAGGATCTGCAAAAGGGCGTCATAAGGTGCGTGGGAGATCCCCTCGAACGCTTTGACGAGGACGCTCTGCGTATTATGCGCGCGCTGAGGTTTTCCGCAGTGCTGGGCTTTGATATCGAGGCAAACACGGCTCTTGCTATGAGAAAGCTGTCCGGACTGCTTAACAGAATTTCGGCGGAGCGTATCTTTACGGAGCTGAAAAAGCTCCTGTGCGGCAGTTCCGCCGAGAAAATCCTGCTGGAATACAAAGATATTATGGGAGTGATTATTCCCGAGCTGATACCGACCTTTGACTGCGGGCAGAACTGTCCGCACCATATTTACAATGTTTATGAGCATATATGCAAAAGTGTGTCGTTTGTTGAGCCCGATGAGGAATTAAGGCTTACAATGCTGCTGCACGATATAGAAAAGCCCGCTCTAAAAAAGACAGACGAAAAAGGCGTAGACCATTTCAAAAAGCACCAGTTCGCAAGCGCGGAGACGGCGAAAAAAATTCTCAGAAGAATGAAATGCTCCAATAAGACCGAGGCGTGGATATTCAACCTTATACGGGAGCACGACAACAGAATTCCGCCGCAGAAAAAATCTGTCCGCAGGCTTATTTCAAAGTACGGCTTTGAATTTTTCGGCGATTGGCTGGAGGTAAGGCGAGCCGATACTATGGCTCAGTCGGAATACCGCAGGTGCGAAAAGCTTAAAGAGCTTGACGAGCTTGAAGAACTGGGCGTACAGATAATGGAGGAGAAAAGCTGTTTTAAAATATCCGACCTTGCCGTTAACGGGAACGATATGATAGAAATGGGTTACAGCGGCAGCGAGATAGGCAGAGCGCTTGAATTCGCTCTTGACGGAGTTATAGACGAGCTTGTCGTGAACGGCAGGCAGGAGCTCATAGATTATCTTAGGAGAAATTTCAATGAAAAAGCTTAGTGCGGGAAAAATCATATTCAGATATGCGCTGCTGGCGGGAGTGTGCGTACTGATTTTCTGGTTCTCGTCTAATAACGGAGAAAATTCCACCTCCCAGAGCAGCCGTGTTGTGGATTTGATATGCAGGATATTTTTCCCCGATATGGATCAGACCGAGCCTGCGAGACAGCTTGCCCTAATCGATATACTGTCGGTTTGTGTGAGAAAAGCGGCTCATTTGAGCGTATATATGCTGTTGGGAGCGCTTTCCTTTGCGGCGTTTTTCCCTGTGCGGAGAAAGGGCGTGCGTATGCTTATGGCAGTTCTGTTTACCTTTGTCTACGCCTGCACGGACGAGATACACCAGATATTTGTACCCGACAGAACGGGTAAGATATCCGACGTTATCATAGATACTTTCGGGGGAACCGTGGGAGCGGCGGCGGTCCTGATACTTGTGGTCGTTATCGACGCCGCAAGGATAATCAGGGAAAACGAAAAGCTGAAAGCTACGGAAACAGAAAAATCGTAAAAGCTCTGAAAATTTATGCTTTACAATATTGGACTACTGTGGTATAATAACTACATATTGCATATTTGAACGTGTGGGGTGAGTATAATTATATTAGCAAAAAATAACAGCCTGATAAAAAATGTTATGTCGGGTCTGGGACACGCTATTGTGCTGGGCTACGGTATAATGTCGGTCGTATGGCTGGCTACGGGACTTAAACACAACGCGGTTTACTGTCTGAATATTTTTACTGCGGCTGTTCTGATTATGTTTACCGCCGCCGCTGTATCTTCCGCTGTGCTGTGCGTAATGCGGCGTTCAGAGTTAAATTCCATTATAGACAGAATGACAAGGTGCAAAAGCGTTCCCGAAAGGCAGGAGCTTATAGAAAGACTTGCTTATTATATGGACGGTAACGTGAATTATTGCCGCTACGTTTATGCGTCCTGCTGTCTTGACAATGGGAGATACGCAGAATGCAGAGAAATCGTTTCACAAATGGATATCTCAAAGCTTAGCTGTTCCGAACAGGAGGAGTGCTTTAACTTTTGTCTGTATTCCGCTTTGCTTGAAGAAAAATACGAGCTTGCGGAGGAAATTTATGCAAAATCAAAGCATTACTTTGACAGAGCCACAATGAGAAAAGGGTGCGGCGCAATTCTGCATACTCTCGGACTTCTGTGCTTGGCAGAGGGCAGATACGACAATGCGGAGACCTTGTTTAAAAAGGCAGGAAAAGAACGCAAACGTTCTTTGAAATGCGAATGCGATCTGGGTTTGGCTCAGTTAAGTCTTAAAAGAGGGGACTGGCAGTCGGCGAGGGAATATTGCAAATCCGCCGCTGTGAATACGGAAACCTTTTCGCAGGCAGACAGACTGAAAAAAGCAATGCAGGCTGTCGAACGGCTATACATTGAAAGCAGACAGAAAGAAAATACGTAAACAGGAAAGGAACACAAATAATGGTAGACTCACTTGTTAACTGGTTCACGACGGCTCTTGACGGACTTCCCAAGGAACTGATAGTATTTATTATATCAATGGTGCCGATACTTGAGCTGAGAGGCGGAATTATAGCGGCGGCGCTGCTGAATATTCCAATAGCAAAAGCTATTCCAATATGTCTTGTGGGAAATATAGTGCCCATACCGTTTATTCTGCTTTTTATAAAGCCGATATTCAGGTGGATGAAGGGAACAAAGCTGTTCAAGCCTATGGTAGAGAAGATCGAGAGCAAATCTCTGGCGAAGTCGGACAAGATACAGAAGTATGAATTCTGGGGGCTTGTGCTGTTCGTAGGTATTCCTCTGCCGGGAACGGGAGCATGGACAGGCGCTCTTCTGGCGTGTCTGCTGGACATAAAGATGAAAAAAGCCGTGCCCGCTATTTTTCTGGGACTGCTCCTTGCGACGACCATAATGTGTACGGTCTCGTATTTTATTCCGTGGCTGATAAGTATGATATGATATGTTGTTACAGTGACGCGCAAATGAAAAGACCGAGAGTTTCCGTTCTCGGCCTTTTTTGTTATCTGATAACTGCCGTAAATATAAGAATGTAAAAATTTGAATTTAATATTACATAATTATCCGCAGTCCCCAAAAATGTTTTTCTTTAATCGTTAAAAAGGCTGAATAAGGCGTTTTATGCTCTTGACAATCAGAGATTTATATAGTATAATAAATAACTAGATATAGGATTTTTAAGGAGAATTTAGATTATGAAACTCAATGGTTCGGACGTTATTATCGAATGCCTGCTGGAGCAGGGCGTGGATACAATTTTCGGCTATCCGGGAGGAGCCGTGCTTAATATTTACGACGCTCTTTACAAGTATTCCGATAAAATTAAACATATTATTACCGCTCACGAGCAGGCGGCTTGCCATGCGGCGGACGGTTATTCCAGAACGACAGGCAGAACAGGCGTCGTGCTTGCAACTTCGGGTCCCGGTGCTACTAATCTGGTAACGGGTATCGCTACCGCTTATATGGACTCTATCCCTATGGTTGCCATTACGGGAAATGTGGGCAGGAGTCTTTTAGGTCTCGACTCCTTTCAGGAGGTCGATATATGCGGCATTACAATGCCTATCACAAAGCATAATTACATAGTTAAAGACCCCGATAAGCTCCCCGAGATCATCAGAGAGGCTTTCTATATTGCCAACGAGGGCAGAAAAGGTCCTGTGCTTATAGATATTCCCAAGGATATTACAGCGGCTATGATAGACTACGAAAAGCGCGAGCCTAAGAAGATAGTCAATCATAACCCCGACGGCATCGGCGAACAGATTGAAATTGCTGCGGAGCTTATCAAGTCCGCCGAAAGACCTTTCATTTATGCGGGCGGCGGAGTTGTTTCCGCAGACGCGACCGAGGAAATGACCGAGTTTGTAAGAAAGGTAAACGCTCCGGTTTCGCTGTCGCTTATGGGTCAATGCGCAATGGACAACACTCTCGACTGTTATATAGGAATGCTGGGTATGCACGGTACAAAGACGGCGGCTATGACGCTTAACAAGTGCGATCTGATGATAGTTCTCGGTTCGAGATTTTCCGACAGAGTTCTCTGCAATCCCAATACCTTTGCAAAGAACGCTAAAATCATACATATTGAAATAGACCCTGCCGAGATCGGCAAGAATATCGAGGTTTATCATCACGTTACGGGGGACGTTAAGTATGTGCTCTCAAAGCTCAACGAAATGCTCCCGGATATGAAGCACCCTATCTGGATGGATCAGGTTATGCAGTGGAAAAAGCAGTATGCTCTTAAAATGGTTCCTATCGAGAGCGAGGACGAGGTTCTTCCTCAGGACGTTATCGAGGAGCTTGACAGACTTACGGAGGGCAAGGCAATTATTTCTACCGAGGTCGGACAGCACCAGATGTGGGCGGCGCAGTATTATAATTTCAGATGTCCGAGAAGCTTTGCTTCCAGCGGCGGACTGGGCACAATGGGCTACGGTTTCGGCGCCGGAATGGGCGCAAAGGTCGGAAATCCCGACAGAACCGTTGTCAATATTGCGGGAGACGGAAGCTTCTTTATGAACTGCAACGAGCTGTCAAGTCTTGCCAAGCATAAGATACCAATGATAGAGCTTGTATTTGAAAACGACGTTCTGGGTATGGTAAGACAGTGGCAGAGACTTTTCTACGGCAAGAGATTTTCGCAGACGAATATCCAGAGAGGCACAGACCTCGTTAAGCTTGCGGAGGCTTTCGGTATCGAGAGCGTAAGAATAACAAATAAGTCCGAGATCAAGCCTATGCTTGAAAAGGCTCTTAACTGCGGTAAGCCTTGTCTGGTCGACGTTATTATCAATAAGGATATAAACGTTCTGCCTATGGTTCCCGCAGGCAAGGACGTAAGCGAACCTATTATGGATATTGTTATCGATTGATTTATGGGAGTGTAAATGAAACCCACTAAAAAATTCAAGGAAAACGCGGCGCTCATTATACTTGGCATAGTTCTGTTCTGGGCTTTGTTCAATTACGAGCTTATGCTGAAGATACTGGGCTACGGATTTTCAATACTCAAGCCTGTTGTTCTGGGCGCAGTTATTGCCTTTATACTGAATGTTCCGATGTCGGCGATAGAGAGAAGATTTCTTAAAGCGCCGAAAAAGGAAAAGGCTGAACGGATAATGAAAAAGCTCCGCAGACCGCTGGCTATAGTGCTTACGTTTCTGTTGGGCTTCGGCGTGGTCGCGCTGGTCTGCTGGCTGGTTATTCCCGCGCTGATAAAGACCGTTTCACAGCTTACGGAGGATATACCGGTTCTTGTGGAAAATACGGCAAATCTGCTTAAGGACAACGAAACCGTTCTGGAATGGCTTTCCAGAATGAACATAAACCAGCAGGATATTATCGACAAGGTGACTTCGTGGCTCAAAGACGGGGTTGTGATAATGAAAACGCTGGATTCCACGGTAAGCTTTGCGGCGGCGCTGTTTTCGTCGGTGGTAAATTTCGTATTGGGTGTGTTTTTTGCGGTGTATATGCTTGCTCAGAAGGAAAAGCTTAAAAAGCAGAGCAAGAAGATCGCGTCCGCCTTTATGTCTGCCGACGTTGTAAGACGTGTAAGCAAGATATGCCGCAGAACTATCGATATTTTCGGCAAGTTCCTTGTGGGACAGACTACCGAGGCGGTTATTCTCGGTACGCTGTGCTTTATAGGTATGACGATATGCCGTTTTCCCAATGCTGTTATAGTGGCGGTTCTTGTGGCGTGTACTGCGCTTATACCTATCGTCGGAGCATTTATCGGTACGGCTGTGGGATTTCTGCTTATTTGCGTGACGGGCTTCAAGCAGGCTGTTCTGTTTGTGGTATTTATGATAATTCTTCAGCAGATAGAGGGAAATCTTATTTACCCGAGGGTAGTCGGCGGCTCTGTGGGACTGCCTGCGCTGTGGACGCTTTTTGCGGTAACGGTAGGCGGAAATATGTTCGGCATAATCGGTATGTTTATGTCGGTGCCTGTGTTCTCGGTCATATACTGTACTTTAAGCGAGATCGTTGAATACAGAAATGAGAAGAAAATTTTGAAGAACGGTTGAAAAACGGCTCTTCCGAATATATAATTAATTAAGATTAAGTGGAGGTTAAAAAGATGAAAAAGATTTTATCGGCATTGGCGGCTCTTGCTCTTGCGGCTTCTTCAATGGCTGTTTCTGTTTCCGCGGACAGCAGCGACGGCGGTATGAGAGACATTACCACTATGGAGCTTGTCAAGGAAATGGGCGTAGGTATCAATCTCGGAAACACATTTGAGTCCTGCGGCAGCTGGATAGACGACAGCGAAGTTAAAAATTTTGAGACCGCTTGGGGAAGTCCCGTTATTACTCAGGAAATGATCCAGGGTATGGCGGACGAGGGCTTCGGCGTACTGAGAATTCCTGTGGCTTGGTCAAATATGATGGATTTTGACAACGACTACGAGATAAATGCGGACTATATGGCAAGAGTTAAAGAGGTCACACAATGGGCTCTTGACGCTGATATGTACGTTATCGTAAACATTCACTGGGACGGCGGCTGGTGGGAGGATTTCCCGACAGATACCGATGAGTGTATGCACAGATATGAGCGTATGTGGCAGCAGATATGCGACGGTTTTGCAGAGTATGACGATCATGTAATGTTCGAGTCCCTTAACGAAGAGGGCGGCTGGTCGTCGGTATGGGACCAGTGGTCAGGTACTCAGGAGCAGAAGGAGCAGTCATACGGTCTGCTCAACGAGATCAATCAGAAATTTGTCGATCTGGTAAGAAGTCAGGATAACAACAATGCAAAGAGACATCTTCTCATTGCGGGATATACTACAGACGTTGACCTTACCTGCGATTCTCTCTTTAAAATGCCTGAGGATCCGCTGAACAGATGCGCTGTTTCGGTTCACTATTATTCGCCGACCTCGTTTGCTATTGCAGAGGAAGATACGACTTGGGCTACGCCCAGAACCTTCTGGGGCACAGGAGCAGACTATACAGAGCTTAAGACCCAGATGAACAAGCTTAAAACGACATTTATTGATAATGGAATTCCTGTGATCATTGGCGAGTGTGCAAGCGCAAGCCGCCTTAACAAGGAAGCTTCCGAGCTTGTAAGATACAATCTTGCAGTTATCGGCGAAGCTGTTGATAATGATCTTTGTCCTGTAATTTGGGACGTAGCTATGGGCGAGGATACCGACGAGAGAATTTACTCGATTTACAGCAGAAAGCTCTGCAAGCTTGGCGACGAAGATTTCAAGGCAGGCTTAGAGGATATTTTTGCAGGCAAAAAGGCTGCCGAGATCACAGGCAGAAATCTTTATGCGGTTGACGGCGACGACGGTTCTTTCACTATTGACGCAGCTACTACAAGCGACGGAAAGATTACATACTCCACTTCTGATGAAAACCTTGCAACAGTTGACGAAAACGGCGTTGTAACACCTCTCAGAACGGGAATTGCGAGAATAGTCGTATCCTCCGCTGCGACAGACGAGTACAGAAAGGCTGAAAAGATCGTTTATGTAAGAGTTGAGTCCGACAAGACAGGTATCGACGATCCTTCTTCAGTTGACGATAATTCAAGCGACGCAAGCAGTTCACAGACAAGCTCTGAGAGCAGCAGCGAGATCGGTTCGTCCTCATCTTCTGCGGACACATCTGCATCGTCAAAGACGGACAGTTCTTCGTCGAAGGCTTCAAATACGTCTTCCAAGGCTGCGTCAAACACAAATACGGCTAACCCTTCAACGGGCGCGGCTTACGGTCTCGGTGCGGCAGCGGCAGTCCTTGCGGCGGCTATCGTGATCAAAAAGAGAAAGTAATTTAACACTTTGATTTTTAAGAACGGCGTTCAATGCGCCGTTCTTTTTTTGTATATTTTAAAGGTCGGGACGCATAATAGTACTAATTACCAACGAAAAATATATTGAAAGGCAAAGCTATGAGTTTTTCACCCGATTATGAAAATTACAAGGATAAAAAGATAAACCCGAATATCTCCGACGCAATGCGGGATGTCCGCGCCGTAACAGGCAACACTATGGATCTGAACATTATGAATATCAGAATATGCGGAGTAAACTGCGCGCTGGTGTCCATTGAAGGTATGGTGTCCACCGTCGCTATGTCGGAGCTTATTTTTCAGCCGCTTATGGGTCTGGAGAGACGCGGCGAGCAGAAGCCGCAGGATATTTTCCGATTTTTGACGGAGGAAAGCCTCCTTGCCGCCGAGAGAAAAACTGTTTTCACCTACGAGGACGTTATGCAGTTCCTTTTCTCGGGCTTTGCGGTCATTTTCACCGATACGCTGGGGAAAGCCGTGGTTTTCGGCATTCAGGGATACGACAAGCGTTCGGTATCCACTCCCGAAAGCGAACAGACTATTCACGGGGCGCAGGACAGCTTTACGGAAACTATCCGAACAAATCTGTCTCTTGTCCGCAGGAGACTGAAAACTCCGTCGCTGAGATTTGAGATGTCGCAGATAGGAGAAAAGTCCTCCACGGACGTTTGTATGATGTATCTGGAGGACAGGGCAAGTCCCGAGATCGTGGAAAAGATCAGAGGAGGACTTTCAGGCATAAAGCTCGATACTGTTCTTACAAGCGGATATATAGAGCCGTTTATCGATGAAAGCTACGAAAAGTCAATATTTTCCTCGGTTATGACAAGCGAAAGACCCGACCTTGTATGCACCTGTCTCAATGAGGGAAAGGTATGCGTGCTGGTGGACGGCACTCCCTACTGTCTTATTCTGCCCACAGTTTTTGCGGATAATTTCAGAACAATGGACGATTACTGCCAGAAGTCATACTATACGACCTTTTCAAGGTGGATGAAATACCTGTCGTTCTTTCTGGCGGTAGCGTTCCCGGGTATATATGTGGCGCTTGTAATGTTTCACCCCGAGATATTCACTCTTAAGCTTTTGCTGAACCTTGCCGCATCTGAGGAGGCTACCCCCTATCCGCTGGTGCTGGAGGTCATATTCCTTATGGTGCTGTTTGAAATAATGCGTGAGGCGGGACTGAGACTTCCCAAAGCGGTAGGAGGAACTGTGTCCATTGTCGGAGGTCTGATAATCGGCGACGCAGCGGTAAAAAGCGGAATAGTATCGGCTCCTCTGCTGATAGTGGTAGGAATAACCGCAACGGCGTCATTTGTTCTGCCGTCGCTGTATCCCGCTATATCTATACTGAGACTTTTATTTATTCTTGCGGGCGGCTTTGGAGGACTTTTCGGACTTTCCATAGCTACGGTAGTTCTGATAATCAATATTAATGCAATGAATGATTTTTCTATATCATATACTGCTCCCATAACTCCGTTTTACAGAAAGGGAATAAAGGACGTGCTTGCAAGAGGAAGTTTCAGGGATTACGAACAAAGCCAAAGAACCATAGAGGAATACAAGGACGAATAGGGCGGGAATATCCGCCCCTACATACTTGAAATAAGGAGACTTTCTATGAATAAGCTAACACCACTGCAAATGCTGGCGGTACTTATATGCACAAGAGTTTTTTCTATGATGACGTATTTCCCTTTTGCCTATAATAATGCGTTTATTTATATGCTGGGAGCGTTGATATCCACAGCCATTCAGGCTGTGCTGATGATACCTGCCGTTATGTTCGGCAGGCGTATGATAAACGATAATCCCTGTACCCTTGCAGTATCGAAAAATAAGCCTGCGGGATATCTTGTCACAGCCGTATATATGGTGTATTTTATGTTGACCGCTTTTATGGTCATAGGCAACTTTTCTTATTTTATGGACTATTACTTCTCGGGATATATCCCGCGGCTTATCGCCGTTATTTGCATTGTGCTTGCATCTGTTTATCTGGGACAGATGAAAACGGGAGTGCTGGGCAAGACCGCCTCGGCAGCAGGAGCGTGCTTTATTCTGCTTACGGTAATTGTAGTTGCAGGCTCTATGACTGATCTGAAGCTGTACAATTTTCATCTTGCCGAGGATAATATCGCAAAGCCTTTGTGGAACGCTGTCAAGGCTGAATTCGCAAGGGGAGACAGCCTCGTGCTTTTTGCATTTCTTCTTCCCGAAATAAAAAGCAGAGACCGTTCTGCGGGAAAAGACTGCGGAAAAACTATGTGGCTGTATCTGGGGATAAAAATAGCGGTACTGGAGATCATTCTTGCGCTTATAACTATAATTTTAGGAGATTATGCGCTGGTGACAAAGCTGCCGTTTTTCTCTCTGGCGGCTTATTCTCAAACGAATATGATCGAACGTTACGACGCAGCATTTCTGTTTGTGTGGGTGATAATAACAGTGGTCAAGCTTGGAGCAATGCTCCATTGCTCGGGACAGTGTATGAGAATTTATGCGCCTAAATTAAGCTCAATGGGAGCCGTGGCATTGTCCGCAATAATTCCCGCTGTCTTTTCACTGTTTTATCTTCTGCCGCATAAGTGGGAAAGCCTTGCGTACAGTGAGGGCGGTTCGCTGTGGATACTGTTTCTTGCCGTATTGATACCCGCGATTATGCTCGTATTTGTAAGAAAAGGAGGTTTTGGCGTTGACGGAAAAAACGCAGAGAAACCGTAATCTGAAAATCTATCTTCTGCTTTTTGCGCTGCTTGCGGCAGTACTTTTTTCATCATTCGGCAGCAGTATGAATATTACCGAAAGAGCGCTGGTTCACGCTATGGGTATCGATCCGACCGAAAACGGCGGATTTAAGGTGACAATGCAGGTGTTTAAGACCTCGGGCGCAGGTTCGGATACTCCCGTAGACGTAAGCCAGCCCAACGTGGAGGTAATAACCGCCGAGGGAGAAACGGTAAGCTCAGCAATCGACGACGCCCGCAATCAAATGGGAAAGGATATTTTTCTGGGACATTTGCAGATGATATGCTTTAGTCCCGAAATTGATTTTTCAGATCCCGAGGAGCTTTTTCAGTTTGCTTTAAAGGACAAAAATATCTATCTTGGCGTAAATATATGTCTGAGCGAGACTACCGCAGAGGAAATAATGAACGCTCAGATGACCCGAGGTACGACCTCTGCCGAGGCAATGAAACAAATACTTGAAATGAATATAAAAAATTCCGCAGCGATAAAATGTGAAATTATAGATATGATGTCCACTATTGATACGCCGCAGAATATCCTTATCCCCGTTATGGCGGTTCGGCAGAATGAGGAACAGTCGGAGGGTCAATCGGGAAATCAGGAGCAAAGCGGTCAATCGGGAGGACAGGAACAAGGCGGCGGACAGTCGGGCGGACAATCTCCGCAGATTGTCGTTACCTCCACAGCGATCATAAAGGACGGCAAGACGTTGGATACGAGACTTAATGCGGAGCAGGCGGCAGGCGTGGCGTGGCTTACCCGGCAGGCAAACCAGAGCAGCCTGGTAGTACCCCACAGAGGAGAGCTTGTGAATGTCCGTTTGACAAAGGACAGCAGTTCAGTCAAGCTTGAAAACAGAGACGGCAGAGTGATTTACAGGACAAAGCTTGTTTTGCTTGCCCACACCACTAAGGACTTAAATACAAAAGAGGAGTCCGATGAAATGGCAAGCGAGGTCAAGCAGAGATTACAGGAGATTTTGAGTTCCGCACAGCAGACTGCCTTTTATGACAGCGGCGCAGATGTTTTCGGAGTGTGGAGACTTCTGCGGCACAGCTATCCCATAGCTTACCTTAAATACAAAGATAATTTGCAGGATATATATGCGGTGACAGACTTTGAGACCGAGCTTATCATAAGAGTGGAATAGGAAACTTTTTCTTTAAAGTACTCTGCGTTACAGAGAAAGGCGGCGCCATTGTATGTCGATATTTGACAAAAAACAATTTTTCTAAATTTACTTGCATTTCTCACACGGTTATCACATTAAGAGGGTATTATATAGACATCTCGAAAGAGATAACTTCATATTTTTTTCTTCCTTCTAAATAAAATGATATCTGTCAGGAAAGGTCACAAATAGTAC
>JAUNOG010000104.1 GCA_030531185.1 Ruminococcus sp.
GTGTAATTAAGGTTTTTCTTATTTCAAGCGCAGAAGAATTATATGATTATCTGCTGGAACAAGCGGCAGATATATTATCGAATTTTATATCAAACATTGCAAAATAATTTTATATTGGCTGTATGCAAAGTACAGCCTTTTACATAAATTCTCTTGACAAGTTTTACCCTGTTTGATATAATAAATTTGGAAAAGAATGATGCGGATATATATATATTAATGGGGCAATGATCATAAAATAAGACATTTGGAGTATGCATCCATTTGGTCTCAGCTTGACAACGTATTTACGCACTTTGATTGATTTCAAGGTGCGTTTTTCTTTACTTGAAAAAGCCGAATAATTCAATAATAATTCAACTTTTCTGAAAAATTCAATAAATTGAGCGGGTTTAACACTTATTTGCGTTAATGCCCGCTCTTTTTTGTTATTCGGTTTCGTTGTCGTGTTTCACAGTTTCCTTAATAGCTCTAACTACAAAACTATTGAGACTTTCGCCCTGCTTTTCGGCGTGGGCTTTTATAATGTCTCCCTCGCCTTTTTTCACCCTTATGCGTAAATCGTCATAAGCCTTTTTATTGTATTTTTGGACTGCTTTATTACTTGCTTGTGTATATGGCATACTTTCACCCCTTTAATATTATACCACATCCCAATACTGTACGCAATATACAAAATGCACATATTGTCCGCAGTATCTTTGTTAAGTTTGCCTATTGATATATTGTCCTCAGTATGCTATAATATAGATACAGTCAAGGGAGAACCCAAGACAAATAAAAATCAGGAGGTCTCAAAAATGAGCGTAAATGAAATGACAAAAAAGGTAAGAGAGTTAAAGGAACTCAAAGCAATGGCGGAGGAACTCGCCGCAGAAATCAGCACGATCGAGGACGAAATCAAGCAGGAAATGCTTATGCAAGGCGTTGACGAAATGCAAGTAGACGTTTTCAAGATCAGATACAAGACCGTAATCAGCAATCGTTTCGACAGCAAGGCATTCAAGGCAACACACGCAGACCTTTACAGCCAGTACACAAAACAGACAGAAAGCAGGCGTTTCACGGTTGCATAAACAGAGGTATCATATATGACAGAAAAGGAAATCAGAGTTGAAAACATCATCAGAAAGCTTGAACAACTCCACAATATACGCAAAAAGAAAAGAGCCTTACATAACCACCCAACCAAAAGCGTTATGTAAGACCCAGCAACGGACATTCAGCCCTTGAATATAATATAACATATTTGAGGGCTGTTTGTCAAGTATAAATTTGAAAGAAAATTTTAAATGAACAAACCGACACCATTAACAGGACTTGAAAGCATTGACGAGCTGAAAGTCACTTTGATTGAACGTTTGCTTTATTTGGATTGGCTAAAAAATTCAAAAGCAATAACGAAAGGGCATAATTAAAATGGATAAATTACAGTTTATAGATACTTTAGCAGAAATCGATATGCATTGCGACAAAATCAAGGCAATTATCAACAATTTGCGGGATAGGTACGGAGATACTTGCGGAGCAGAACCGCAAGTAACCGCTTTAAAGGCAGAGGCTATTAATGCCGACGTCGGGACTTCGGAGTATAATGCGGCTAATTTTATTTGTGGGTACAATGAAATTATGCAATTTATACAGATAGCCTTTGACTATGTTTGCGATATTAGTAATATTGCAAAAGAAGCAATCAAATAGCAAAATGGAGCGACCCGAGCGGGTTTGCTCCTTTTTTGCGGTGAAAAAAGCTATTTTTCACAAATTCTATGTCAATATCTGGACGAACTTTGTTTTGTTAGGTGGTTCGTCCGTTTTTCGGACAAACCCAGTCACAATTTAAGGTTTTAATCGGCAATAGCAAATAAGTACTATCCCTCTTCGGGAACGTGCCCCGCCCTAAATTAGGGCGTCCTTATATTGCAAAACTCAATCATATTTTAGGACTGAATATATCTGCTGATATCTCCACATTTAACAACATTTCCGCATACGCTCTCAGCCAAAGCACAAAGCCCTTGACGGCGTTTTCAGTACTCATACCCTGTCGGAGCAAAACCCACTCAGAACGCATTTTAACAGGCATATCCCCCTTTTTATAAAATTTATCGCAGAGTTGGAAAACGTCCTTTACACCGTTCCCCCCGATTGGCGTTGCAAGGGATATTGTAGGGGCGGGTGCCCGTTTGGTTCAATCCTCGTTTCGGACGCACAAAATTACGTTCGGCAAAATTTAAGCGGACATCACAAATCTGCGGTTTCGACTGTTCCCCGACTGTTCCTGCGAGAAATTTACACAGTGCGGCGGTTGAACGCGTCAAGGGGCAGTGGAGGGGTACTATCCCCCTTGTATATGTTATCTGTTGTCGCGAATTGCGACGGCAGAAAACTTTAGTAAAAGTTAGTAAAAAGTTAGCAAATGTTAGCATAATGCCCCTGCGACCACGTCAAAGGCTTACAAGCCGTTTTCCCTCGTGTTCCGCATATATCCTTTCAAGCTCTGTTAAAGCCTGATACTCGGGGGAGCTTTCAAGAGCCGCCCGCAGTTTGCAGTCCTCAAATATCGCACGCCGCTGTCCGTAGCTGAGATAAGAGCCCCGCTGTAATATTTTATGTATCTGCTTTTGCGCTGTGTAATACGCCTCGCTGTTGTCCCTGCTGTCAAAGTGTAAACGGCGTTCCGTGCGCTGTTCCGCTCGGAGCATACACACATCGGGCATTGCTCGGAGCTTTCGCAGGGCTTTATGTATCCGCTGGCTTATACACTCACGGCTCACGCCCGCCCGCTCCGCTATTGTATCCTGCGTTAGTCCCTCGAAATAATAAAGCGTTATCACGTCGCGCAGGGGCTTGTCTAAGCGTTCCAAAGCGGCGGTAAGTACTTTTCTTGTCTGCTCGTCCTCAATGCCGTCAAGAGCGTTTTCGTAGGCTTGCAGGGCGGTTTCGTCCTCGATAAGTCCCGCTAAGGTGATTTCCGAACCGTCCTCAATATTCAGCGGAATATCAAGGCTCGTGCAGTTGTCGAGGGGCTTTGCGTTAACTTTGCCGGTGCGTATTCCCAGCAGATAGCGGCAGGCGTTGACAATGTGAAAATTCAGATAGCTTGTAAAAGCAAGATTTTCAGCGGGCTTAAAGCTCTCGATCGCTTTCAGAAATGCGGGGTACATTTCCTGTCGTAGGTCTGACATCTCCACGCCGCAGGCGGCGAACCGTTCCGAATAACGTCCGTAATATTGTCCGCAGATTTTAAACATCAGGTGTTTTACGCGTTCCCACAGGACAGGCTTTAAATCGTCCGCTCCGCCCTGCTGGATAAATTCTGCAAGCTGTTCGTTTGTCATTTGTTCACCGTCCTTTGTTTATTGCTCCCACATTTTCCAACATTTTGGCGTTCGGAAAAGTCGGGTTTGCCGACCTTATTTTGTCACTTTGTGTAAATCCCCTTTGTTCGCTCGTTGTTCGTTTCTCGGAGTTCGTTCGGAGTTCGTT
>JAUNOG010000051.1 GCA_030531185.1 Ruminococcus sp.
ATTTTGTCAATATGTTTCCAAAAAAATTTGGTGATTTTAGACCGAACATCAGTGGGGAATTGTCTCACCGGTGAGACAAATTCAATAAACCTTGTCCTGAGTGACTATAGATTTTCTTCTTCCCTTGTGTTTCGTGTTTCTGTATATATTATATCATAATGGCCACATTATTTTAATTCGCAAAATGAACAAATATAATGGGCGCATTATGCGCACTTTGTATAATGGACACAGTATGAAAAATGTGATATAATATCATATAGAGGAGTTGATAAAAATGTCACAGACACAGGCAAGTGCGAAATATAACGCAAAGACATACGAAGAAATTAAATTGCGTGTGAAGAAAGGGCAGAAAAACGAAATCAAGACATATGCCAAATTGCAAGGGCTAAGTCTCAATGGCTACATTAACAAACTTATTGCTGAAGATATGAACAGGGGTCTTTAGTTCCTGCCTGTCTGCAATATGTTCAAGTAATTTTGGACAGCGAAGTGTCTCACCGGTGAGACAAATTTAAGTTCAAACGGCTTGACAAATCCACATAGCTATGATATAATGACAGTAGAAAAGGGTACTGTACAAAGCCTTACGGCTTGCGGTTCTCCCTCATCAAGTTGTTATAAAAATAACCGCCGACTTTGGAGAGTGGGGCGGTTATTTTTTGTTCTTATTGCTTGCAAGGTTGATTATGTTAATTAAAACGTTTATCAACGTAAGTATTTCTAAAACACTCATACAGCTCACTCCCATTTCTGAGGGAAAGAATTGAACCGCCTGCCGCTATGTACAGTACCCACAAGTATTATATCACATAAAATCCAACTTGTCAATTTTCGCAATTTAAGGTTTAGTCAGTCATATAACTGTCAATAGTCTGAGCGACAAGCTGTTTATCCTTATAGGTCAGATGTGTGTAAATATCACTTGTGACGGATATGCTGTTGTGACCAAGCCAGGCGGATACCAATTTAAGATTCACACCGTGCTGTACAAGAAGACTTGCGCAAGTATGACGGAGATCGTGAAATCTGCACCGTATGTTTAGCTCTTTTACCGCTCTGCCAAAACCTACCGATAATCGATCCGGTGTTATAAGTTCGCCGAAATGGTCAACGCAGATATATTTAAGATATCGCCTTGAATAATAACTTTGATTTTGCATATAAGAGAGACATTGTTTTTCACGCAGATTTTCTAGATAAGAGCATAGTTTTTCAGGCATAGGCAGCGTGCGTCTGCTTGTTTTGGTCTTTGGCACGTCTGAAAAAACAAGGTTGAGTTTATGATCCTTATAGCTTTTAACTACCGTGTGCTGAATGCACATCGTGCGTGTTTGCAAATTGAGATCAGACCACCGCAGACCAAGGACTTCACTTCGACGCAGACCCATTATGCCGGCAATTAATACAGGTGTGTAAAGTACAGAATGTTCGAGCTGTGAAAGAATGCAGCGGAATTGATTTACACTAAGATAATTTCCTGAAAAGTGATCTCCGAGAGGAAGATCGGCAAGCAGTGCAGGGTTACTGGGTATCAGATTGTTTTTCATAGCGCTTTGTAATGCTGCACAGATATTTGAGTGATGCTTTCTTATCGTTGTACTGGAAAGTCCGCTACTTTTTTTGCAAAGATAATAATCCTCAAGCACTTTTGGTGTGATTTCGGAGACCATTAACCCTTTTTCTCGAAAGTACGGTACAATATGCAGATTGATCTGAGATGTATAAGCCTGATAGGTGTTGATCTTAATACTGTCACGTTTATTTTGAAGCCACTCTGTGATCCAGTCGGCAAACAGTATACCTTGTTTTGGAACTCCGTAAAGCTGTTCCCTGAGCCGCTGATTTTCTTCTTCAAGTCTCAGAATAATTTTTTCAAGCATTTTGCCGTGTGTTTCAATTTCTTCAAATGTCATATTATAACCTCTTTCCCAAAAAATAATAAGTCAATTATACTACAAAATCGAAAAATCAGCCACTGCAAAAATCGGAGAAAAGGAAGAAGAAATGCCAGCGATAGTCCTAAAAACAATATCTGCCAAAGAAAAAAGTCAAAATTATCTAACATCATTTTTTTATCGCAGAATTAAGCCGATAATCGCTTGTAAAGTGAGATAATTAACGAAAATGCACTTTAGCCACTACCGTGTAGCCCAAAACAGCTTTTGTCTGATTTTGGCAAATTCAATGGTTTTAATAAATTTCACATTTTCCTCTTGACAAAGTAAAAAATCAGATATACTAACAACTTGCAGAATAAGGAATTGTCTCACCGGTGAGACAAATTAAAATTTTGCAGAATACTTTAAAATGCTATTGACAAAAATATTATTGCGGTGTATAATATATACAACGAAATGATATTATTGAACTCAACAGGTTCACAAAGCGAAAAGCCGAGGAATGGCAGTTCCTCGGCTTTTCATTTGTGCTGTGCTACTTCTTTCTTCGTTTGCCATACAGCCGCTTACAGAAATCATACAGCGCATTTGCTGTAAATCCTGTTCCCACAGCAACGATAAATGATATTATTATTTCCAACAGGGTTCACCTCCTTCCTGTTACGGTTGGAGATAGAAGCAGCAGTTTAATTATAGCAATTTTCGACAGATGTGTCAACAGTAAATCAAAGTCGAGTTTTTGTGAAGTGTCTCACCGGTAAGACATTTTGTGTCAACTGTGCCGCTGTATATAAAAGCTTTAAAACGCACAGAAATGAGCTGTGAGCCGTTTTTGCTTGTCAAGGTGAAATTACTCGAAAAAGCAGTTTAAACGGTTCAGAACGCATTCTGGTTGGCTGTACAGCTGATTTTTGCATATTTTTGTGATAAAAACAGCCGCCGGATTTGTTTTTTCAGCAAAATTCGTGATTTCTGTCAGAAAAGAAAAGGACGATTTAAATATTACACAGCCAAATTGTCATAACATACGCATTTATTCAGAGAATAAGCCATATATACCGAAAATATGTAATAATTCTGCAAAGAATATATATTATTTATTATTTATTAGCTAAGTATAGAAACAAATAGTTTGTTTGTTTCTGACAGATATAGCTTTAGTGGGTTAGTTAACGACAGATCATTTTACCCACTACCCCCTGCATAAATAAAATACCGCCGCCGCACAAATTTTTTTTGGATTTTTTGCAAAAGGGTATTGACAAATACAGAAAACTGTTGTATACTGTTTATACAAAGTTTTTTATGTGTACCTTCCAGACGGTACACCAAATTGTTTCCTCTGTTTTGGTCGGCGGGGGAAACTTTTTTTATCCTTTGTTTCCCGAATTTAGCCCTTATCCTCAGAGACCCTGCGAAATATGTAACGAAATATATGTTATCCGTGTAATCGCCGCAGCGCGTCATTCGGCGCAGTCTGCGTATAAGCTTCTCCTTTATGAGCTTAGCTATTATGCTTGTAAGTTCTTTCTTTCCGATCCTGATAATGGCGCACAGCTCGTTCAGGCTCTGAAAAAACTTTCCGTGCTTGTCGGCAAGCTTGCAGAAATGTGCATATACCGTAAAGCTTGTCCCGGTAAGACGCTTTATAGCCTTCTTCTGTATGTTGAAATATCCGCTGTTTACAGGCACTTCCTTAATGGTATAGGTATATGTGCCAAGTCTGTGTTCACAGACGTAGGAACGCTTCTGAGAGCATATAAAGCCCTTGCCTTTCAGGCTTTTCAAAGTTCTTTTGATAGTGGACTCAGAAAGACCGCAAAGAGCCGCAAGGGTACTCTGCTTGACTGTTATTTCCCAGCCAAGCAGATTTTTCTTTGTGTTTTTGTTTATCAAGCCGTAGAAAACACAGGCTAATTTCAATTCGGCTGATGATGTAAAATCTGTCAGAAAAGAATTAGGAATTCTCATTTTCATAGGCTCCTTTCGTATTTATCAGAAATATTGTGACAGCTCAGACGAGGCAATGTTATATTCCTCTTCTGATAATTTTTTCAGTTTGTATTGCTTTTGTAAGGTCTGTTCAGCATTTGCAAATTCACCGTTTCGCATTTGATCTTCAAATGCGTTATGAGTAAGCTGATTTATTTTGCCGAAAATATCATTGACAAGCATTTCTGCTTCGTTATTTTCACTTTCGGTATCGATATAATCTATATCCGGTTCGGTTTCAGGCATTAAAAAGCCGTTGCCCATTCCGCCGCCTGTGGATATTACCTGCATACCGATAGACGACTGGAACTGCGCTATCGGATATAAAGACTCCTTCACCGTTCGTGTTATGGTATGAATGGGTATTTCCGTTATCGGAATGATCGGCAGCTTGTACTTATAGTAAAATTTCAGCTTTGCATAGATAGGGAAGGTTCGCTGACGTATAATGACAGCTCGTCCCTTTTTCAGACGTCCCAGCTGAGTAGGGGAGAGCAGCGGCTTAGTTTCCTGAGTAATATTCTGATGCTCGAGCCACTCTCTCAGATTTCCCGAATAGGTTTTGAATTCATACTGTTCATTACCTAAAGCAATTGAAATGTATCGGTTGGTATCAGGATCAATGGAGTTGATATAGATAAAATTACCTATTGTGCCTCTTATCGATTTTGCCATTTTACCGTATCTGTTATCAAGAAAGTTAAGGTCCTGAACAACAAGATCGAAAATGATATTATGACCTGCGCCGATAGATACCTTGTTGTCCATAGCAGGAATAATAGGCATATTGCCGAACTCGTCAAGTATAAAGCGAACCCGACGGCTCAGATACTTATTAGGGTAGGACTTAGCTTTTTTGGCAAGATAGTCGTATACCTGATTTACAAACAGCGACGCGATAACATCACGGCTTCTGTCCTCATCAGGAAGAACGATATATATACCGCAGGGGTTAGATCTCTGTCCTTTGGTTTTTGGAAGTTCTAAATCACCCCTTGTTTTCTCGCATATAAACAATATAATCCTGTCCCCAGTTTTGCAATGCTTCGATAACCGGATGAAATTTTCTGCCTATGTCAGTCAATGAATACTCAACCTTCGGTGGAATGGACTCATATTGTGTCCGTTCTACCAGCCCGTTATTCACCAAGTTTTTTAACTGTACAGACAGGGTTGCATGAGTCATTTTCGGCATAAGGCGCTGAAGCTCATTGAAACGGATCGGACCATTCTCCAAATAGTGCATAATCAGAATTGCCCATTTCCCTGCAATCAGACTTTGTGCCGTTGCATATGGGCACTTTCCGAAGCGCTCTTCCATTGTTGAATCCGTTTCAAATAATTGCTTCATTCCGTTACCTCTTATACATCAAATTCTTCCTTCAAATCAAGCATTCCTCGAATCTCTGCATGACCGTTTTCCAGATAGAACATTCCCATTTCCCAACCATTTTTATCGTACAGGCTCATAATCTGCGGCAGTGCAGCACGGACTTTCTCCAGCAGAGCAGCATCCTTAACAATTTTCACTGTGCCATCGTAACGCATAAATTCACCGTCACGAACCGCCAAAACCTCTACATTGGGATTTTTCATCAACTGCGAAAAGACATTTTTGAATGTTCCACAGCCAAAATACAGCTTATCCCCATCTAGCAGATGAAATCCAAACGGGCGTCCCTTTGGCTTATCTCCGTCAATAGTCAGAAAATAAAATGTTTTTGCTTCGTCCAAAAAGCAACTCACTTTTTCAATGTTTGTCATACAAGTATCCTCCTTAAACTTGGTCATATTTTTGAACCACTATAATTTATATTATAACAGAAAAAAAGAATATTGCAAGTACGATTTTTTATAATACTTAGTATTGCAAAAGATACCGGTATGTTTGGAATACAAATTCCGATTTATCTTATTAGTCATTATAACACACCATAGCGTGCCGTTCCTGCTTTTTATGTGTAGTATGTTTTTTATATACAGCCCGCTTCTTCCGAGAGGGCTGGTGTTTTTCAATGAGGTTTTGTTAGTTGTGTGTCATTGGACGATTACCATAGTGAAATTAAACTTCCATTTGTCTGCGGAGAAGCAGAGAGTGGTGTATATGCGGTAAGCTTGCAGATTGAAAGTACACAGGTCCTGTAAATATTAAACCATTTCTGCGTTTTTGTCTACCGACTTTTTCATAATTATCTGATATAATAAGTTAACGGAAACCGATTTTACCAATATACCGAACGGAGGATAAATATGCTTAAGAAAATTGACAGAAAAAATGTCATCGTACTGTCGGGCATTTTCAGGGAAAGAATGGACATCAACAGAGAATATCTTATGGAACTCGATACTCGTTGCCTGTTACAGAATTTTTATCTTGAAGCAGGAATAATTATGCCGGGACTTCAGGTCGTGGACGACCCCGCAGGCGCAAGACTTCATTGGGGCTGGGAAGCTCCGACTTGTCAGCTGAGGGGGCATTTTCTCGGACATTGGCTTTCTGCTGCGGCAGCGTTAGTCGCCAATGAGAATGATACGGAGATCAAAGTCAAGCTTGATAAGATAGTTGCGGAGCTTGCAAGATGTCAGAGGCTTAACGGCGGCGAGTGGATAGGCTCGATACCTGAAAAGTATTTTGATATGCTTGCAAATAATCAGTATGTCTGGTCTCCGCAGTATGTAATGCATAAAACGATTATGGGACTGATCGACGCATACAAGTACGCAGACAGCGGGCAGGCTTTGGACATAGTCGACCGCTTAAGCGATTGGTATATCCGTTGGACGAATGCTATGCAAGAGAAAAATCCAAACGCAGTATACGGCGGCGAGCAGGGCGGAATGCTTGAAGTATGGGCGGAGCTTTACGAAATCACAGGTAACGATAAGTATATGCGCCTCGTCGAGCGTTATTGGGATAACGGTATGTTCAGAACGCTTGATAAAGGCGGGGACGCTCTTACCAACGACCATGCAAACGCAAGTATACCGCTTTCCCACGGCGCGGCAAAGCTTTACGAAATAACGGGAGACGAAAAGTGGCGCAGATATACCGAGCTTTTCTGGAAAAACGCCGTAACGGACAGAGGTATGTACTGTACAGGAGGTCAGAACGCAGGAGAATTCTGGATACCGCCGTTTATGCAGGGGCAGTTTCTCGGAGAGAACGATCAGGAGTTTTGTACCGTTTATAATATGGTAAGAACAGCCTCCTATCTCTATAAATGGACAGGCGACACAAAGTATGCCGATTATATTGAGAGATGTCTGTACAACGGATTTCTTGCCCAGCAAAATCCGAATACAGGAACTCCTGCCTATTTTCTGCCGCTTGGAGCGGGCAGCCGAAAAAAATGGGGAAGTAAGACCCACGACTTCTGGTGCTGTCACGGCACTATGGTTCAGGCGCAGACCTTATATCCCGATCTGATCTATTTTGAGGACGAGCGGAACGACAGACTTATTGTCAGTCAGTATATTCCCTCGAAGCTGAAATATCGCCGAGGCGATAACGACGTCTGCATTGAGCAGTCCACAGATATGAAAAGCTATAATTGTCAAACTTTTTTCGACGAGCACAGCAGCGGAGATATGTCAAGGTGGTCTTTAAAATTTACCGTAACCTCTTCTGTTCCGCAAACATTCACACTGTCGCTCAGAATTCCCTGCTGGGTCAAAGGGGAGCCTGCCGTTGAGATCAACGGAAAAACAGAAAAGCCCAAAATTTCCAGCGGCTATATGAATATCACTAAATTGTGGTCAAACGACGAAATACGGATTTTCTTTCCCAGCGCACTTGTTATGGAGACCTTGCCCGATATGCCCGAGCTTGCGGCGGTCGTTGACGGTCCTATAGTGCTTGCGGGTCTTACCGACAGCGACTGCGGACTTTCGGGAGATTTTGAAAATCCCGAAAAATTTCTATCGCCGAGAACGGAACACACCTATGGAACATTCCCGTGGAAACAGAATTGCTATATCACAAGAAATCAGCCGAAAAACATTTTATTCAAGCCGCTATACGAGATCACAGACGAAACGTATACGGTGTATTTTACGAAAAAACATAACGTATAAATTAAGAGCCTGTCCGCAGTATTGCAGTACCTTTACGGCATATCTTATGCGGACAGGTTCTCAGTTAATGCGCTTTTTGTGAAAGGCGTTTTTGTATTGCAGAGGGGTCATACCCTCGGATTTTTTGAACATTTTCATATAATATTTTTCATCTTTGAAGCCGCAGGAATACGCGGCTTCCTTTATGCTTATATCGTTGTTGGACAAAAGATTTTTTGATATATCGATCCTTGATCTGTTAAGATACTGAATAAGCGTAAGTCCCGTTTCTTTTTTGAAAAGAGCTGAAAGATATTCGGCATTGTAGTGAAATTCTTCAGCAATGTCGTGAATAGAAAGCTGTCTGTGACAGTTGGATTTTATCCATTCCGCCGCCGAGGAAACAACAGGAGAAATATGGCTGCTGCGATTGTTTAAGCCGTCAAGGAATTCCTGAGTAAGCTCCATAAGCAGCAGACTGAGCGAGCAGGAGAGTATAGAATTGGTATATAGCTTTTCCTGCCGTGAAAAGTCCATAAGCTGTCGGAAAAGCATATTTGCGCGCTGAGGACAGGATAAAGTCCCATACTCGGGCAGCAGATAGGCAAAACCGTCGGGAGGGGAGGTAAGATCATCTGAAAGCGTTTCCCACGCAGCGTCGGACTTAAAATGTACCCACATATATGACAGTCTGCCGTCCGAGGCTTTATGACCGTAGTGCTCCTCATCGGCTCTCAGAAAAATATATTGACCTGCCGACACCGCAAAACTGCGTTCGGCTTGCGTTATATACAATGTTCCCTCCAGTACGGAAATCAGCACATTGCAGTTAAGAACTCGTCTGCAATGGAGAAATCCGTCATTGCTTATGAGGTTTCCGCAGACAAAAAAGTGCGGCGGGTTGGTATCGGAGGCGTAAATGTAATTCATAATTTATCTCCCAATATTGTGTAAAACCGCCTGAACGTTCCGCTCAAGCGGTCTTTCGCTGTTTTTATTTTACTGCTTTATGACCCATTCGCTGTTAAGCCAGTAAATTCTGTTTTCTATCCAGTCAAAAAGCTCCATAGCGCTGTCGGTTGCCCATTCTTCTGTTTTGTTCAGGTCGTCCTTGTATTCTTCAAGGTATGCTTTTTCTTCTTCTATGCACGTTTTGAAAGCATCTGCGTCCTTGAGAGCAGTCCACTTTTCTTTTACCTGATTTACAAACCAATCCTGTTTCATAAGCAGTATAAACCACGGATTTGAACGGTCTCCGTACTGATCTACAAAGCTCCGGTCTGTAAATGCTGCGGCGTGATACTCCTCGGTGCTGTCGTTGTATGCCCAGTTGAAGTCCCAAGGGGACGTGAATTTCAGTTTCGGACATTTGCTCTCGGGAGAGAAGTCAACGCACATAAAAAAGCTTCCCTCGCCGCAGTCGTAGTCGTGTACGATCTCGTAAAGTATGTACATATCAACGACCGACTGAATGTCCATAACCGCGCAGACTGTTTCCTCCGCCGTGGAGTATTCGGACTCAGTAAGGTCGTAATTTTCATCAAAGGCATAGAACTTTCCGTTTTCGCAAGCCTCGTAAACTATGGTGAAAAGGTTATTCATATACTTGCCTATGAAGTCTATCTGATTTTGTGAGTAAAGGTCGTTTTTAATGGAATATTCCGCAGGAACAAACTGCCGCTCCTCGCCCTCAATGTCGGTGACCGTCGCTTGCTCATAGTCCATTTCTATGTAGTGATTTGTTTCCTCGCTTGCGGCATAATTATCTAACTCCAGATAATAACCGATGTCCCAGCCCGTGTAGCCCTCTTCAGGCTCGGTAATGTCAACTCTCTCGGGATTTATCTGGCATTGCTCGCAAAGGAGATAAATGCCCTTGAATTCCTCATTTACATAGACGTGAACAAGCTGTGCGTCGGAGCAGAAATTTTCATCACCCATAATTGCTCTTCCGAAACGGAAAGCAATATCGTTTCTTATCAGATCCCAGTCGGATTTCAGAAGTACCCAGCTCCTGCATTGTGCCCCGTCATTCAGTCCCAGCATATTTGTCTTTGTGTCAAACTTGATACGGTAGGGGACTTGATTTTTTAAAATCTGCTGTGCGTCTCCGTAGAATGCACTGGAATTTCCTCTTACTTTAATGCCTGCGGACGCCTCGTCTATATCAAAGCTGTCGGCGTTGAAAACGTCCACCACGCAGGACACATATTCATCGCGGCTTACAATATCCTCGTTGTTAGTGGTAATGCTGATAACGGGTATCTTTGTGCTTCCTTTTATCTTATTTTTGAACTCCTCTTTGGCTGTCTTGTCAATGCCGAACGCCTCATAGCTTGTGGGCGTTTCGTTTATGACCTGCGTGATCTCGGGCGCAAGGGTGACTATCGGCTGAGTGGTTGTCTCTTTAGCGGTCGTGGTAGTTTCCGTCACACTTTCGTTTTTGGACGAACCGCCGTCCGAAGAGCCAGAACAGCCTGTAAATGCGGTCATAGCTATAACAAACGCGGAAAGTCCCGCTATATATCTACGTAAACTTATGTTGTTCATATTACACATCTCTTTTCATAGATTTAAGGTAAAATAGGTATTGCTGATTAGTAATATGATACACTATTTCGAGACTATTGTCAATGACTTTCGACATTATTCACAAAAAAACGGTAAAAATATCTGATTTAAGTTAACGGAGCCCAATTTTCCCAATACCATTGTTGCTTTTCTTCCTGCTCAGTGTGGTTCCAGCCCCATTGTTCTTTCTGATTTTCTTCCTTTTCATACCATTGCGTCATACCGCCTGCGCCGTACTTGTCAACAAAATTAATGGCATAGGCCGCTGTAAGCGCAATTATCAATGCTATCGCTCCTGCGACGATGATTGCTGTAAGGCGTTCTTTTTTTATCCCTGAACTCATTTTCAGTTTGGCGGAGGTCATAATGCTTTCTTTTTCTTCGTCGGTAAGGTAAGCGTCCTCTGCAAGTTTAGGGAGAGCGCATTTCATTTTCTTTTCGCATTTCTTCCGAATGTACCGATAAGCCGCCGAGACGGTTTTGAATTTTTTCCTGCAAAGACAGTAGTCCTCGGTAACTTCGGTGAGGATACTCACAGCTCTGCGTCGATCCTTGGTAACGTTAAGTACCGCCGAAAACAGTCTGTCTGCGCCGTATTCGAGAAAATCCTCTATATCCTTTTCGGTTTTCATACCACAACCTCCAGCCGCTTAATTACATCCTCGAGTTTTGCTCCGAAATTATCGTACACCGTGTATGCGAGGCTTTCTTTCAGGGGAGGTCTCTGCGACAGCTTATACAGACGTTTTCCGCTTGCCTTGTCCGCTGTTGAGACAAGGCTCCCTATCTTGGAGGAATAGCCTTTCTCGTTAAGCTCCTGCGACTTGACGTACAGTCCCACAAGGTGCGTGACGTACATTCCCCGTACTCCCGCCGCCGCAAGTATCTCAAGATGTCTGCCCGCTATCTCAAGGCATTCGTCGGGTGTGGTGGACTGTATCGACTCGTTCATTATCATCATACTGTACGGTGTGATAAGGTCGCATATCTCTTTTAACTGCTTTATCTCGGTGGTAAATCTGCTGGAATTTATACCCACTTCTTCCTCTTTCGGAAAGTGCGTGAAGATATAGTCGGCAGGGGATATCTCCGCCGCCGTACCGGGGACATAAAGCCCTGTCTGCGCCAGAAGCTGGCATATACCCACGCCTCTTGCAAAGGTGGTTTTTCCGCCGTTGTTTGCTCCTGTTATCATATAAAAACGCGCGGTATCGTCCATATAAATGTTGTTTGTGACGCACAGCCTTTCGCCTCTGCTTTTGTAGTCTGCCGAGGATATCTGCCTGAAAAAGCACAGGTCAAAGGTATTCTTCAGCATAAGCCTGCGTTCTTCCTTGGGCGCAAGTACGGGACGGCACATTTCCAGACCTCTTGCCCTTACGTATTGAATAAGATTGACTGCACCGTCGTAAAAATCGAGCTGATGTTCAAGCTCGTTTATGTCGCTGAAAAAGATGTCCCGATAGTTTCTGAGAGCGGCGGCTATCCTGCGGGAGAATTCCTTTGTGTAGCTGTCAAGCTCCTTGAAAAGAGCGGTATCCATATCGGGAGACTGATTGCGGGTCGCGGTGTTCAGATGCTCCTCTCCCGAGAACTGCTCCGAGTTCCGATATGTTTTGAATATCATTCTGTCAAGCACATTCCCCTTGGGGTAAATCCTGTCCGAGGACACTTCAAGAATGCCGCAGGTGTCGGGGGTCATGTCGTGGGTGAAGTTTATGCCGATCTTCACACTGCGGATAGTTTTTGAAAATATCTGCTGTAATTCCGAAAGGTTGTTTGCCATTTCGACGTATTTTTCCTGAGCGGGAAGTTCCTTGAAAAAGGACAGCAGATTATTCATTGCTGCGGATTTAATACTGTGTCCGCAGCGTTCGCCGAAAGCGTTTATTTCGGCTATGCAGTCCATAAATATTTGAAGATTATCCATACGCATTCTGATCTCGGTAAAGGAGTTCGGCTTTTCGGAACCAAAATCAAGCTGTTTGTTATTATCGGAAATACGCCTGATTATACTGCGGAAGGTATCCGAAAGCTTTGGCTGTCTCAGAAAATCCTCCAGACAGTCAAGACGGTAACCGAGAGTATCGGGGTCGTCGTTAAGCTCCGACATAAGCCAAAGAACTCTGTCGGGGTTTTGCGGAAGTATCATAAGAGCAAGTCTTTTAGCCTCCAGATCTTCAAAGCAGTCGGGATATTCCCTGAGTTTTTTTCTGCGCTTTGCGGCATACTCCGCAGATTTGGCATCTGGGTAGAATAAATTTGTGCTTTCCATAAGTTTCATATTGAATGCCTCCTTTTTTGTATCTTTAGTTTATTAGTCGCACAATTGAAGAAAAAAGTTGCATTCTTAAAAAATTTTCTGTCCTATAAACCCGCACTTGCCAAACGCAGATTTATATGCTATAATATAGTAGAATTTAACGCAAAGGCAGGTCGTTATGGATAACATTACTATAAAGGAGCTTACCGAGCTGAGCGGCGATTACGACATTATCGATATACGCGGCGAGGACGATTTTGAGTACGGTCATATTGCGGGAGCGATAAATGTTCCCGCTGATAAAATAAGGAAAAATCCTTTTTTGATAAATAAGGACAGACCTGCTGTAATATACTGTAAAAGCGGGACTGTAAGCGATACTGTGTCTGAGGAACTCCGCAATCAGGGCTTTAACGCTATTAGCCTTGACGGAGGCTACTACGGCTGGCTAAGACAGCGTATAACAGGCGAGGACAAATCTGAAGATATCCGCAGCAGTCTGCGCGGCGAGTTTGAGGAAACCATATGGAAACCTTTTGTCAAGGCTGTTAAAGAATACGAGCTTGTATGCGACGGCGACAGGGTTGCGGTGTGCATTTCGGGCGGCAAGGACTCGATGCTGCTGGCTAATCTTTTTGCGGAGCTTAAAAGGGTAAGCGATATAAATTTCGAGGTCACATATCTTGTTATGGACCCGGGATATTCCCCTTACAACAGAGAGGTTATCGAAACAAACGCCAAGATGATGAATATTCCCATTCAGGTGTTTGAGACGGATATTTTTAATTCGGTTTATAATGTTGAGAAAAATCCCTGCTATCTGTGCGCACGAATGAGAAGAGGTCATTTGTATAAAAACGCTATGAACGCAGGCTGTAATAAAATCGCGCTGGGACATCACTACGACGACGTTATAGAGACCATTCTTATGGGTATGATCTACGGCGGGCAGATACAGACGATGATGCCTAAGCTCCACAGCGCGCATTTCAAGGGAATGGAGCTTATACGTCCTTTGTATCTGGTCAGAGAGGAGGAGATCAAGCGCTGGCGCGATCATAACGATCTGTATTTTATTCAGTGCGCCTGCCGCTTTACGGACACCTGCTCTACATGTTCTCCCGACAGGCAAGTCTCAAAGCGAATGGAAATAAAAATGCTTATCCGCGAGCTTGCGGAGAAAAACCCCGAAATAGAGGAGAAGATTTTTCATAGCATTGAAAATGTCAATCTTGATAAGGTTATGCAGTATAAGGACAGAGACGGAGCGCATTACATTTACGGCGTAGACAAAGCCTGATACTACGGAAATAAAAATGCGTCTGCGGCGCAACTTGTCTAACCTCTTACTTCTAATGTCTTACCTCTACAGGCGTAGTCATATTCAATAGGTTTTGCGGGAAAATAATATGATATTTGAAACGATTTAACTATTGCAAAATCTGTGATTTGTGTTATAATAAAATAAGAGAAAACCCGTATTTATTTTGAAAGGACGGATTTATTATGTCAATGATTTTGGTAACAGGCGGCGCAGGCTTTATCGGCAGTCACACCTGCGTGGAGCTTCTTAACGCAGGCTACGATGTGGTTGTTATGGATAACTTTTCAAATTCAAAGCCCGAAGCTCTTAACAGAATAAGAAAAATTACAGGCAAGGATTTCGGATTTTACGAGGCCGATATGCTCGATCTTCCCGCTGTGGAAAAGATCTTCGAGGAAAATAAGATCGACGCGGTAATTCATTTTGCAGGTCTCAAGGCGGTGGGCGAGTCCGTTGCCAAGCCCGTGGAATATTACCACAACAATATAACAGGCACGCTTATGCTTATAAAGGCTATGAGAAAGTACGGTTGTAAGAAGATAGTATTCTCATCGTCTGCCACCGTTTACGGACCTGTAAACAAGGCTCCCTATACCGAGGATATGCCTACTTCGGCTACAAATCCGTACGGCTACACAAAGGTTATGATAGAACAGATTTTAAGGGACGTATGTGTTTCCGACGACGAGTGGAGCGTTTCTCTGCTGAGGTACTTCAATCCTATCGGTGCGCACGAAAGCGGACTTATCGGAGAAGACCCTAACGGTATTCCGAACAATCTTCTTCCGTATATCTGTCAGGTCGCAGTAGGCAAGCTTGAAAGACTTGGCGTGTTCGGCGACGATTACGATACTCCCGACGGCACGGGCGTGAGGGATTATATACACGTTGTGGATCTGGCGAGAGGTCATCTGTGCGCTGTTAAGTACGTCCTTGAAAACAAGGGCTGCGACGCAGTTAATCTGGGTACGGGAAAGGGCTCTTCGGTATTTGACGTTCTTCACAGCTTTGAAAAGGCTTGCGGCAGAGAACTTCCGTATAAGGTACTTCCGAGACGTGCGGGAGATATCGCTACCTGCTATGCAAATCCCGACAAGGCTAAAAAGGTTTTCGGCTGGGAGGCTCAGTACACTCTTGACGAAATGACGGCAAGCAGCTGGAACTTTATTAAAAACAATCCTAACGGACTTTGATTTAAAGTAATATGTGCGGTGCAGGAATTTTCTGCGCCGCATTTTTCTGCACTGATTTTGTTAAATCCATAAAAATTTCTTAATTCCCGCTAGGAGTATTGAAAAGTGCCGTACAACGTGTTATAATTTATACAGACAACAAAATAAACGACAACAGGAAAGGAAACACATTTATGATAACGCTCAGAACAATATGCGCCGTAACGACTGCGCTTACCGCAATAATTGCCATAGGCTCGCTGGCAGGCTGTACAGATACGGCGGACAGCTCCTCCAAGCTTACCCAAACTGCGCAGGAACAGGAAAATCAGGGGGATTTTACCGCACAAGATATTTTAACGCAGATAGACGATCCTCTGCTTGACGGTTCGGCGTACTTCGGCGACGAGACCTTCGAGAAAAACTGTGAAAAGCTTTACGGCATTCCTCTTTCGGATATGGAGGACGGGGGAATAATTTTCGCGTCGGGCGGAGGAAACGCAGACGAGATTTCAATGATAAAGCCAAAGGACGATACCCTTGGCGAGCAAATTCTCACAGAACGGCTTGCCTCCAGAGGAACGACCTTTGAGACCTACAAGCCCGAGGAAATGACGAAGATAGAGAACGCTGAAATTTTTCAGGCAGGAGACTACTGGGTGCTGGTGATCTCCGACGATGTGTCGGAGCTTACAGATAAAATTAAAAATATAACAGAATGATCGGAACAGGAGACGGACAAATGAAAAAAATATCAATTTTGGCAGTATGCATAAGCATAATTGCTCTTATGGCAGGCTGTGCAAAGACCGCAGGCGCGGATAAAACGGCGGAAAGCTCTGCTAAGGCTTCCGACAGCAGTTCTGAAAACGGCGACGGTGATTATGGGGCAAGAATTGACGAATTGGAAAACAAGGTAAATTCCCTTACAAAGCTGCTTGCGGACGCCTACGGAGTTGACGCAGACGAGCTTATAGATAATTGGGAATATTCAGACCTTGATTTGGGCGAGATACACGACATTTATGACAACGGCGCAGTTATAAACGCCTATAAGACAGGGGATACTTCAAAACTCACCGACGAAAAGGACATCTTCATATATGAGAGCCTTAATGCGACAGTCAAGGAAATCATTAAGGAAGATATGAGCGACTATGAAAAGGAAAAAGCCGTTTACGACTATATATTTAACAACTCCCATTACGACGAGGGAAATCTTTCGGCTATTGATTTGGACGAGGGTGAGAGTTGGTCTCATACTCCTTATGGCTTTTTCAAAAACGGCGAGACTATATGCGTAGGCAATGCGACCACATTTAAGCTGTTTATGGACGCTTTGGATATTGACTGTAAGATAATCCACTGCACCGAGGACGGCGAGCACGCATGGAATGCAGTAAAAATCGACGGAGACTGGTATCACGTCGATTTGACCTTTGACAGCGGAGTATCCGAGCCGAATTACGACTCGTTCAATGTTAACGACGAGATCAAAGAGCAGGACGGTTACGATTGGTCCGATCAGGAGGATATTCCCGAGTGTACAAGTCTGAAGTATTGTTATTCAGTTACGGAGGCTCAGGAGATCGGCGATGTTTATGAAATTCCGTCTGAGATGAAGAAAGTCTTTGATAAGGGCGGTGATAACGTTCTGATGAAGATTGCCGTTCCTGAGGGGGCAGATGAAAATACGGTATGCTCCGACATAGAAACGCTTATAGGCTCTATTGCCTGTGATAACAATGACGGGTATTTAATTACCGATAATGTTTTTGAATGTGACGGATATGTATATTTCAGTTTGACAAGGGTCAAATATGACGAATTGGACGGCACATTTGATAATACTGAGGAAAGCGAAAACGGACTCAAAATTGATACCGATAAATTCTCACAGGCTATGGACAGTCTGGACGGTTACAGCTTTAATGAGGATATGTACAACGATTATATGTCTTGGTATGACTGAGAAACGGTTTGAAATATTTAAAGTATATACATAAAGAAAAGGAGACGGCGAATAGGCGCTGTTGACAAACCGCCTTTGCATTAAATAAAAAAAGCCCGGAATCTAACCG
>JAUNOG010000105.1 GCA_030531185.1 Ruminococcus sp.
TCAGAATTACACAATATAGCGTAAATTTTTCCGAGATTAAAATTTTCCTTATCAGAAAAATCATCAATAAGTACACTTCCAACTTCAGTTCCGTTATACTCAATTTCGGTACTTGCTCCCTGCCCATTTTGAAAAAAATATAAGTGATCTTTATCAGTTACGATATTAATCTTATTGCTTAATTCTTCAAAGTCACAAGGCAATTTGATATTATAGCCGTTAACGTAAATGACCTCACTTATAGTTTCCTCTGTCCAGCCGCCCTCTGGAACTGGTACAGGTTCAACCTTTAACATATTAGGAGCGGGCTCTGTCGTTTCTTTTTTAGTCTCAGATGTTTCAGAACTTTGCACAATACTGCTATTGCTGTCGTTTGTTTCAGAAACATTTCCACAGCCTGTCATAGATATAGCTAATGTTAAAATTGATACTAATGCGATAATTTTTTTGTTCATTGTAAAGACCTCTCATCAATACCTAAAATTTTTCATTTTTATATTCACTTTATTAGTAAACCGTAATTTCAAGCTGTTGTTTGATTTCGTCCGCAGTAAGCTTTTCAAGTCCCTCAGATTTCGCAACGCTTACCGTGACAGGTTTGTTTCCGTGAATGTCAAACCAGTTGTCGGAGAATACGCAGTCGTAGTCCCTGAAGGACAGGCAGACCGATTTTGCGTAATTTTCGGCGGTAAGAGTTATCTCAAAGCTGTCTGCGTTTTCCGAAACTGTAAACGCAACTCCCGCAGGCTTGAATTCAAAGTTTTTGGGACGTACAAACAGCGTTGTGCCTCGGCTTATGACTTCGCCGTTCTTTTCCAAAGTATATTCAAGATATTTTGTACGCTTATCCGCTGCGGACTGCAAATATTCCGACAAATCGGGAGCAAGTACGTTCTGTGCAGTTACGGCGGGAACGGCTGCAGTGTCCGAAAATTCCGCAAGAACCTCCGCCTTGTTGTTTCTGAGACGGCAGGAAACGGTAAGCTTTTCCTCATTTAAAGTTTCATTGGAAATATTCAGAACGGGCTTTTCGGGGACGGTATCGTCCGCAGACAGCAGTATAGGCGCATAAAACCGTTTTGCATAGTAGTGCAGACCCTTCCAGCGTCCGAAATAGTCTATAGACGACCACGAAATAACGGGGTTGGAGTCGTTGACCTGCCAGTATGCCGAGCCCATACATCTGCCCCTTGCCCGTCTCATATGCTCAACGTTGGAACGAATGCAGTCCGCCTGAACGATCTGAGAGCAGTAAATAAGCCGTTTGAAATCGTAGGGGTAGTTGACCATCTGAGCAAGATAATACATAATTTTTTCGTTGCCCTGAGTGCATTTCTGGTGAGCCTCCATAACGTTGGAGCAAAGGTCGAAATCCCCCTTGCTCTCGTCGGCAAAGGCGCGGCAGGTTTTGATATCGGGGAGACTTTCAAAGCCGTACTCCGAACAGAAACGGTAGTGGAACTGTCTGAACGCCTCGATAGGCTTGAAGTTGTGCCAGACGTCCCAGTAGTGCATATCTCCTGCGTGGTTTGATGAGGAGTTCGTAAAACCTCCGCCCGAGGACGGAGACGACGGCCAGTAAAATGTGTTCCCTGCTGGGTCAAGCTTTCTGAGCGTTTTTGGAATAATGTCCTCAAAGAGAATGATATAGTCGCGCTTTGCCTCTCTGTCCTCGGGAAGTCCCCAGCCCTCCCAGGCGGACTCGATTTCGTTGTTGCCGCACCACAGACCCAGAGAGGGGTGGTTTCGCAGGCGGATAACGTTATCTTCGATCTCCTTGGTGACAGTCTCCCGGAACTCGTCGGTGAGAAGATATGCGGAGCAGGCGAACATAAAGTCCTGCCAGACAATAAAGCCGTTTTCGTCGCACCAGTCGTAAAAATAATCCTCGGGGTAGTATCCTCCGCCCCAGACTCTGATGAAATTGTAGTTTGCCTCTTTGCAGTCCTGCAAAAGCTTTACTGTTTTCTCTTTGGAACAGCGGGACACTATCTGATCCTCGGGAATGTAATTTGCTCCCATAGCGAAGATTTTGACGCCGTTGTTGATAAAGCAGAATTCCTCGCCCCATTGATCTTTGTCCTGAGAAACGGTAAGTGTGCGAAGTCCTATGCGCTGGGTATTGACGTCCGCCAAAGAGCCGTCCTCGGCAAAAAGCTCAACTGTACAATTATATAAAGGCTGTCCCCCGAAACCGTTGACCCACCAAAGCTGAGGATTTTCAATGCAGATTTCAGCGTAGCCGTTGTCAATAGGTACAGAAATTTTTTCTCCGTCGGGAGAGGTAACAGTAAGCTTAGTATAACAGCCGCTGCGCCAAATTTGAGAATTCACGAAGCAGTAAAGGAAAACGCTGCCGTTTTCGTGTTTCTGGGAGTAATAAACGTCCTTTATTCTTCCCGAATTGTAAAAATTAAGAGTGACGTTACGCAGAATTCCCATATCGGGCAGCTTCGGCCCCCAGTCCCAGCCGAACATACAATGGGCTTTTCTTATGTAGGGATAGCCCTCCATTGTGGAGTCAACTCCCCACAACGGGCGTTTTCGGTACATTTCTTTAATATATTTATTAGGTGACTTGATTTTCACCAGCAGGACGTTTTCTCCTGTAATAAGCTTGCCGTTTACGAGAAACTCCCACACTCTGTGCATATTGTCGGCGTAAAAAAGGCTTTCGCCGTTTAGCAGAACGTCCGCCAGAGTATCTATGCAGTCGAAACGCAGGAAGATTTGGTCAGCGGATTTGATTTCGTCCTCCGTAAGTGTGAAACGTTTCTCAAACTCACAGCCTCCGTCGCAGAGCTGTGTGGAAATATACTCGTTTTCACGGTAGTAAGGGTCGGGAATAGCATTGTTCTCCAGCAGAGTTTTATAGAGCGAACAGGGTACATTGCAAGGGAGAACGATGTCTCTGTAATTACTGTCCCATTCTCTGTAACGCATCAGCCAGTCCTTGTTAAGATTTATAGTCATAGCTGTAACCTCCGATATAATTGTTATTATAATTATGTACTATATTGGGACTAAAGTCAATAGGTCTAAGCAAAAAGTTTGGTAACAGATCGGATGACTTGCACATATACTATTATATATGGTAATATGAAAAGTAGCTAATTTTTCGACATTTTGTTAGAGGTAAAAGTATATATTTGACAAATCAAAGAAATTTCAAAAAAACTGTTGACAAAAGAAGAAAGAAGTGCTATAATAAATAAGCTGTCCAAGAGAGGCAGCACAAAATCAAGACTAAAATAAGGAAATCCGAGAACATTCACAAAAAGTTCAAAAGAAAATTTTAAAAAAGTCTTGACAAAGCAAACCGAAAGTGATATAATAGGTGAGCACTCTTCGAGAGGTTTAAAAAATGAAGTCGCAGAGGAATGCAAAGGCATCTTGAAAATTGAACAACGAGAAGTACGAAACCCTTGAGAAATTCTT
>JAUNOG010000052.1 GCA_030531185.1 Ruminococcus sp.
AGAATAATATACCGCCTGTTCACAAGGAAATCTGCAATTTTTTTCATAAGACTTCTCCTTTGACTTGATTTATTCGACATTATATATTATAATATATAATATGTTTTGTTACAACCAACTGTTGATTACCTTTTGGCTGTAACAACAACAGAATAATCTGAAAGTGTCGAGAAATATTCCAAAAAGGAGAATTTGTTTATGAAAAAAGAAGACCAGAGAGTGCGGTTAAGTAAGCAGCTTCTGCGGAACGGACTGATTTCACTGCTTAAAGAAAAGAGCATTCATAAAATTTCTGTCCGTGCAATATGCGATACAGCAGAAATCAACCGCACGACTTTTTATAAATACTATGGCAGTCAGTATGATTTGCTGGAGGATATTGAAACTGTTCTGCTGGATGAGCTTTCGGAAAAAATCACGGATAATCCCGATAAACAGCAAAGCCGGCTGGTACAGATACTATATTTTATAAGCGACAATAAAAATATTTTCAAGCTGCTTGTGAATAATAATATTGATATTGCCTTTCCGCAGAAAATGCTCTATCTGCCGGAGATTCAGAAAAGCCTTTCCGAATTTACCAAAAGAGAAGAATTTGCGCCATACAGCGATTATACTTATGAATTTCTGGTAAACGGCGGATATTGTATCATACGAAAATGGATCAATCAGGAGAAAAGAGAATCGCCGGAGGAATTAGCGGATTACATTTATTCGCTTTACAACAGTATGAAATAGCAAAAGCGCCTGCTTTCTGAATATAATGGAAAGCAGGCGCTTTAGGCAATATCACTTTTCAGAGCAAACTTTATGATTCCTGTTTATCTGATTTTGTAAAAATCACAGCGATAATATCCAGTACTGCTTACAATGCCAATAAAATTCCACAAAACTGTAGTCGTGCTGAATGGGTTACATATAATGATGACTGCACATATAATTGTCAGAACTGCGCTGATTGCTGTACAGAACCATTTTTTCACTTGACAGTGAAATTTCCGAACATTCAACAGAAGCAACGCTGGAACGGTTTATTTTTGAATACGGAAAAGAACTGAAAATTCTGCTTGGTACACGATTAGAACCATATTTTTTGGAACAATTCAAGAAATGTATATTAATATCGTTCCCTATCATATGGATTTGATCCTTTTTTCATAATCATGTATACTTGATTATGACTATAAAAAGAAAGAGTGCTTATCTCTTGCCATGATGGGAGATAGGCACTCATTTTGTTCTGTTTTCAAATACCGGTATAAGGCTGTTTGGAAATAATCCATAAGTGATGTTTACAAAAATCAGCAGGGCAAAAAATTTTTTCATCAAAGCGCCGCCGAATAATCTTTTGTGTGCCGCACAGTTCAAATACAATAAAAATATGAAAAGGAGGACTGATAACTTGAAACAATTCAATTCAAAAACCTGCGAAGAGATCATGACGACTGTGTACAAACCGATTGAATTTATAATCGACGACTTGATCACACAAGGACTGTACATTCTTGCAGGTTCGCCAAAGGTAGGAAAATCGTGGTTGGCACTTGATATGTGTTTGTCAGTAGCGAAAGGAGAAAAAGTTTTAGGTCAGCAAACAAAAAAAGGAACAGCGTTGTGCTTGTGTCTGGAGGACAGCTTTCAGAGAATACAAAGCAGACTTTACGAATTGACGGACGAACCTACGGACGGAATTCACTTTTCGATAATGTCAGAGTCGATTGGGAACGGACTTGAAGAACAAATTGAAAGCTTCAAAAATGCTCATTCAGATTTAAAAATTGTGTTCATTGATACTCTGCAAATGGTGCGTAACGAATCGGACTCTAATTATAGTTCTGATTACAAAGAGTTGTCCGTCTTAAAAACTCTTGCAGACAAGCTCAGCATTGCAATCGTTGTTGTTCATCACACAAGAAAATGCCAGGACAGCGATCCGTTCAATATGATTTCGGGAAGCACAGGAATCAGCGGTTGTGTTGACGGAAGCATGGTTCTGATTGAAAACAAAAGAGGCAGTCGAAATGCAAAATTACACTGCGTTGGTCGTGACATTGAAAATCAAGAAATTAATTTGCACTTCGATAGCGATATGAAAAAATGGATCATCACTGATGAGCCGACCGCTTCAAAAAGTAAAGATAATATTTTTCTCGCTGCACTGTATATTTATCTTCAGAAAAATATTGATTTCACAGGTACGGCTTCGGAGTTGGTGGAGAAGCTGAAAAATATTTCAAACGAAAAGTTTTATCCGAACAGAGTGACGAGGGACTTAGTTCAGAACGGATATACTTTAAAAAAGTTCGGAATTGATTTTCAATACAAAAGAACAAGAAATGGCAGACTGATAACTCTTCACTACGATTCAAAGTGTGACAGTAGTGACGGTAAAAATTCTACTGTCGTTACTGTCAACGCACTTGCTGTAAAAGCTTGAAAAGTCCCGTAATACCGTTGTCTGCGGTGTGTGACGTTAGAATTCAAAGGTGAGTTTTTCTGTCAACATTTCAAAGTTACTGTCAACCGAAAGAACGGCGAACGTCGGGCGATTTGAGGGCTTTAATTTTAAGTCGGGTAAGTTTAGCAAAAACGAATCAAAAGCCGACACAAGCGATTTATGAGCCGCTGCGGGCGATACGTTGAAATAGTTTTAGTACAAACAAGAAAATGTGGCTTGTCAATCTGCACAAATTTCAAAGTCAAGCAGATACAGCAGAGTAAAATATTTCATTGCAAGTTAAAGTTTCGGGGTCAAAGCCCCCGAAACGGTCACAGCGGACGGCAAAGCCGACCGCAAAAGTGCCGTAAATACGCAGTTTCAGCGAAACACCTGTGCATAATTTCAATGGGGTCGTAAATCGGGATTTTGCAGAACATAGGGGTCGCAAAGACTGAAAACTGCGTAAAATCAGCGTAATTACAGGCGTTGTTGATGATGTCAGACAAAATATCAAGAAAGGAATGTTAAAAATGATCAGATTAGAATTCACAAGAAAAGCAACCGAAAAGACAGCAAGGAGGGCGATAAATACATGGATAGAAACACAGAAAAAATTGAATTTCAGGCTATGCCTTATGCGGAAAACAAGCTTGTAATTGAGGGCAGAAGCTATGATGTGGCGTTGGTTTTTGGAGCTGTAAAAAACGATGGCGAATACGTTTCCGACAAGCTGAAATATCTTTTAAACGGCAAAAAAGCATCTTAACAAAAAGTTTTCTGGACTTCCAAACCGAAGTGTGGTATGTTGTAAACGTACCTATTCGGTTTGATTTTCAGAGTTTAAAACTCGGAAACGGAGGAATTATGAATACAAAATCAAACTTAATTACGGCACTTTACTGCCGTCTTTCGCAGGAAGATCTGCGTGAGGGCGAGTCGTTATCAATCGAAAATCAGAAACTTATTCTTCAGAAATATGCGGAGGACAACGGCTTTAAAAACTGTAAGTTTTATGTCGACGACGGCTACAGCGGTACTGATTTAACACGTCCGGCATATGTGCAGATGATTGACGATGTTATGAATGAGAAAATTGGCACGGTGATTGTAAAAGACCAGTCGAGATTAGGGCGTGACCATCTGGAAACGGACAGGCTTATGGAGCTGACTTTTCCAAGCTATGATGTGCGTTTCATAGCAATTACCGACGGTGTTGACAGCGACAAGGGAATTAATGAAATGTCGGGCTTGCGGAACTTTTTCAACGACTTTTACGCACGTGATACGAGCAAAAAAATTCGTGCCGTGCAGAGGGCAAAGGGTGAACGAGGTGAGCGTGTAGGGACTACGATCCCATACGGCTATATGAAAGATCCCGACAATCCAAAGCATATTATTCCAGACCACGAAACCGCTCCTATCGTCAGAAGAATTTTCGAAATGTATGCAAGCGGAATCGGAATAGTCAGAATTTGCGACACGCTGAGCAGAGAAAAAGTTATTTCACCAAGCGTATATGCGTTCAGAAGAACCGGCAGTCGTTCGGGAACCCCAAAGCTCGAAAAACCTTATTATTGGTCGCAAAGAACCGTGAGAGGAATGCTTTCAAATCAGACTTACTGCGGTGATACGGTGAATTTCAAGACCTACAGCAAGTCCAACAAGCTTAAAAAACGTCTGAAAAATGCTCCGGAAAATGTTCTGATTTTCCAAAATACGCACGAGGCAATAATTGACCGCAAGACCTTTGACGTGGTTCAAAAGCACTTTGAGGGAAGAAAACGTCCCGACAAGCAAGGTGAAATGGACAAGTATGCAGGGTATCTTTACTGCGGCGAATGCGGCTCAAGGCTGTATCTTCACAGGGCGAAGACCCTTGATGAAAAGAAAAATAATTTCATGTGCGGAGGTTATCAGCGTCGCTCGACTGACTGCACCTCCCACTACATCAGAGAGTCGGTTCTCGATGAAATCGTGCTTACTTCCCTTAGAAGTGTGACTGCTTATGCCCGTGAACATGCCGATGAATTTTACAAAATCGCTATGACTAACGGCGAGCAGGAGGCTAAGAAACTGATTAAAGAATCCGAGGACAGAAAAGCCGAATACACCGCAAGAATCAATCAGCTTGACGGAATTATCCGAATGCTTTACGAGGACAGGGTTATAGGCAGAATTTCACCCGAGCGTTACGATACTCTGGCGGCGGATTTGAAAGCCAATCTGGAGGAAATTAATTTGCAAATTTCAAATGCAAATCTGCAAGAAGAGTGCATACAGGATTTTATTGACAAGGCGAGACAGTACATTGAAATGCCGACGCTTACACCCGAGCTGATACGAGTGTTCATCAAGCGTATCGAGGTCTTTGAAAAGGCTGAAAAGTACTCCCGAACCTGCGGAAACAGGGTGATCATCTACTTTACTTTTCAGGCTGACAAAGGGACTAAAATTGATGGGGCTATGGTGGAATTTGGTACAAAAGAAAACTTAGCTGTCTGAATTACATTCGTACACAAAAATCCCCGAGAACTTGTTTCCATGTGCATAACACTAAGGCGGTTCTCGGGAAAGTACATATTTTTTATTCTTCGTTAAGGATAGCACCCAAACACAGGGCGGTTTTTTCTTACTTCTTATCTCTAACTTCTAACGGATCGTGTCGATTGCTTTTTCCATTGTTGCAATGTTTTCTATATTTACTGCATTTTTACCCTTGAGCGTCTTTTTTACAAGACCCGTCAAAACCTTATTCGGTCCCAGTTCGATAAAATTCTCATAGCCCGCTTTTTCCATTTCTGCAAGCTCGGAAGTAAATTTTACAGGGGAAACAATATGCTTTGCAAGCATTTCGGGCATATTTGAGAAGTCCTCCAGCTTTACGCCAAGCACGTTTGAATAGAAATCCACCTCTGCGGGCTTGAATTCTACGGTTTTGGCGGTTTCGATAAACTCGTCCGCCGCAGACTGCATAAGCTTTGAATGGAATGCGGAGGCTACGTTAAGCTTAATTGCTTTTTTCTTCATTTCCGCAAACTTCGCCGCCGCTGCCTCGCAAGCCGCCGAATCTCCTGCGATGACGGTCTGTACAGAGGAATTGTAGTTTACGGGCACAACATAACCCTCGGTCTCCTCGCAGACCTTTTCTACTTCCGATGCGTCAAGTCCGATAATAGCGTACATTGCTCCGCTGGAATTCTCCGCCGCCTTCTGCATTGCAGCCGCTCTTGCCTTGATAAGCTTAAAGCCGTCCTCCAAGGTTACAACGCCCGAGGCAACCATTGCCGCATACTCGCCGAGGGAATGTCCCACAACGCCGTCAAATGTTATGCCCTCTGCCTTAGCCGCCTCGAATGCCGCAAGGGAGCAAGCCATAATCGCAGGCTGAGAGTTTACAGTCTTGTTAAGCTCCTCGTCGGGACCGTTAAATGCGATCTCGGCGATATCATAGCCGAGCGACTCGTTAGCCTTGTCAAATACCGCCTTTGCGGCAGGATACTTGTCGCAAAGCTCCTTTGCCATACCCACATACTGGGAACCCTGTCCCGAGAATAAGAAAATGTTTTTTGCCATAATAAATACTCCTTTATATCAGGGTAGCTGTATACCCATATTTTATTTAGGTTAAAAATCTTAATTTTCATAAGATTTTTTCAAAAAAGGACATAAAATATTAACTAACGCCCTAAAACTTGTGAAAAATTCTGCGAATGTTTAAAATTACTTGAGGTTGTTCACAATTTGTTATTGAATTTAGCGGGGAAAGGGTTTATAATTATAATATTAAGCTATATAAAATCTGATAATATGCTCTGCGTAGCGACCCGATAAAAGCATTATAACATAAATTTTCAGATTATACAATATTTATTATAAAATTTTTTCTTTAAGTATAAAGTATGAGGAGGAGTTTAATTGGCAAAGGTAACAGGAATTAAAGTAAAGGGTATCGGCAGCTATGTCCCCGAAGCGATAGCGACGAACGAGGATTTTGCAAAGATCGTTGATACCAGCGACGAGTGGATAACTCAGAGAACGGGTATCAAGACAAGACATATAACCAACGGCGAGCCTAATTATTATCTGGGCGCAAGGGCGGCTGAAAAAGCTATTGCGGACGCGGGTATCGAGCCAACGGATATAGATCTGATAATTGTTGCTACCTGCACTCCCGATTTTTATACTCCCTCTGAGGCTTGTCTTATTCAAAGGGAAATAGGCGCGATCGGCAGTATGGCTATGGATATTAACTGCGCTTGTACCGGCTTTGATTACGGTGTGGATATGGCTAAGCGTTATCTTCAGTCCGACGACGATGTTCATACTGTTCTGCTCATTGCGGCGGAGGAGCTCTCTAAATTCGTCGATTATACGGACCGTTCAAGCTGTATTCTTTTCGGCGACGGAGCGGCGGCGTTTGTTCTCCAGAAGCAGGAGAACGCTCTTTATGCCTCCTATCTGGGCGCGGACGGAAACGGAGCTAAATTTCTTGCGGCAAGAGCGCTCAAGTCTGAGAATGTTTTCAGAACGAACAAAGAAGAATTCGATATGGATATGCCCGAGCTGAAGGACTATTTCTTCACTCAGGACGGCAAGGAGGTATACAAATTCGCAACAAAGGCTCTGCCCAACGCCGTTTTAAAGGCTTGCGAAAAGGCGGGCATTTCCCCCGAGGAGCTTGACGCTATCGTTCCGCATCAGGCTAATGTGAGAATAATCGAGACTGCCGCTAAAAATCTGGGTGTGTCTATGGATAAAATGGTCGTTTATATCGACCGCTACGGAAACACCTCGTCGGCGTCCATTCCAATGGCTTTCTGCGACGCTGTTGCCGAGGGAAGAATTAAAAGAGGCGACAAGATATGTCTGGTAGGCTTCGGCGGCGGATTGACCTATGCGGCTGTGGTCTTTGAATATTAATGGCTTCCAGACTTATGCACCTTGCGGTCTCGCAGAGACTTGAAAAGGTCTTACCCATAAAGAATGTCAATGACTTCCGTGTGGGACAGATACTCCCCGACGCTGTGATGTCGGCGGATAAGACAGAGGTAAATTCTCACTTTATAAAGGTATTCGGCGGCGGAAAACGCAAGGTCTTTGACTTCCTTGCTTTTTATGACAGGTATGAACGGGAGATACTTTACGACGAGCTTTATCTCGGGTATTATTTTCATCTTATAGAGGATAATCTGTTCAGACTTCTGCTTTACTATGATCTGGGCTTGCTTGCCAGACGGGGAGATCCAAAGCTTCTTGAGGAGCTTTACAGAGATTATCACATTTTAAACGGAATTATCGCAGAAAAATATCTTATCGACAGCGATCTGCAAATTCCGCAGGGATTTTCTGATATGACTTTAAATGAGATATATTCTTTTGAAATCGGGGAATTTATCCGGGATATGAAAGCTGATTTTAACGAGAGAATATCGGGCAAGCCGAAATATTTTACCGCCGAGGTTCTGGACAAGTTCATTTCGAAGAGCGTAAAAGTCTGCTCGGAGGAATATTCCTCCTTGAAACAGGGCGGACACAGTATCGATCTGTATGGAATGTCCATTGAAAACAAGCACATATGACATAAATCTATGACTAAAAAATAAGGAGAAATCGCTATGACTACGACAAAAACAAAAATCACGGAAATGCTGGGTATCAAGTACCCGATCTTTCAGGGAGGTATGGCTTGGGTAGCCGAGCATACTCTTGCGTCGGCAGTATCCAACGCAGGCGGACTTGGCATTATTGCGGGAGGCTCTGCACCCATCGATTATCTGAGAGACCAGATAAGACAGACAAAAGCAGCTGTAGGCGGCAAGCCTTTCGGCGTAAACATTATGCTTATGAGCCCTAACACCGAAGGTCTTGCACAGCTTGTTATCGAGGAGGGCGTTCCTGTTGTTACCACAGGCGCGGGAAATCCCGGAAAGTATATGGCGGCTTGGAAAGAGGCGGGAATTAAGGTTATCCCCGTAGTTCCCTCAGTTGCTCTTGCCAAGAGAATGGAGAGAGCGGGCGCAGACGCAGTTATCGCCGAGGGTACGGAGTCGGGCGGACATATCGGCGAGAACACCACAATGTGTCTTGTTCCCCAGGTAGTTGACGCTGTGGATATTCCCGTTATCGCCGCAGGCGGTATTGCAGACGGCAGAGGTATTGCGGCTTCCTTTATGCTGGGAGCAGAGGGCGTTCAGGTAGGAACACGTTTCCTTGCCGCTGAGGAGTGCCAGATACACCCGACCTACAAGGAGCTTGTAGTCAAGGCTAAGGATACCGACAGCGTTGTAACGGGCAGGACCACAGGTCACCCTTGCAGAAACGTAAAGACAAAGTTCTCCAAAATGCTTGCAAGCGGCGAAAAGGACGGCTCGCTTACTCCTGAGAAGTTTGAGGAGATCACTCTCGGTTCTTTGAGAAAGGCTGTTCAGGACGGTAATCTCGACGAGGGCTCGTTCCTCTGCGGCGCTATCGCAGGTATGGTCACAAAAATCGAGCCTGCTAAGGATATGATAGAGGAAATGTTCAAGCAGGCTGAGGAGCTTTTATCTAAGTAATATGTTTAAAATTGATGCCGATAATTTTCATTGGATAAAAAACAACGGCGACGACCCTACGGATATATGTCTCCATGGTTCGGCAAAGGCTGAGATAGGCGATGAAAAATTTGAATATGAATGGACAACAGTTAGCTCTACGGCTCTTTATCTGCTTAAAAGCTTAACTCAAAACCATATTATCTATAAGGAGAATCAAATGCTCCCTTGCTGCGGTCACTCGCTTTTTATCAACAAAGACGGAAAAACAGTCGAGGTAATGGGCTGTCCCAACGGCGTAGACTGGTCTGTTATCCACGAGGACGGCAAAATCAAACTTGTCACCGAAACAGGCAATGAAGTTTATGTTGATTTTGAGGAATACCAACGAGAGGTTTTTGCGTTTGCGGATAAGGTAGAGGGATTTTACAATTCCTGCAAGCCAAAGGATTTATCCGGATACGACGATTATGATAAAAGGGCATATGCGATCTTTTGGCAGGAATGGCACAGACGAAGAAACGGAAACATTTAAGTGAGGGATTTATGAAAAAAGCTCTTCTGGTTATTGATGTACAAGAGGTCTTTGTCGGTGAAAACCATACAAAACTATTTAATTATGATAGAGGGCTTGTTGACAGAATAAACAGCATTATTGAGGAAAACAGGAATAATGTTATCGTGTATATCCGACATATAATGAAAAGAAATTTATTGAACAGGCTTGCGCCTTATCATATATATGAAAATACTCCCCAAGCGGAATTCGCAAATGCCTTGAAAATCATTTCGGATAATAAATTTGTTAAGTATGAGGGCAACGCTTTTTCAAATCCCGATCTGGACAAGTTTCTTAAAGAAAACGGCATAGATACCGTTGAGGTAACAGGTATTGACGGCGGCGCCTGCGTTCCGATGACGGCTCTGGGAGCGATTAAAAACGGTTACAGAGTTATTGTCAATAACAATGGTATAGGAACGGTTAAATTACATAAGAAGAAAAAGGAAAAATACGACATAAAACTTAAACAGCTCGGAGCTGAATTCAGATAAACGAATTAATTTAAGGTTATGGGTAAGGACGGTAAACCAAAATCTAACCTCTTACTTCTAACCTCTGACATCTAAAAGGAGTTTAATTATGGCGGCGATCGATATGGACAGAAAGTATACTGCGGACGAGTTTTTTGAGATAATTCCCGAGACCAATGAAAAGTATGAGCTGATCGACGGAGAGATCGTAATGCAGGCGGCTCCAAGCACGATACATCAGCGAATTGTCGGCGGACTTTACAGCGAGTTCAGAAGCTTTATAAAAGGTAATAAGGGAAAATGCGAGCCTTTTATTTCGCCCTACGACGTAAAGCTTGACGACAGTAACTGTCTTCAGCCTGATTTTCTGGTGGTATGCGATCCCAATAAAATCGACGATAAACGCTGTAACGGCACTCCCGATTTTGTTGCTGAGGTCGTTTCGGGCGACAGAAGTCTTGACTTCAATAAAAAACTGGGACTTTATAAGAGCTTCGGCGTGAAAGAATACTGGATAGTTGATCCCCGCGAGGAAAGAACCGTGACGTATGTTTTTGATAACGGAAAGGTCACGGACGTTAGCATCTATCCATTTGACGCAGCTGTTCCCGTTAATATTTTCGGGGGAGCGCTGCAAATAACTATAGACGATTTATTGTAAACCGCATAAATTGAGGTGAAATGTAAGTATGGTAAACCAAAATCCAATCTCTTACTTCTAACCTCTGATATCTAAAAGGAGGAATTAAAAATGGCTACAGCATTAATAACAGGTTCGGCAAGAGGTATCGGAGCGGCTATTGCTCTGAGACTTGCTAAGGACGGCTACGATATTGCCCTTAACGATATTTCCGAGGCAATGTTTGAAAACAACGATATTATGGACAAAATAAGAGCGGAGGGCGTTCAGTGCGAAAAATTCATCTGCGACGTTTCGAATTACTCTCAGGTCGAGGAGACGGTAAAGGCTGTAAAGGCTAAGTTCGGTACTATCGACGTTCTCGTTAACAATGCGGGTATCACCAGAGACGGTCTTATGGCAAGAATGTCCGAGGAGCAGTACGATATGGTCGTTGCTGTAAACCAGAAGAGCGTTTTCAATATGTCCAAGTTTGTGGGCAACGTTATGATGAGACAGAAGTCGGGCAGGATCATCAACCTTGCGTCCGTTGCGGGTCTGTACGGCAATCCCGGACAGATGAACTACTCCGCGACCAAGGCGGCTATTATCGGTATGACTAAGACCGTTGCAAAGGAGCTGGGTTCAAGAGGTATCACCTGCAACGCCGTAGCCCCCGGATTTATCAAAACGCCTATGACAGACAAGCTCACCGACGCTCAGAGAGACGCTATGCTGGCTCAGATCGCTATGAAGAGATACGGCGAGGTAGAGGAGATCGCAGGAGTGGTTTCATTCCTCGCATCTAAGGACGCAAGTTACGTTACGGGACAGGTAATCGAGATATCAGGCGGACTTATGATGTAAAACGGCTGTCCGCAAAGAATATTAAAAACAATAGTATTTTGTACATTGAAATTCGTGCATTGTTCATTGAATAATGTGCATTGGAAAAGGAGTGTTGAATTTCTAATGAGACGAGTAGTTATCACAGGTATGGGTACGGTTAACCCTCTTGGAAAAAATGTTGAGGAGTTCTGGGAGAATATCAAGGCGAACAAAAACGGTCTTTCTTTTGTGGATCAGTTTGATACCTCGAATTTTCCCGTAAAGATAGTGGGTGCTGTCAAGGATTTTGACCCGTCCGAATATATAGACAAAAAGGACGCCAAGAGAATGGACAGATTTACACAGTTTTCTGTCTGTGCTTCTCTGGAGGCGCTTAAAATGGCGGGTACGGATTTCAAGGATCTAGACCCGTTCAAGGTAGGCGTTATCGTAGGCGTAGGTATCGGCGGACTTAATATGACCGAAAAGGAAGTAGTTAAGTTTCAGGAAAAGCCCGATAAGGTTTCCGTATTCTTTATCCCGATGATGATAGGAAATATGGCTGCGGGTACTATCGCAATGAAAACAGGATTTAAGGGTGATAACTATGCGACTACAACTGCCTGCTCCTCTGCGACCCACGCTATCGGCGAGGCTTTCAGAAAAATCAAGGACGGATATCTTGACGCTTGTCTCTGCGGCGGTTCAGAGGCTTGTATATCTCATTTCTCCCTTAGCGGATTTAACAATATGAAGGCTCTTTCAAGAGCGACGGAGCTTGACAAGGCGTCAACTCCTTTCGACCTTAACAGACAGGGCTTTGTACTGGGCGAGGGCTCGGGTATTCTCTGTCTTGAGGAATACGAGCACGCAAAGGCAAGAGGCGCAAATATCATTGCGGAGATCGCAGGATACGGCGCGACGGGCGACGCTTACCATATGACAAGCCCCTCTCCTACTGGCGAGGCGGCAGGTTACGCTATGAAGCACGCTTATGAGGAGGCAGGTCTTAAGGCTGAGGACATTAACTATATCAACGCTCACGGCACCTCCACAGGTCTCAATGATAAGTATGAGACGATCGCTATTAAAGTCGCTTTGGGAGAGGACGCCGCAAGAAAATGCGTTATAAATTCCACAAAGTCGATGATAGGACATCTTCTCGGCGCGGCAGGCGGAGTTGAGGCTATCGTTACAGCTCTTTCCGTTAAGAACGATTTTGTTCACAGGACTATTAATTTCACCACTCCCGACCCCGAGTGCGATCTTGATTACGCTGTTGACGGCAACAGAGAAATGACCGTTAACGCCGCTCTTTCAAACTCCCTCGGCTTCGGCGGACACAATGCTACTATCTGCATTAAGAAGTGCGTTGACTAAGGAGGTATAGTTTATGGATATGTTGAACCCTACTTTGGAAAACATTGAAAAGCTTGCAAAGATCGTAAAGGATAACGAGCTTTCTGAGGTTTCGGTAAAGTGCGGAGATGTTGAAATTTCGGTAAAGGGCAAAAAATGTCCGCCTCCTGCGCCTATGCCAATGGCTGTTCCTGCGGGAATTCCCGCTGTAGCAGCGGCGGCAGCTCCTGCGCAGGCTCAGCCTTCTGCGGAAGCTCAGTCCGCTAAAGTATCGGGCAAGCAGGTCAAGGCTCCTATCGTGGGAACATTCTATGCCGCTCCCTCGCCGGATTCCGCGCCTTTTGTAAGCGTTGGCGATAAGGTGAAGAAGGGCGACGTTATCTTCATTATCGAGTCCATGAAGGTTATGAGCGAGGTTCAGAGCGAGTTTGACGGCGTTGTAAAAGAGATATGCGTAAACAGCGGAGAGGCTGTCGAGTATGACCAGACGGTTATGATAATAGATTAATGCATATTCCGAATTTTGAAAACAGGAGAATTAAAAATGGCAGTTGTATTGAATAAAGAACAGATTATGGAAATAATTCCTCACAGAGACCCGTTTCTCCTTATCGACGAGGTAAACGAGCTTGAGGTAGGCAAGAGAGTTAAGGCTACAAAGTATATCAGGGAGGACGATTTCTGGTTCAAGGGACATTTCCCGAATTATCCCGTAACTCCCGGTGTGCTTATGGTTGAAATGTGCGCTCAGGCGGGAGCCGTAGCTCTGCTGGCACTCCCCGAAAACAAGGGAAAGATAGGTTTCTTCGGCGGTATCAACGACTGCAAGTTCCGTCAGCAGGTAGTTCCCGGAGATACGCTTGAAATCGAGGTCGAGATCATCAAGGTCAAGGGTCCTATCGGAGTGGGCAAGGCTCTTGCTACGGTAAACGGCAAAAAAGCGGTTTCGGCGGAGATCACTTTTGCTATCAAGTAAAACCTTGCGACCTTTTATAAAGTGAGGCAAAAATATATGTTCAAAAAAGTTTTGATAGCGAACAGAGGTGAAATCGCTGTTCGTATTATAAGAGCCTGCCGAGAGCTGGGCATACATACCGTTGCGGTATATTCTACCGCGGATAAAAACGCTTTGCACGCTCAGATCGCCGACGAGGCTGTATGTATCGGTCCTGCGCCAAGCAAGGACAGCTATCTGAATATGCGCGCCATTATTTCCGCCTGTGAAATAACGGGTGCGGACGCTATTCACCCGGGCTTCGGCTTTCTGTCGGAGAACCCCTCCTTTGCGAGGATGTGCGAAAAGTGCGGTATAACCTTTATCGGACCGAGAGCGCAGTCCATTGAAATGCTGGGCGACAAGGCTCAGGCTAAGGAGACTATGAAAGAGGCGGGAGTGCCCGTTATTATGGGTTCCGACGGAGCTATTTCAAATATCCACGCGGCGCATACTCTTTCAAAGGACTTGGGCTATCCAGTGCTTGTAAAGGCTTCGGCGGGCGGCGGAGGACGCGGTATAAGAGTTGTACGCTCCGACGACGAGCTGGAGGCTCAGATGACCGCCGCAAAGCAGGAGGCTTTAGCCTGCTTCGGCAACGACGAGGTATATATCGAAAAGTTCATTGAAAATCCAAAGCACATTGAGATACAGATATTAGCGGATAATTACGGCGATGTGATTTATCTGGGCGAGCGCGACTGCTCGATGCAGAGAAGAAATCAGAAGGTTCTGGAGGAGGCTCCTTCGCCCGCTCCGTTTATGACGGAGGAGCTGCGTGAAAAAATGGGCAGCGCGGCTTGTACGGCGGCAAGGGTCTGCGGCTACAGAAACGCGGGTACTATCGAGTTTCTTGTGGATAAAAACGGCGATTTCTATTTTATGGAGATGAATACCAGAATTCAGGTAGAGCACCCTATCACCGAGGCTGTTACGGGCGTTGACCTCGTAAAGCAGCAGCTTCTGATCGCAAGCGGCGAACGGCTTTCGATTAAGCAGGAGGATATCAAGCTGAACGGACATTCCATTGAATGCAGAATTAACGCTGAAAATCCTCTGCTGGACTTCAGACCGTCTCCGGGTAAGATACAGTCGCTGTTCATTCCCGGCGGACCGGGTATCAGAGTGGATACCGCAGTTTATCAGGGCTATGAGATACCGCCCTATTACGATTCTATGATAGGTAAGCTTATAGTCCACGGAAAGGACAGAGCCGAGGCTATTGCAAAGATGACGTGGGCGCTGTCGGAATTCATTGTGGACGGCGTTGCTACCAATGTGGATTTCCAGTTAAAGCTTATAAGACGTCCCGAATTTCTTGCGGGCGATTACGATAACGGTTTTCTTAACCGTACCGACATTTTAGAGGACGAGAGGAGTAAAGGCTGATGCTTGAGGATTTATTCTCGGTTGTAAAGGTGAGATTTAACGGCGAAAAGCCCGAAAAGTCCGCAGAGGACAAAAACGGCAGAAAAACCGACATTCCTCAGGGTCTGCTGTTTAAATGTCCCCGCTGCCGCAACGTGACCTTTGAGGAGGATTTTCAGAAAAACGGAAAGGTTTGCCCACATTGCAACTATCATTCAAGACTTACCGCAAAGGAACGGCTTGACATCACGGTTGACAAGGGCAGCTTTGAGGAATTCGACAAAGAGATGATATCAAAAAATCCTATTGATTTTCCCGATTATGAAAACAAGCAGGCGGCGCTCCGTGAAAAGACGGGACTTAACGACGCTGTGCTCACAGGCAAGGCGAAGATCAGAGGCGAGGATATCGTCATCATTGTAATGGACTCCAACTATTTGATGGCTTCTATGGGGAGCGTCGTGGGAGAGAAAATTACCAGAGCCATTGAGTACGGAACCGCTCACAGACTGCCTGTGATAGCATTCACAGCCTCCGGAGGAGCAAGAATGCAGGAGGGTATAGTTTCCCTTATGCAGATGGCAAAGACCAGCGGAGCGGTTGCCAGACACAACGAGGCGGGGCTTTTGTACATCTCAGTAATGACGGACCCTACTACGGGAGGCGTAACGGCGTCGTTTGCGTCGCTGGGCGACATTATTATCGCAGAGCCGAAGGTTCTTATAGGCTTTGCGGGCAGGAGAGTTATTGAAGGCACTATCAGGCAGAAGCTGCCCGATGATTTCCAGTCGGCGGAATTTATGCTTGAAAACGGCTTTGTTGATATGATCGTGGAGAGAAAGAAAATGCGCAGGGTCATTGCGCACCTGTTAAAGCTCCACAAGCCGAGGGAGGTGCAGGCAGATGAGTGAGCTTACAGCCTGTGAAAGGCTCGATATTATCAGACATAAGGGCAGACCTACCGCTCTCGATTATATTCCTATGATCTTTGACGAGTTCTTTGAAATGCACGGCGACAGGCTTTTCAGAGACGACCACGCCATTATGGGCGGAGTTGCAAGCTTTAAAGGAATACCCGTTACGGTCATCGCCGAGGTCAAGGGAAGAAATCTTGCGGAAAATCAGAAGTGCAATTTCGGTATGCCGCACCCGGAGGGTTACAGAAAGGCTCTCAGGCTTGCGAAACAGGCGGAGAAGTTCGGCAGACCCATTATATGTTTTGTTGATACTGCGGGCGCATTCTGCGGCGTTGAGGCGGAGCAGAGAGGTCAGGGCGAGGCGATAGCGAGAAACATTATGGAGTTTATGACCTTAAAGACACCTATTATCTCCATTATTCTCGGCGAGGGCGGCTCCGGCGGAGCGCTGGCTCTGGCGGTATGCGACGAGCTTGCTATGCTTGAAAACGCTATTTACTCGGTAATTTCCCCCAGAGGCTTTGCAAGTATTTTGTGGAAGGACGCTTCCAGAGAGCGTGAGGCGTGCGACATAATGAAGATCACTGCGGAGGACCTTACAAGGCTAAAGGTGTGCGATCACATTATTGCAGAGGCAGACGGAGGGGCGCATAACGACCCAATGCTCACTGCAGAGAACATTTCCGACTATATTTTTGAGGCTTTGCAAAGAAAATTGCAAAAAGGTCTTGACGAATTGGTCAATGGGCGTTATAATAAGTTTAGAGTTGTGGGAGAGTTTGAAGAACCTGCTGCATTCTGATAAAGACGCGAGTCTGAGTTTTATAAGGGCGGACGTCAATGTTATTTCAGTATAGAAACGGAGGGTAAGGAAATGGTATTGGACAAGATTCGTGAGATAATTGTTGATCAGCTTGATGTTGAAGAAGATAAGGTAGTACCTGAGGCGTCAATTCAGGACGATCTTGGTGCGGATTCTCTCGACGTAGTTGACCTCGTAATGAGCATCGAGGAAAGCTTTGATATTGAGATCCCTGATGAAGAGGTTGAAAATATCAAGACTGTCGGTGACATTGTTAAGTTTATCGAGGCTAAGACAGAGGAGTAATTCCCTTTCCCGAATTACGATTATGAGAGCTGTGCTTTATGGCACGGCTCTTTTTATTAGAAATAAGAGGTTAGA
>JAUNOG010000053.1 GCA_030531185.1 Ruminococcus sp.
ATTGTGCATTGATCAAATGATCCATTGTACTGCCGCCATATAGCACAGGTCGATAACAAGCTGGATTATAGCAAAGCGTGTTACTACCTGAGTATCCGACCAGCCCTTGTTCTTTCTTTCGTGGTCGTGTATAGGAGTTCTGATACCGTCCATAAAATTTTTCCATTTGAGGAAACGTCTGAACGACAGCTTGAGAAGTCCCAGACCGCCGTCGATGATAATAACAAGACATAGCGGTATAAAGCTGAACGGAGCCTTGGAGTCAAGGAATATCACCGCCAGAAAAACTCCCAGCGCCCTTGAACCTGCATCGCCCATAAGCATTTTACTTGGAGAGCAGTTAAACCAAAGATACGCCGCCAGCACAGCCAGCATTATCATAGGCGAAAGTCCGCCGAAAGAGCTTTTTGCAAAGGACGACATCATTATAAGCACCGCAAGCACTACCATAACAAGAGTACTGCAAAGCCCGTCCACACCGTCGGAACAGTTGGTCACGTTTATTGAAGTCCACACCAGCACGCCCGCCAGAATAATAAATAACGCCGCGGGAATGTGAACGCTCTCGATACCGAACAGCATAATTCTTATGTCCGAACCGTTGAAATAGTAATATGTTACCGCTACGCCCAGCGAGATAGCCAGATCGAACAGTCCCTTTTTAAGATTGCCCCAAGGAGTTTCGGCGGCGTCGTCGAAATAACCCGTAAGCATTGCGCCGTATATGCACACAAGGTAAATAATGCTCTCCGCCTTCAGCGGTATGAAAAGAGCGCAGCAAAGTGTAAAGGACGTTATAAAAATCAGTCCGCAGCCTCTCGGCTTTCCCTCGGACAGCGCGCCGTTCACCGCAAACTGCCTGCCTTGGTCTTTAGGCAGAATGCCCTTAAAATATTTGAGCATTAAAAAAGTAATTGCAAACGAGCAGATAAGCATTAAAAACATAAAAAGCGAATAGCTTTTCATATACGCCGTACGCTCCGCGCTTGTACATAACAGCCTGTAAATCATTGTCATCTTCCTTTGTAGTTAGAATTTATAAATATACTATTATATTATACTACATCTTAGCATAAAATGCAAATTTTTAAGCACGTCATTTTGCACAAAAATGATTGCTTGTACCGCTCATTACTGTCAATAGGTTAAATTATCAAAGTTATAAGTAAAATATTAAATCCACGGTACATATTTTTTCAAAAAAATCTTGAATTTGTCAATCGCTTGTGCTATAATAAATGTATTAAACTATGCAGGAACGCTTCTTATAAAGACAGGTTCTGAAACATCTTATATAAACCCCGAAAGGAAAGGACTTAATTATGAAAATTACAAAAATTACAGCCGCCGCGCTTGCGGTATTAATGCTTATGTGCTCCTCAGCGTGCAGCGAAAGCTCGAACAGCTCGTCCGAAAGCAAGGCCGGAACGACGGACAGCGCAGCTTCGGGCGGCTCGGAGACTTCAGGCAATCCCGAGGGGGCAATGCCCGAAAAGGACTTTGTCACAAGCACGGACGGCTCCGCCAGGGTGACTGTTGACGGCACAAAATTTATGGTAGGCGACGAAGAAATATGGTTCAACGGCGTAAATGCTGCGTGGGACAAGTGGAACGACTTCGGCGGCGGATTTAACTTTGAATTCTGGAACGATCATTTTTCAAAGCTTCACGAGGCGGGAGTAAACGCGGCAAGAATATGGATAGTCTGCAACGGCGACGTGGGAATGCTTATCTCCCCCGACGGCACATTTGAGGGAGCAACGACCGCTCACTGGGAGGACTTGGACGACCTTATGCTCCTTGCCGAGCAGTATCACATTTATGTAATGGCTACGGTTCAGTCCTTTGACCATTTCAAGGATCAGAACCAGAATTACGAAGCGTGGAGAACTCTCATTCAGGACGACGAAAAGGTCGATCAGTATGTTGACAACTACATAGTACCTCTGGTAAAGAGATACGACGACAGCGATTATTTCTGGAGCGTAGACCTCTGCAACGAGCCCGACTGGATCGTTGAAAACGACGAATGCGGAAAGCTTGACTGGCTGTACCTTGAAAGCTACTATGCAAAAGCAAGCGCCGCAATTCACGCAAATTCCGACGTGCTTGTAACGGTAGGAATGGGTATGATAAAGTACAATTCAGACAGTCAAATGGGCAATAAGATATCCGATACGGAGCTTTCAAGCCTTATCAAGGACAATGATAAGTACGACAGCTCACTTGCTTACGTTGATTTCTATTCCACACACTGGTACTCGTGGATGATATCCAACTGGGGCGTTATGTATGAGCAAACTCCCGTGGAGTACGGTCTCGACGGCACAAAGCCTGTTGTTATAGGCGAAATGCCAGCTCTTTCGTCGGACAATGCGTCCTACGACGTGGTAACGGCTTATGAGTCGGCGTACAACAACGGCTACAACGGCGTATTTGCTTGGAAATCCAGCGGCGGAGACGACGGCTGCGGACTGTGGCAGGATATAGAGCCTGCTATCACGCATATGATGACGATTTGTCCCGAGAAGATTTTCCCGCTGGACGATAAATAATCGGAAATAAAAGTCAATAAAGCTAAAAGAACGAGGTCAAGCGATCTGTCATCGCTCGATCCCGTTCTTTTTTCAGTTGAGAAAATAAACTCCCGCATTAAGCATAAGCGCGAAGGTAAGCCACAGCAGATACGGTACTTGCAGATATGCCGCCCACGGCTTGATCCTGTAAAAGTACAGACACATTACCGCAACAAGAACCAGTATTGCCGCTACCCATATCAAAGCTAATAGGAACATTTCCAGTTTGAAGAAAATAAACGTCCAGAAAGTGTTCAGTAAAAGCTGAACTCCGTAAAAGGTAAGAGCCTTTTTACGCAGGGGCGAACCGCTCACAAAAACCATATAGCAGGATATGCCCATAAGCAGAAAAAGAATATTCCACACCACGGGGAAAATCCAGTCGGGCGGAGCAAAAAACGGCTTTTCAATATCAGCGTAAACGGATTTTATATCTCCCGATAAAAAATAGGAAATAAGCCCTGAAGCAAACGGTATAATCAGCGATATAACCAGCGGCTTCACTTTTATTGAATGAATACTAAAGCTTTTTGCGTTCAAAAAAATCACCTCGTATATTATTATGCGAGGCGATTGTGATTTAATTCTTCTTTTCCTGCTTTATGCCGTATTTTTTATAAAATTCCGCAATGTCGCAGGGACTTTTCACAAGCTCGGAATACATAAGCTCCCGCGTATTTCGGTTATAAAATCCGATTACTTTTTCTCCCGTGCAGGTTGACGTCTGAGTTTTTATCTCCATTCCCGCACACTCGGGAGGAACAGTTCTCCCGACGTTTTTTGTAAAAATGCCCATTGTCAATCCTCCCCGAAAATAATTGTTTTCAGACTATCAAACAGCGTACCGTCCTCATATATGAAACCGTATAGCATTTCCATATTTTCTGCGGAATATTCGATCTCCTTTGAAAACTCCTTTATCAGCAAAGCGCGGATCTCTTTCTCGGGAAGTCTTCCGTTTTTGTGAAATTCCGCCATAAACAGCAGTCTTATCATCACAGTACATATTAATGCGGAGTAAATTCTGCCCTCTATGTCGAAATCCCTCACTGCCTTTATCAGATAGCGGAAAATAAAATAAACTGCGATATGCTCAAGTTCAAACCGATCGTCGCCGTAGGACTTATCAAACCGCTTTTCCGAGGACAATATTCCGTCAAGATTTTCCTTGGCATAACTGAAATTCTCTTTCAGCTCTGGACGTATATACTCCATTTGCATAAAAATTTCAAGTATACTTTCATAAGCCTCCGATTTTTTTACAGACTTATCACACTCAGCCTCGTTGACGATTTCCAGAAGAAATCCCTCGATAGAAAGCATTCCCGAAAGCTGTTTCAGTCTGCCGCAGTCCTCGGTATCGACCGCCTGCTGAATATCGTCGCAGGCGCACAGAAGAATTCCCAGTCGTTCCTTAACCGAAAAACCTCTGTTTTGCAGAATTTCTATAAGTCTGTCACGTAGCTTTTTCACCGCATTCAGGAGCTTTTCGTCGAACTCCAGATCGTCGGGTTCTTCATCTGTTTGACGTTCCGTAAACAATATCGGAGCGGGGTGCTCCACTAACATTTGAGCGGCTTTTTCACAGCTTAACCCAACGCCCGCCTCCTTGTAATCGCCGAACCATTCGTAGAAACGGGGGTGCTCACGGCAGATGTCGGAGATATGCTCCTCGCCGTATTCAAGCTGAACGGAACAAAGTCCGTTTTCATTCATAAAGGGACAGCCGCCCTCCTGCCCCATATAATGACAGCCGTCCTCCTCGTAGATATTGGATACAAGCCGTTTCCCTAAATCGCTGTCAAGGGACTTATAGAAAGCAAGGGTTTTATCGTCGATCTCGATATCCCAGCCTACAGTACAGCAGTTGTCCTTGCAGTCCGAGCCTGAGCATATGAAATCGGTGAAAATATCGGGCGCGTATAGGCGCATTGCGGTGACCTCCTGTTTTTGTTGTTGGATTGTTTCATATTTCTTTTATGTGCGCCGCCTGTTGGAACTTCTCATTCTAGTTTCTAATCTGCTAACCGCCGGTAGGGGTGTTTCGCTCCTGCGGGCACAACGGCGCTAATCCCGCATCTTTCAGCGCATTTCCCTATATGCTTAAAGGCGGACATCATATCCGCCTTTTTACATTATTTACTGCATCTGTGTATTTCTGTTTGCCACTAGCTTCAGTCTCTGTCTCTCGTGCCTTTTCATTACTATCTTTTCGCAGAAGTCCACTATCTTTTTCATAAACGGCTTGAAAATGTAGAAATACTCTCCCGCATAGGTCACGACCTCGCCGTTAAAGCCCTTTTTGAACTTGTAAACTCCGTAGTTCGGATTTGTCTCGTCCTTATAGAAAGGTATTCCCTGAAAATCGTAAATGTAGTTTCCGCCCTCTATCGCCCAGTTTATCATTGTCCACTGCATAAGATAGTTGGGATAAAGATTTCTGTGGTGATTTGCCGACGCGCCGTATACATAGCAGGTCTTTCCCGCATACTGGGTAGTCACCGCTCCCGACAGAGGTATCTCCTTGCCATCCTCCTCTACATAACACATAAACAGATGACAGTGCTCGGGACCCAGTCCGTTAATGAATTTTACAAAGTATTCCTTGCCTCTGATAGAAAAACCGTCTCTTATACCCGTAGCCTCCATAAGCGGATAAAAATCGTCCAGAGCCTCAGTACCGCAGACCTTGCAGTATACGCCCTTTCTTCCTGCTTTTCTTATTCTGTTTCTCCAGTCGGGCTTAAAGGCAGCCATTACTTCGTCGGGAGTTTTGCCCGCAATGTTTCTCAGCATATAATTGTTTCTTGCCTGAATTGTAGACAGCTCGGGAGCGTCGTCAATATGAGTAAAGCCCATATCCGTAATGATCTTTGAAAGCTCTCTCTCTTTCTCCTCAAAGGGAGGATCCATCATAAACTGATATGCCTTGTATTTCTTTGCAAGGACTTTCACTCCCTCGAAAATATCCGCCATAACCTTTTTGTCGCTCCAGTCGCATACAGGTCCGTGGGGAGCGTATAAAAATGTACAGCCGAAAATCGGTATCTTTTTTATGATAACAAGACAGGTTCCCGCGATCTTCCCCTCCGCATCTCTGGAAATGACCGCGTCCCAGCCCCAGTTATCCTTGACCTTAGGCCATTTAAGCGACTGCATAAAATTTCCGTATACGCTGTTTTTTGCAAATTCCTCGTATTCCTCCAGCAGCTTGCTGTCTGATTTGTTTATAATTTCCATTATTTAAATTCCTCTCTGTTTTGCTGCGGTCATTCGGACGCCGCAGCAGAATATAAAGTCTTGCTTTTAGCACAATTACACATAATATTATACTATATTATGCAGAAAAAATCAATCCTTTTTATTAGTAATAAAACACTATCTTTCAAAGGACTTTTTGTTGAAATATCCAAAATCGCTCAGGAATAAAATTACGGAAAATCTCTCTGTTCAGTACTTATCCTATGACACCTACGCCCTCCAACAGTATCTTCAAGCCTATAAGAATAAGAATTATGCCGCCTGCAAGCTCCGCTTTATTCTTGTATTTTGCGCCGAAACGGTTGCCGATAGCCACTCCGCCGACTGAAAATGCAAAAGTAGTCACGCCGATAACGGTTATGGACGGCAGTATCGAGACCTGCAAAAACGCAAATGTAATACCTACGGCAAGCGCGTCGATGCTCGTTGCTACGGCAAGCAGAAAAAGCTCCTTTATATCAAGCTTATCGCCGTCGTGAATTTTTTCATCGTCGTCTCCGCCTTTTATTGCCTCATAAACCATTTTTCCTCCGATAAAGGCAAGCAGAGCAAAGGCTATCCAATGATCGACTGCGGTAATGTACTGCTCAAACTGCTTGCCCAAAGCCCAGCCGACAAAAGGCATAAGCGCCTGAAAGCCGCCGAAAAACAAACCTATCACAACGGCGTGACGCATATTTATCTTCTGCATATTAAGTCCCTTACAGACCGATACCGCAAACGCGTCCATTGAAAGTCCCACTCCGATAAGAAAAAGCTCGATAAATCCCATATTTTAAAACTCTCCTTTGGTTAATTCAGGGCATAATAAAAGCCGAATACAGCAAGCTGTATCCGACTGAAAAACCACATACAGCAAACCGACAGGCGCAATAAGCCCTTAGCCGTATGTAAGTCTTGTTAATCAAGAATAATCTTATCAGATAACATATTCTTCCGGCAAGCCAGACCTATAAAGATCAGTATGTTGACTTACCCTGAGGACATATATCCTCAGCAACTACTCCCTTACAAACATTGTAAGGGAATTATAGCATATTATTCAAAAGTTGTCAAGGGTTAACTTCAAAAATATCGGAAATTTTCGCAATAACGGTCGGGAACGTCCTCACATACAATTTCCCTGTTCACTATCGGCTATACAGCTCCCCATATCACATTCTGCAAACGGCGTACCGTTCCCGTACAGCCTGCGCCCGCCTGCTGAATGAAATACAGCACAGCAAGCTCCTCCTTGGGGTCTATGCTGAAATAACAGCCCATCCAGCCGTCCCAGCCGTAAGAACCCTCCGACTGATTAAGACCCGCTTTTGTGCCGTCCTCGAGAACTCTCATAAAACAGCCGTAGCCGTGACCTACGGTGCTGTCCCAATTAAGACTTGACTTCTGCTCATCGGACAGGAAATTTCTCGTCATCAGCTCAACGGTCTTTCTTCCGAGAATTCTCACTCCGTTGTACTCGCCCTTGTTCATAAGCATTTTCACGAACTTGGAATAGTCCTCGATAGTGGACACAAGCCCCGCTCCGCCCGACTCAAAAGCAGGCTGTTCGCTGTAATCGGTGAGACACAAATGAAAATGCGTAAACGGCACGTCCTTACCGTCCTTGTACTCGTAAGCCTGCGCCAGACGTGAATATTTTTCCTTTGGAATATAAAAGCCCGTATCGTTCATACCCAGCGGCTCAAAAATTTCCTTTCTGAAAAACTCCCCCAAAGTCATACCCGAAACGACCTCGATAACCGCGCCCATTACGTCGGCGGACGCTCCGTACATCCACTGCTTGCCGGGCGTAAAGGTAAGCGGCTTTTTTCCCATTTCAAGAGCGAATTCCTTGGTATTGTACAGCTTTCCGCCGTTAAGGTAATTGTCCGACTGCATACCCCACAGCGCGCCCATAGCCTGTCCCGAAAGATGTCCGTCGGGATAAGGTATGCCCGAGGTCATACTGAGCAGATCGCCTATGGTTATATCCCTGTCCGCGGGACGCTCCCCCTGTTCGTCAAGCACCGTCGGAGCTTCAAAGGTCGGCAGAAACCACTTAACGGGATTGTTAAGCTCAAATTTTCCTCTTTCCAGCAGGATCATAGCGGCGCAGGCAGTCACAGGCTTTGTCATGGAAAAAAGCCTGAACATAGTGTCCTCTTTCATAGGGATACCCTTTTCCTTATCCGCCATACCTACAGTTTCGGTGAAAACCGTCTCTCCCTTGTGAATGACCGCAAGCTTTGCTCCGACGGTACAGTCGGCTTTTATATCAGCCTCTATAATACCTCTCAGCAGTCTGAAATTTTCATACATTGTCAATTACCTCCGTCACAGTTTGTGTTAAGGACATTATAGCATATTAATATAAACATTTCAAGTCAAAAAAATACCGCCCCCCTAGGAGCGGTATTTTTCATTATTAAAAACCTTTTCGTCCGAATGTCGTCTTTATTACAAGCGGATCAAAACGCTTAGTACTTCACGGTAAATTTAACCCTGTGATTTCCGTTTTCATCATCGTCCGTCATTTCAGCCTTTTCTATGGTGATAGGCGTTGTGGGCGATGAGACCGCGCCGTCCGAGCCTGTAACTCTCTTTACCTCAAGGAAACCGTCAACCGTTTCCATACCCTCTGTTACCTCTCCGAATGCCGCGTACTGTCCGTCAAGGAAAGTGCAGTCGTCGGAATAGCAGATAAAGAACTGGCTCGACGCGCTGTCCATATCCTGACCGTTTCTTGCCATTGAAACAATTCCTCTTGTGTGGCTGAGGTCGTTTTCAACTCCGTTATCGGAAAATTCGCCCTTTATAGTCTCATCTGAGCCGCCCATTCCCGTTCCCTCGGGATCGCCGCCCTGAGCCATAAAGCCCTCGACTACTCTGTGGAATGTAAGTCCGTCGTAAAAGCCCTCTTTTACCAGCTTTTCAAAATTCTCGCAGGTAATGGGAGCTTTATCGGCATAAAGCGTAATTGTGAATTCGCCCTCGACCTGCTCTCTGGGAGCCGCCTCGGTGAAATCCATATAGAACCTTGCTCTGTGATTGCCGTCCGCGTCATCGTCGATCATTTCAGCCTTGACTATTGTGATCGGAATATCGGGTACTGCGGTCTCTCCCAGAGAATTTACGCTTCTGTCGACATTGAGAAAACGGTCAACAACGTCCATACCCTCCGTTACCTCGCCGAATGCGGCATAGCTTCCGTCAAGGAAAGAACAGTCGCCGTAACAGATAAAGAATTGGCTTGACGCGCTGTTATAATCCTCGCTTCTTGCCATAGAAACGATACCCCTCGTATGACTGAGAGTGTTTTCAACGCCGTTATCGGAGAATTCGCCCTTTATTGTCTCATCGGAACCGCCCGAGCCTGTTCCCTCGGGATCGCCGCCCTGAGCCATAAAATCGTCGACTACTCTGTGGAACGTAAGTCCGTCGTAAAATCCCTCTTTTACCAGCTTTTCAAAATTCTCGCAGGTGATCGGAGCGTTGTCCTTGTAAAGGGTAATGGTGAACGCTTTGCTGTCGTCAACCTTTGCGTCCGATTTGGAACTGCCCGAGCTGTCCTCGGTACTTCCGCAGCCCGCAAAAGCCGTAAGCGTCACAGCCGCCGCCAGACACAGAGCGGCTGATTTTAAAAGCCTTGTGAATTTCATTTTATTAGTCCTTTCATAACAATTTCAATGCACAATTCATTTTACAAATCAGGCAAGTACATTAATGCAAAAAATCACGCCGAAGGCGCTCAATTATTGTGCATGGTGAATTGTGCATTGTGCACTTATAATGATTATATCATTCTCCGAATAAAAAATCAATAAAAAGCTGTACATTTCACCGAAATTTCATTTTTACGGACTTTGGCTGTTGACTTTCTTTCGTTGTCGAGGTATAATTATAGTGTTTTTCAGATAAATAACAAACATTAAGCAAAAAGAAGGAATGACCTGAATGCAAAAAATAAAAAAACTTCTGCCGTTTATTATCCCTCCCATAGCTGTAATGCTTATATTGGGACTGAATTTCTATAACAACGACGTTTTTCCTTTCGGAGACGGCACTATCGCATGGTGCGATATGACCCAGCAGGTAATACCCCTGCTTGCCGACCTCAAGGACATACTGGCGGGAAAGGCGGGAGTTTTTCTGAACTTCCAGAACGCAGGCGGTATGAATATGTGGGCTGTAATATTCTTCTTTGTGGCAAGCCCCTTTTCTCTGCTGGTCGCATTTGTTGATAAGACGGATATTATCTATTTCGTAAATATCCTGCTTTTCCTAAAGCTTATGACCTGTTCCGTAACGTCTATGGTCTATTTCAAAAGCTGTCAAAAACAGCTTCCCGACATATGGGCGGAAATTTTCAGCGTAGTTTACGCTTTCAGCGGATATGCAATGCTGTATTATCAGAATATTATCTGGCTGGATATGATGTATCTTTTCCCGCTGCTTTTAGTTGCTTTCCGCAGTATGTTTGAGAAGAAAAGGATCGCTCCTTACGTTGCGGTAATGACGGCGTTTATGGTAGTAAACTACTATATCAGCTATATGATAGTGGTTTTCATTCTGCTGTTTATGGGACTTTTCTGTTTCAGATACCGCAAGGACGAAAACTACAGTCAGGCTCCCGTGCATTTTGTCATAGGCTCTCTGCTGGCGGCGTTCCTGTCCGCAGTAGTCTGGATACCCAGCTTTATACAGTATCTCGGCAGCGGACGTACCGAGGGATTTTTCGACAAGGTGAGAGAAAGCGGATTTTTCACTCCCTATCAAACGACTTTCCCAACAATAATCTCGACCATATCCGTTATAGCCATAACCGTTGTTTGTCTTTTGGACGGCAAGGCTCGGTCCAAAAAGCTCAACACCTATCTTATAATGCTGTTTTTAATGCTTATACCTCTGTATGTTGAGCCTGTCAATATTATGTGGCATACGGGCAGCTATATGTCCTTCCCCAGCCGTTTCGGATTTATCACCGAGTTTATACTTATCGTCTGCGCAGGATATTTCCTCAGAAACGACGACAAGCTGAGATGTCCCGCCGAGAAAAAGCACTGCGACAACGCTTTGCTGATAATCGCAGGTTCGGGTATCATATATCTTTTCTACGCTTATGCGCTTAATCTGGTCGCGGCGAACCGCGAGGACTTTTCCGCATACACCAGAGGTCTGTGGGGCAACGATACGTCCCTGCACCTAGCTATCCGACTGGGTATTATAGCGGGCTTTGTTTACACCCTGCTGTATCTCGTTTACCGCAAGGGGTATTTCTCCAAACAGATACTTGCGCTGTTCGTGGCAGTCGTTGCGGGAGTTGAAGCCTACTGCAACGTGTCGGTGTATATGTCCTCGCCTCATATGAATTATCCCGAGCGCGCGGCAAATCAACAAAAGGTCGTTGACCTTGCCGACAGAATTGAGGACGACAGCGGCTTTTACAGAGTAAACACTACGGAAAAGCTGTTCGACATAAACCTTGTGGGCGCTATGGGATATAATTCCATAAGCCACTACACTTCGCTTACAAGCGAGGACTATATGTTTATGATGAAGCGTCTCGGCTACTCCTCCTACTGGATGGAGGTAGGCTCCTACGGAGGAACAGAGCTTACAGACGCGCTTATGTCCATAAAATATACGATCTCCAACGATCAGCCTGAAACGGACACGGTTTACTATAACGGCTCGTACTCCATTGACGAGAGCGAATATTATCTTCCCTCGGGACTTATAACCTCGTCGGACAAGGACGGCTTAAAGCCGCTTTCCGAAATGACAAGAGCGGAAATTCAGCAGTATGTATATGAAAACACCGTCGGTTCGGAGGGCGACGCGCTCATAACCTCGTACGAATGCGACACGCCCGACGCAATAATCGAACGTCCCGACGGGACATATCAGATCCCAATGGGACTTGCGCCTAACTGTACTCTTACCTACACCATAGACGTTAAAGGCAGACAAAGCTTGTATTTCGACTGCTTTAACATACCCTCGAACAATCTTAACGAGGAGATCAACAAAAGCTTTTCCGTACAGGTAAACGGTCTTACGGTCGAAAGCGAATATCCTACCCAGAGGCAGAACGGTCTGTTAAGTCTCGGCGAATACGAAAACGAACGCGTGACAGTGACAATAAGACAGTTAAAGACCTGCGAATGCCGTTCCTTCAGCGTTTTCGGACTTGACCTTGACAAGCTGGAAAAGAGTATCTCCGAGGCAAAGACAGTCAATTTCTCCGCCGACAGAGGCACTCTCAGCGGCAGCGTAACAGCTCAGGCAGAAGAAAAGTGCCTGCTGGCGATACCGTACACCGACACTCTGAAAATCAAGATAAACGGCAAATCTGTTGACTGTGAAAAGAGCTTTGACGATCTTGTTATGATACCGCTTTCGGAGGGCGAAAACGAAATCACCGTTACCAATATGCCAAAGGGCTTTACGGCAGGACTTATTCTTACAATAATCGGCGCTGCGCTGTGCGTGCTTTACAAGCTTGCAGGCAGAAAAATACAGCCCGACGGCAAGATATGCAAGGCGTTCGGTTATCTGCTTATGGCGGCGGGAGTTATGGTACTGGCGGTCATTTATATTATACCGGTAATAATCAATTTAAGGAGCTAATTCGGATAATCCAAAACGAGAGGCAGCGCAGACCTCCCGTATATTGAATAAAAAAACGGAAGGACAAGCAGTATGCCGCTTGTCCTTCCATTTTTATTTAACTTTTGATTTCCACACAGAATTTTCCGTTTTCATAATCTACCGTCATTTTGCTGTCGGGTTCGGGATCGTCGGCGATTATTTTCTTTGCTATGAGCGTTTCTATTTTGCTCTGTATGAAACGTCTCAGCGGTCTCGCGCCGAAGCTTACGTCGTAGCCCTGCTCGACTACAGCCTCCTTAGCCCTATCGGAAACCTCTATCTTTATGCGCTTGTCTGCAAGTCTGTCCTCAAGACTTTTCAGCATAAGGTCTACTATCTTGTAGATCTCGGTCTTTGTAAGCGGCTTGTAGTAGATTATCTCGTCGAGACGGTTGAGGAATTCGGGTCTGAACTGCTGTCTCAGCAGTCCCTCAACCTGTTTTTTCGCCGTCTCGGATATCTCTCCCTGTTCGTCGATACCCTCAAGGATATAAGGCGAACCGAGGTTTGAGGTCAATATGATAACGGTGTTCTTAAAGTCAACGGTACGTCCCTGAGAATCGGTGATCCTGCCGTCGTCAAGAACCTGTAAAAGTATATTGAACACGTCGGGGTGAGCCTTTTCTATCTCGTCCAGCAGTACTACCGAGTACGGCTTTCTTCTCACAGCCTCGGTAAGCTGTCCGCCCTCCTCGTAGCCCACATATCCGGGAGGCGCTCCGATCAGTCTGGATACGCTGAATTTCTCCATATATTCCGACATATCGATACGAACCATATTGTTTTCGTCGTCAAACAAAGCCTGCGCAAGAGTTTTTGCAAGCTCCGTCTTGCCAACGCCCGTAGGTCCTAAGAACAGGAACGAACCGATAGGCTGATTGGGATTTGCTATACCCGCTCTTGAACGCAGTATTGCCTCGGAGACCTTTTCCACCGCCTCGTCCTGTCCGATAACTCTTTCGTGGAGGATATCCTCAAGTCTCAGCAGCTTTTCACGCTCGCCCTCCATAAGCTTTGCCACGGGAATTCCCGTCCAGCGGCAGATAATGCGTGCTATCTCCTCGTCCGTTACCTTGTCTCTCAGCAGAGTGTTTTTCGTAACAGACTGCTCGGCGTTCTTTTCCTCGTCCTCGAGCTGTTTCTGAAGGTCTGCCAGTCTGCCGTATTTAAGCTCCGCAAGCTTGGACAGGTCATAGTCTCTTTCAGCCTGCTTTATCTCCTTGGAGCACTCCTCTATCTCCTCTCTCAGCTTCTGAACCTTGGATATAGCGGACTTTTCGTTCTCCCACTTTGCTTTCATTGCGTTGAACTTTTCCCGCATTTCGGAAAGCTCCTTCTGAACCTCCTGCAAATGCTCCTCGGCAAGCTTGTCTTTTTCTTTTTTCAGGACGGTCTCCTCTATCTCGTGCTGGAGGATCTTTCGTCTTATTTCGTCAAGCTCCGTAGGCATAGAGTCCATTTCGGTACGGATAAGAGCGCACGCCTCGTCCACAAGGTCGATAGCCTTATCGGGCAAAAATCTGTCGGTGATATATCTGTCCGAAAGCACGGCAGCGGTAATAAGCGCCTGATCCTGAATTTTTACGCCGTGGAAAACCTCGTAGCGTTCTTTAAGCCCTCTCAGTATAGAAATAGTGTCCTCAACAGTAGGCTCGTCAACCATAACGGGCTGGAAACGTCTTTCAAGCGCGGCGTCCTTTTCAATATACTGTCTGTACTCGTTGAGAGTTGTCGCACCTATACAATGCAATTCTCCTCTTGCAAGCATAGGCTTGAGCAGATTGCCTGCGTCCATTGCTCCGTCGGATTTTCCCGCGCCTACGATAGTGTGCAGCTCGTCGATAAACAGGATAATTCTTCCCTCGGACTTTTTGATCTCCTCCACCACAGCCTTGAAACGTTCCTCAAATTCGCCGCGGTACTTTGCGCCTGCGATTATCGAACCCATATCAAGGGAGAATATCTGTCTGTCCTTTAAGCTGTCAGGGACATCTCCGCTTACGATACGCTGAGCAAGACCCTCCGCTACCGCCGTTTTACCTACGCCCGGCTCGCCTATAAGCACAGGATTGTTCTTGGTCTTACGGGACAGAATTCTGATAACGTTTCTTATCTCGCTGTCACGTCCGATAACAGGATCGAGCTTATTCTGTCTTGCTAGCTCCACAAGGTCCTGTCCGTACTTTTTAAGCACGTCATAGGTCTCCTCGGGGTTCTGGCTTGTGACCTTGGCGTTTCCTCTTACGCTTTTAAGGACGTTTAAAAACTCGGTTTTCTTAACGCCGTAGGTCTTGAATATCTCTGCCAGAGCCTTATTCGGACAGCCGAGAATTCCCATAAAGATATGCTCCACGGAAACATACTCGTCTTTCATTCGTTCAGCCTCGCTCTCCGCCTCGGCAAGCGCTCTGTCAAGCTCGGAGGAGATATACACCTGCCCCTGAGCACGTCCGCCTACAGTGACCTTGGGCAGACTGTTCACAGCGTTTGTAAGGGAATTTGCAAAGCTGTCCGCGCTGATATTCATTTTTGTCAAAAGCTGAGGAATAAGTCCGTTTTCATCGGAACACAGAGCAAGCGTTAAATGCTCCTGATCCACCGCCTGATTTGAATAACGCGCCGCGATCGACTGCGCCTCCTGCACAGCCTCCAACGATTTTTGTGTAAATTTCTGAAAGTTCATAGTAATTCCCCTTTCCAATGCACAATTCACAATGCACAATTATTAATTGACAGTTGACAATTATGAATTCGGCTTGTGAACTGTGAAATTGCAATATTTATTGTCAGTTATAAATAACGAATTGTGAATGTAAATATTTTATTGTTAACTAATCTATATAAATCGGCAAGAACCGCAATAAATTTATGCCTCAGATATTGCTACAGAACCAATACTCCTTTTTTCAGGTGTTCGCAATAGGTTTCCTCCACTTCGTCAAAGCTGTTCTTACCAGCGGACAGGCCGTCAAAATATTTCTGTATGCACATATCCATAAGCTGTATATACTCGCTTATAGCGTTGCCTATCTGCTCGTCCGTAAGCCTGTCGGCATTGGGCGAATAGAAGTCCCTTGTGTATCTGCCGTCGGATATCTCAGACGGAACGCCCTTTGTAAACAGCTTTGCAAGATACTTATTCTCTATACTCTGCCAAAGGTTGAAAAAATCCTCAATGGAGCTTATCAGCTGTGCGCTCTGAGTTCTGAACTGCACCTTCAGTCTGCCTACCTTGCCGCTGAAATTTCTGCTTAGCTCCACGCTGTAGCGTATTGTGGGCTTGTATTTATATTTCAGCGGACTTTTTATAGATATCATTGTATCCGAGGGCTGAGCAAGCAGCTGAAACCTCGAGTCCATAAGCTGTTCGATCGTAGAAAAGATCTCCCGCATTCGCATTTCGGGGGTCAACAGATCAAGCCTTTCCGCCAGTATCTGATTTATCAGATTGGAACGGCTCGTATTCATACGGTACGCCATTTCGTCCACAGCCTCCACGACCTCGTCCGCAAGGACTATGCTGTATACGCTTTTATTCATTAATATCACCTCGTAGTTTTTTCTGTTTCTTTCATTGTTTATATTATAGCACTCAATTTATAATTTGTCAATAGGATTATATAATTTTAATTACAAATTATTTATATGAACAATAAATTGCATTTCTTTATTCTCATTATTTGTGCAAATTTACAGAATATACATTGAATGCGCGGTAATCAGGTGATAGAATGATTATGTAAAAAACTTCAAAGGCGGGATCTTCTTGACAGTTATCATAATGATGATTACGGTTGTTTTCTGCTATACTATCTGCTCCCTCAGCGATAAGTATGCGGTAAGCACTGCAAAATTCAACGGAAACGAATTTACATTTCTTATGGCGGCGGCAACGGCGGTGTTTATGCTGGTATGTCTGCCCTTTCAGGACTGCACCTTTACTCTTAGCTGGCAGTCCTTTGCGGCGATAGGACTGATAGCCGCCTCAAAAATGCTGGAATTTCAAATGGGCGCGCTTGTCCTGCTGGAGCTTTCCGCATTTGAGCTTAAAGCATGGCTGGGAATAATACTGTTTGTAAGCTACATAACCGACATTATCTACGGCGCGCAGGCAAAAATAATATGCTTTGTTTTTATAGCACTTACCGCAGGAGGACTTATCCTTATAGCCCAGCAGGGGCGTAAGGATAACATCAACTACAAAAAAATAATCATTCCTCTGATAGTGTACCTTGCGGCTAAATTCGGATACGGATTTGTTATCAAAGCGTTTACGCCTTACATATCCTCAACAATGCAGCTGTTCTGGGCGCTGGTTTTAATGGCGGCAATACTTCTTCCGAAAGCAAAGCCTCGGGATATTTTCAGAAAAAATCCAAAGGGAGCATGGGTAGTTATTTTAACGAAAATACCCAATGTTGCGGGACTTCTGCTGGAGAATGCTGTCATTGCCGTAAGTCTGGCGAATTATTCCTTTATACAGCCGATGATACTAATAGCGTTGTTTGCGATAGGACTTATAAAAAAAGACAAATATACAAAGCTGAGCCTTGCAGGCAGTATAGTCTGTATAGCAGGCATAGTAGGCTTTCAGATAGCAAGTATAGCTGTTTAGATGTAAGAGGTAAGAAAAGGCGAAACGGACGGATAACATTTCTAACCTCTTACCTCTGAATTTCTTAATTCTAAAAGGGTATACCCTGCCGAATGCAAGCTGTTGGAAGCAGAAGTAAAAAAACAGGAAACGTATGGATAATAACTCTAACCTCTTACCTC
>JAUNOG010000106.1 GCA_030531185.1 Ruminococcus sp.
TACACTTCACGGACAGCAGAAAGGAAACGGTGGCTCGGAAGAGCTTAAGTCGCTTATCTCTGAGGCAATAGAAAATAAAAAGTCCCCGGGACAGACAGACAACAGAACACCTACAAGTCAAATCGATATCCGGTTTTCCAAAACAAAAAATAATACGGACGCTGCCGGTATGCAGAAAACTGAACCTCATACTGCAAAGGCGGCGGACAAAACAAAATCAACCAAGGAAACCACCGCCAAAAAGCATAAAAAGGGCTGGAGCACAAAAAAGAAAACAGGCGTTACGCTGGGAATAATTTTCCTGCTGCTGGTGATCGTAATGGCAGTCATTGTGGGACTTTTCTTCCATTATACGGGATTGCTTGACAGAACGGGCGATACTAAGATCAACACCGATCCCGCTCCCATAAACGAAAGCGACTATGTTGACGAGGAAGACACCTTTGACCAGAAGAAAAAGGAGGAGGAGCTTAAAGCTCAGCTTCAGGCGAACTCCACAAAGATATCCGACGAGAATGTTATGAATATTCTGCTGATCGGAGAGGATATCAGAGACACCGAGGGCAACGACAGAGGAAACACCGACGTTATGATGGTGATTTCCATTAATCACGAGAACAAAACCATTACTATGACCTCGCTTATGCGTGATATGTACGTTTATATGTCCCAGTATAACAGCAGCGGACGTTTAAATGCGGCATACTGGCACGGCGGCGCCGAATATCTTGAAGAGGTTATCGAGGACTATTTCGGTATTGAGATCGACAGATATGTAAAGGTCAATTTCAGACAGTTTATCGATATCGTGGAAACTGTAGGCGGACTTGATCTTACCGTTGCAGGCAACGAGGCTGAGGCTATGGATGCTCCTCTGGGAGAACAGAATAAATATCTCGGAAACGAAAAAGGCACCGATTATATCGACAAATCCCTTTATGACAGTGAGGATCAGAAGATCGATATGCATTTGAACGGCAATCAGGCTCTTGCTTATGCGAGAATACGCTACAACTGCGGCGACGACTACGGCAGAACCCAGAGACAGCGTATCGTTATCAAGGAGATAATCTCAAAGGCTAAGAATTTAAGCTTTTTAGAGCTTGACAAGCTGATAAACAAGGTATTTCCCGAGGTTCAGACGGACATTTCCAACGGCGAGATAGCTTCCCTGCTGTTAAACGCATTCGATTATATGAACTATGATATTCAGGAGCTCAGAATTCCTGCCGACGGTTATTACACCGACGAAGTAATTTACAATATGCAGGTGCTGTCTCCGAATTATCAGGCTAACGGCGCGTTTATGAAGTATATGATCTACGGCGACTGCAAGAATGTCGAAGAGGCGACAAAGCAGTACGAAAGCGAGATCGCCGACGGTACTTTCTATGAAAAGAACAATATTGAGCCTGATTACGGTTATTACTGGTAACAGACAGTATAAAATCCCCGAGGAGTTTTCCTCGGGGATTTTTGTGTTCTTGATTTAATTCTGTTTTATCTGTGTTACTATAACAAAATATTTCAAGCTTTTACTCCATACCTGCATATTCAGGCGAACCCGTTATCAGACCCAGCGTACCTGTGGCAAGATAGAACCTGCCGTACTCACGCATATCGCCGCATATAGCTATTATGTCTCCGAAATTCTGCTTTGAATTGTTGATCTTTACCCAGCTTTTACATAGGTCGTCGGAGCGGTAAAATCCGTATTCTCCGCCGATAACTCCTGTGCAGTATGCCGCGGGAAGCCCGTCTCTGCCCTTGCCGAAGCCTATTGTCTTGGCAAAATCCCCTTGCGGCAGAACATTTTCGGCTTTTACGCTGTCGTAAGTTATTTCAAAGCGGTAAAGCCCGCTGCCCTCCGCCAACCAGAACACGCCCGATCTGTTATGCTGTCTTGTTACCTGAAATCTGTTGAACTTCACGGGAGACAGTCTAAGTCCCGTTTCAAATTCTCTGAAACGCGCTGATTTATCTCTGCTGATAAATATTCTGAAATCGGACGATACCGCAAAAGCAAGGTTTTCGTCGAAATGATCGGTGAAAACTCTTACGGACATTTCCCGGGAAATCTCGTTGCCGTTCAAGTCCAGAAATTCGGACTTCTGCCAATGCTCGCCCTCGTCGTCCGTATAAACCGTCATATCAGAGGAAAATTCCCTGCCTACCGCCCAGCAGATACGTTTGCCGTCCGACGAAAGAGATACCCAGCCTGCGTCAACGTTGGGTCGCTTTATATTTTCTATGGCTTTGTCGATTTTCTCGGAAATACCTATGGGATACGGAAGCCTTTCCCAGCTGCGGCAGCTATCCTTTGAAACTATTATGCCGCCCTTTGTAAGCCCTGTCCAGTTACCGCGCGGAGTTGCGACTGCATAGTCGGGATCGTTCAGCGTGAAATCCGCATTCAGACAAGTGATATATCGGTTTCCGTTTTCGTCCGCAAAGGTGTTTTCGCAGGGCTTGTCAATGTCCTCAAATGCAAAACCGCCTAAATCGCCCACAATATCGATAACCCTGGTTCTTCCCTTGGGAGTGGAATAGACATTCAGGTGGACTGTCTCCTCAATGCCGTTGCAGAACGGCTCGAATTCTACGGTTTGCGCCGTCAAATTGCCCGTTCGGAAAATCCCCGTACCTGTATTGAATATGGCAAAATCAGGGTTATGCGGTGAGATCTTTAAATCGCTCAGCCAATGAATGCAGGAATGTCCTCCGCTGTATTCGGGTCTCATATAGCTTACCGTCCAGTTGACCTTGCCTTTGTCAAGGTCGTGGAGGATAATCTCCCAGCTTTCGCCGTTATCGTAACTGCGGTAAATTCTGTCCCCGTTACGGCGGCATATCGTGCCTGCGATAAGCATACCCTTTTCGGCGGAAATTCCTCCGAAACCGCCGTTGAGTTTCCTGCCGGCCTCCGCCTCGCCGTCATATGGAGTTATATCCTTATCAAAAATAGGCTTTCCGTTTCTTATAACATAGCGGCAGATACGTCCGTCGTAAGCTGTTCCGCTGTCGCAGGAATACACTCCCCAGCCGCCCCATACAACTTTTCCCGAATGCGAGAAAGTTACGTACAGATAATTTCCGTCAAAGGCAAATCTCTGGGGCACATAGCCCTGATAGGTCGCATCGGAGAAATCCTTCGGCATTGGCTGTTCAACGGGATAAAAGCTTTCTCCCCTGTCCCCTGAGCAGTAAAGGGTCGTTCCTCGGACATTTTCGCCAAGACGGTTTACCTCTCCCGAACAGCCTGCAACGATAACGCTTTCGTCCTCGCTTATCCATAGCGCGGAAATATTTTTTTCTCCGTTTACAGTATGTATATCCCAGCTTTCGCCCATATCGTCGGAAACCAAAAGTCCCGCAGTCGTCGAGCCGAAATATATTCTT
>JAUNOG010000054.1 GCA_030531185.1 Ruminococcus sp.
ATAATATCCGATTGTTTAACACTATTCCGCTTCAATAATGCTGATGTATCTTTCAAGCTCAGATATTTCATAATCTGCAATTAAACCTGTAAGCATATCCGGCGAGCTGTTTAAACGGTAATTGTCAAAGCAATCATAATACTTCACTCTATCGGTAAATTTGATATTGACGGGAAGTAGACCGCTTTTCATCAGTTCAAAATTAAGCAAAAGTCTGCCCGTTCTGCCGTTACCGTCAATGAATGGGTGTATACTTTCAAATTTCAAATGAAGTAAAGCCGCCGCAGAAATCACATCAGCCGATTTGATCGTCTCGTTATAATCAATAATAAGCTGCTCCATTTCTTTTGACACCAAATAAGGCTGGGGCGGAGTATATTCAGAACCCACAATCTTAACGGGAACACGCCTATAAACTCCTCTGTTTTCCCTATCTGCCATAAGTACCAAAGAATGGATTTCTTTTATTACACGCTCTGAAAGCTCCGTTTTTCGGTCTGCAATTTCCAAAATATAATCAAATGCGTCCTTATGTCCGATAGCTTCCAAATGTTCTTTAACAGGCTTTTCGGCAATGGTTATGCCCTCGCTTAAAATCATAGCTGTTTCACGCAATGTAAGGGTGCTTCCCTCTATGGCATTGGAATTATACGTGTTATTCACTGCAAATTCATCTCTCAGCCGTTTTAATTCTCCTTCATTAAGCGGACGCAAACCGGCTAGCTTTTCTTTAAGTTCATATACTTTTTTTAGTTTGTTGTTCATTCGTCCGCACCGTCCTTTTCACCGATAGCTTTTAATACATAAGATTTTATTAAAGCGTTTGGTGTCGTGCCATTATCGGCCGCATATTGCTTGAACCGTTCCGCATAATCTTTTCGTATTTTACAAGCCACAATTTTCATATTTTCTTTATCCCATTTGTTACGTGATCTTTTTTGTGCTTCAGATATAGGCATATGTCATACCTCCTTTTATTTTATTATAGCACAATGAAATACGGTTTAACAGTAGCAAATTCAACAAATTATACGGTTAAACTTTGTTCATTGTGACTATTGACTATACGGTAAAACCGTAGTATAATATAGATACAGTCAAGGAAAAAGCCCAAGACAAAAAAATAATCGGCGAACCTTCCAAAGCACCGCCGATTATCAAACAAACTAACACAAGGGAGAACCCTCCGTTAATCTCCCTTGAGTATATCACAAAAATAACGGAATGTCAAGAAAAAATCTCAGGAGGTAATGACTTATGACAAACAAAGAATTATCACAAACCATAAGGGCGGAACTTAAAAAACACGGCTACACATCAAAAACGGTGTCTATCTCAATACGTTCGGGTGGCTATGGCGATACATACATTAAAGCAAAAGTTAAAGATCCTAAAACTGACCGATCCAAAGTAAAAGCGGTCTTACTGCGATATAGAGATGTAGACATCGACGAGCGGTCACAAGAGATTTTGCAAGGTGGAAACACTTTTGTAACTGTAGATTACGAGTATGGCATATTTGATGCTGTCGCTGCCGACTGGATCCCGATGGCTCGGGAAGCTTACGACAGCGGGAAAGAGGCTGTAGAGTTATTTGACGGTCTTTATTTATACCGTGATAAGTTTCGCGCTTGGGTAAGCGAATCCAAAAGCTTAACTAGACGATCTTGTTACAGCATCGAAAATCTCGCAGAACTTATATATAAATACGCACAATTTGGCACTATTGCAGTATAACGGAGGTATAAAATTATGAAAGTAACAACATATTGTATTAACAAGGGTCAGCCCTCGCAGTATTACGGGCTAAAAAGCGTTGAAGATAATCAAGTGTTAGTATATGCTCCAAATAACTGGAAAACCGAAAAAGGCGCGTTGCGCTGGGCGTTAAAGCACGGATACAGCATTTAATTGACAGCTGTGCAAAGTTATGCTACAATAGAATTGAGGTGATGAACAATGTGGATCATATACGTTATCGCAATTGCTCTTATATCAGCTATTTTTCAATCAGCAGGTAAACATAAATAACTAAGCCGCCCGAAAGGGCGGTTATTTTTGTTCTGTGCCCTCTGTAACGCTCTGTGCGGCGTTTTATTTGCTTACACGTGAAATTATACTCGAAAGAGCAAAACGCCACAGCAAGCGTGCTAGCCGCCTTTAAACCGAATGTTATACAGCGCGCTTAAAATATCCGTCTTCGCTCTCACATCTACCAGAATGCATTTTAAGGCGCGATATTTTCACTAGGGTAATTTCACTATCAAGTTATAAAAACGCCTCAGAACGCGCGTCAGCCGCCTTACAACTCATTTAAACCGCCGCCCCTCAGAAGTTTGAAGAACGGCGGTATTAATTATTTATTTGTGATCTGAGCAAAAATCATAGTCGCTGGGCTTTTTCATAGTCGCTCGGGATAGTCGCTTGACGTTTAGTGTGATAGTCGCTCGGCTATTCTCCGACGTCTATGACCTCCGTTGCAGAAATAAGCTTCTGCGCCAGCTCCTCTTCATTGACGGTATCTCCCAAAGAGTTGTTTGGCGTAACAACGACCTCCTGTTTGTCCGACATATCGTAATAATTCTTTGCTCTGAATATGTAAGCTACGGGATTTAGCTTGTTTTTCAGCAGCAAATCGGCGTCAAAAGCTGATAAAAATTGCTTGGCTTTTTTTATTATGTTGGCAGTTTCTGGGGTGAAACCCTTTCTTTTTCCGCTCTGCCAGCCAAAGACCGTAGTCGTATCATAACCCAGCGCAAGACACATTTTTTCAACGGTAGGCGTTTGACCTGTTTCAGCGCATATCGTGTAAAATTGACCGATACGGTCTTGAAGTTCTTCGTCGTTTTTAACTGAAACTCTACCCATTTCCCAGAATTTCAGACAATTAGTAGAAGTCTGTCTGTAAAGTTCTCTGGTTTCTTCATCCTTAGGCTCGGGTTTAGCCATAGGTGAATTCATACCTTTAGGCATTGAGATTACTCCTTTCAGAATTAAAAATTTCATTTATCATATCCAACCCGCGCAGATGTCTGTTGTAAACGGTCTGCACGGAAATATTAAGTCGTTCGGCGGTCTGTTCGTTGGTAAGCCCGTTAAGATAAAGGCAGTCCATAACATCGAGAATATTGGTATCGAAAATAAAGCGACGAACAGAGAAATAGTCGTTCATTGAAAACCTCCTGTCAAAATAAACCATAAAGCAAACTAAAAAGCACAGCAATTGTCACTATGCCGCAAATTAACCCCCGTTTAAGTTCAGCCTATATAATATGTAAAACGCATACATAAGGCGTATATTGTATTATTATATTATTTTTATATATATAATGACATAAGACATAAATAATAATAAAATAAAGAAATATAGGGGGTTTAGCTGATGTCGGAAACGATTTTAAAAGTGACATAAAATCGGTTTAGGGCATCAAATTGTGGCATACAATTAATCAATTTAAATAACATATACAATAAATTATGTGTAAATATTTAATACGCTAAATTATAAATCCAGGTATAAGTGGTTTATCTGAACTAGTGTTCTTAAAACCTCTTACAGTTTTACGCTCGGCGTTAACAGTTCTGTACTCTTCATATTCATCGGGCATAGCCTGCTTGAAAGCTCTGATAAAAGCAGGGCGGGATTTTACATTGGAGTATCCGTTGTCCATACACCATTGCTTGTATTGTTCGTAAAGCTGTTCGTTGGTGATCCTGCCTGTAATGGGACAGTCGCTTATAAAAATACTGATAGGAGAAGTAGTCTCCTTGAAATTCTGCATAAGCTGCTCGGCGTCGTCGGTGACGGTAAATTCTTTGAATATTTTCAAGGCTTTATAACCCTCCAGACACCAGTTAAAGATCGCGGGGAGCTGCGACGACAATTTTTCCGATAATTTATCGTCCCTTTCATATTGATGAGGATTGTTCGGGTCGGGGTCTTTAATAAACTTATTAACGAACTTAACGAACATCATTCTTCGGTTAAGTCCGAAAGAGGTATCGTTGACTTTGGGTATAGCGTTGCAGGCGAAAATCATTTTACAGCGCGGCGTGAATTTTACAAAGTCCTTATTTTTATAACAGCCCGAAATATAGTCGCCCGCCACAATCTGCTTGAATACGGATTCCGTTCCTCTTACGTCTGAATTGGTTTCGGTCGCAACGTTAAGTAACGCGTCCTTTAGGAGAATTTTTTGAAAATTATCGGTAAGGTTCGCCATTTCGACATTACTTACCTGAGCCTCTCCGAATACATTTGTGAGCGTCTCAATATAAACGGATTTTCCGTTGCTGCCCTCTCCCAGAAGAAAAGCGCAGGTCTGAAGGTTGTTATGGCTGAACAGAACATAGCCTGCGATCTCCTGCAATAGAGCTATTCGCTTATCGTCACCGTCGGCTATATCATATATAAATTTCTCCCAATCTTTGGACTTAGCTTTAGGCTTATACGGATAATTCACCTGAAAACTGCACATATCATCGGGGTTATGATCGGTAAATTCCATTGTGTCAAGGTGCAGAGTTCCGTTGATAAAATTAAACAGCGGCTTTTCATTAAATGTATCGTTTGAAATGCAGTCGGCTTTGATAAGTTTGATAATATTGGTCACAAGACTGCCCTTTCGGTAAAAGCCCAGCTCGTCCGCAATGTATTTCTGAACGGTTTCGTCGTCAAGCTTTTGCCAGCAGCCTTTAAGATATTCATAAAAACCCAGTCCGGCAAAATATTTAAGACTATGCTTTGCAACTACAATTTTAGCGATATAATCTTCCGACGGAGCGGACATACACTGCTTCCTAAGCTCTGCAAGCCATTCAGCGGAAATATCATCAATGGTCTGCCTTGCCACATTGAATAAATCAGCCAGCTCAGGCTTTCCTATAAAACGCGAGGACTGCAAGGCAAAATCCTTGAATTTATTCTTATCGGTTATGCGTTCGCACATTGCCGTCAAACCGTCCTTTGCGGAAGTAACAAGCTGAGACAGATCAAAGCCTGCGGCGTAATATTCCGAAACATCCTTGAAATTCGACGGCAGAGCGGCTATTCGGAATTTGATCTTATGCTTGAACAAATGCTCCGCTAGATTAAAAGTGAAACAATCTCCCGCGCTGTCGCTGTCAAAGGTCATCAGCACGTAATCATAATTTCTGCAAATAGCCGTAACGGTTTTAAGCTGAGTTGACGAAAAGCTTCCGCCCATTGTGGCAAGTACGGGATAGTTTTCCTGATCAAAGCTGAGAGCGTCGAATGCTCCTTCTGCAATAACAATAAAGTCGGATTTGCGGTCAAGGGTATGCAGTCCCCAGACGGCGGCGGTATCTGAAAAAACGTCGTTGGGTCTCTTTAGATACTTCGGAGACTGGTCAAGCTCGGTAGCGCGTGCATTCCAAGAGAATATGTAACCGTTCTTCCAATACGGAACGGCTATTCTGTGCCTGCCGTAGTGAGGGTTATCTTTATAAACAATTCCCTCTCCTGTGTATCCGATTTTCAGACGGCGTATAGTTTCGTCGGTAATACGGCGGCTGTGGAGATAATCCAGATCCTGCGGGCGCAAAGCCTCGTGCCATTTCTGAATAAGATTGCAAAGATTCTGTGTATTCTTACGCCAGTTTCCGTAAGAAGAACTGTCAACGCCTGTAATATCCGCAAGCTCTCTTACAGCAGCGGACTTGTCTCCGTCGTGTGCATAGTTGGCGCAGAAATCGATAACGTCTCCGCCTGTGTATGAACCAAAGTCATAGTAATAATCGTCGTGGACAGTAAATGAAGATTTATTATCCGATTCAGCGCGCAGAGGGGAAATGCATCTGTCCCCTGATTTATGTATCGGCAGACCGATACGCTGTGCATAATCTACGCAATTAATACGGGATTTTATTTTCTGTATCATTATTAGGTCACCTCTTATTTTGGCATTCAAACTGAAATTCTTCTTTCAGATCAATTCCGTATGTATTTTTGATATATTCGTAGTTGTCGTCGGGTGTAAATCTGTGGGTCATAGGCGTGGGATTTTCCATAATATCCGACATATCCTGCAAAGCCTCCACAAAATGTTTTAGGCGGTCTTTTCTCCAGCCGTAGGATTTATCAAGCGTTATAAGCACATTAGACAGCACCTGAACGGCGATATCTGAGGCAATAGCATTCTGATGTTCGTCATAGCGAGCCTGATATTCACGCATTACTTCATCGTGAATTGCTTTCTTAGTTGTTAGGGTTCTGGCTTTCAATATTCTCACCTCTCAGCAGACCTCTGATAAATTCAAGGATAATGAGACCGTTGGATTTGCGTTCAGGCATTGATTTCACCGTCCATTCTTGCACCACAACATGGGCAAAAATTAAAAAAGTGCATATACCCCTCATTTTCAAAACTATAGCCGCAAATAGAGCATTCAAACGTTTCATTTGCGTCTTTCCATTTCCCGTGCCTAACCTCCTGCACATCTGCGGCGGGCTGATTATCTAAAATTTCCAAAATAGCTGACATTGCATCATCCCATGCATCGTTATATTCGCCGTCGCAGGTATCGCCCCATCCGAGAATGTTTACCTCATTACGAAATTTTTCAGAATCAATAAATTTCTTAGCCATTGTTAGTCCTCCTATCCCTATTTGCAGAGCGAAACATCATCAGTAACATCTCAAGAGCAGGATGTTTACGGTCTGTTCTTTGTGCTTTTTTCACCGACATTAAGCACTTGCCTTTCCACGTTTCGGCGGTTGCGTAAACCCCAACCCGATACGGAATTTCATTTTTAACTTTTTCGTAGACTTCTAGGGGCATAACATAATAATTATAATCGCCTATAAAATTATGCCCATTTTTAGAATGAAAATCTTTAACAGATGATTTAATTTCGTAGCAATAAAAATTACCTTTTTCAATCCCTGAAATCGTATTGTTAACGGGCTTGAACTGCATATAATCTACCCTTATAGGGTGATCGGTAGCGTACTCGAACGTAACTTCTTTTGCCCAATAGACGCGCGGGTCTTTGTGTGGGTCGATGTGTTTTTCAAGCAATTGTGATAATGTTTTAGTAGTTTCCTTTCTGCCCATTGTCAGTCCTCCTGTTCCAAGCTTTTACAAACTCGTCCCAATCATATCCATGGGAAAATTCCAGTCCACATTTACAACAAATACTTATTGGATCTCCACCACTATCAGGGTCAAAGTATGTTGGGTGCCAGTCTCTTTCGGGAATATACATATTTTTTTCTATATCTATTTCTTTCCCGCAGAACGGGCAAGGCTTTAATTTTTCATTCATCTTTCGAAACCTCCTCAATAGCCAATGCAACATACCCGTTTTTTAAGCCCCAGCCGCTGAGGATATATTTGATTTTATATATCCTTTCACTAATTGGATGACGTGCAAGCTGTGTTTCGTTCCCATTCAAATCAACAGAGTATGTTCCATCGGTCGGTATAAATTTAATCAAATCTCCAGTCTGAAATCCTCTGTCATTGTTGCGTATCTCAAAATTCTTCTTGCCGTTCAGAACATCATCGCAGAACTCTATGTTGAGCTTTAAGAAGTGGACTTTTCCATAAGAATTTGCCTTGCTTGAAATTCTATGCGAAGATCCAACTATTTCACTTAAATTGCAGTCTAAAACGTCGCATATCTTCAAAAGCGTACCGATTTTCATTGAAGTAATATCCAGCGCGCCGCGTTCATATTTGGATATTGTTTCTGCACCGACACCGATCTGTTCAGCAAGCTGCCGACCTGTCAATCCTTTTTGTGTTCTCAAAATTTTAATATTATTCTCCATTTTTCATTCCTCCTCAAAATGTCACCGTTATATTCAGCACCGCCGCAGCTATCCAATAGACGGTTTTCTTGTAGTCCTTATGCACAACGTAGACCATTGCGGCGGCTAAATCTAACGCTATCAGTGCCAGTGGAAATATGTATTCGGGTTTTAGTTTCATCTCTTCCTCTTCTTTCTTGTCTTCGCTTTGCTCCTGTCCTTGCACTGCGAGTGCATATTCATCAGATTTTCAAAGTATCTGCGTCTTCCGCATTCGGGTTGTGTTTTCATATGTGTTCCTCCAAACTGAATTTTTCGGCTATACGATATAGGTACCGCCTACTCCTGCAAAAAAGTCTAGGAATGTCATAGTCATCTCGCCACATTAACCCCATTGACCGAAATCTCAGGCTCGTCAAGTTTGATAACAATGCACTTCCTGCCGCCGATAATCTGAATGTCCACTCTGCCGACCGCGTTATTATCAACATTGATCTTAACGCTCGGAACGGTAAGCACAGTCTTTGGGTCTGCCAGATTTACCGCCGTGAAAGGCTTATCGCCCATAAGCTTTTCATATATTTTCGGAAAATTTTCAAGCCTTTCCCGGCTTACTCCCGCCTCCCACAGAATGGAGTACAGCGCGTTTTGGTCGACCGTCGTGACCTCCGTTTCATTCGCATTCTGATCGATGACAGTCCGAATTTTATCGTTGACTATGGTGATAAGGTCATAGTCAAGTTCATCGCCGCAGACTTCGCTTAAAATCGCATTGAACGTCTCCTTTTCGGACTTTGCCGTCATAACAAATTCACAGCCTAAGAAGTCCTCGATTATCGTAGTATTGGGCTTTTTCGCGTTCTTGGTGTAATACAGCACTCCGTTGACGTCCGAACGGTCATTGAACAGCGGGAACAAAAATCCGTCGGTAGGCAGTTCTACAATTCTGTCATAGCTTTTCTTTCTGGCAATGGAGCTTGGGTCATCGTTGTAAACAAGTCCGTCAATGCGGAGATTTACGGGGCATATGGCTGTGATGATGAAGTTGTAGTCGTATGTATCTCCGTCGGGATCGTCCGTCCAGCTCTTGCTGAGGACTGAATATGTGCAGTGCGCCGCAAATATCGTGTAGACTGAACCGTATTCGACCTTTTCCGCAACGGCGTTGAGAAAACTGTCCGCCGTCTCGTCGTCCGCCAGCTTGCTTTTGAGTACGCTGTATAGGAACCGCTGCGCGCCGTCCTCCTCATAAGCCTCTTTCGGGAAAGCGTATTCCATAAGATTACTGCCGATCTTCCCGCTGAGGACTTTTTTGAGATTTATCATTATCGGCTCGCTTTCCTCCTGCGGGATAATGCTGTAAAGCCGATTTGTCCTGCATTTGATGTTCTTTTCAGCGTCCACGAATGCGGTGATCACGCGGTTTACGGTAAAAAATCCGCAGTCGTCGTTAAAGTTCTTTTTGATTTCGTTTATTTCTTTTTTGTTCATTTTTTATTACTCCTCGTATTTAAATTTATTTTCATAACGCAAGCTGTATATTAACAAGCATTTTTTCCTGTGCGTCCTTGCAAAATCGTTTATCGATCTCAAAGCCGTAACAGCTGCGGTTAAGCTCGGCGCAGGCTCTGAGCGTAGTTCCGCTTCCTGCGCAGGGGTCTATCACAACGTCGCCCTCGTCTGTGAAAATCTCTATCAGACGTTTCAGCACATTTACGGGCTTTTGCGTGGGATGTATTTTCGGATAAACGTTCTTGTTGTCCCTTTCCCATTTCAGCCAATCAAAAACCATATGACCGCCGTTTCTGAACTTCGGGAGCTTGTTCCGATACAGGACTAATGCGTGTTCCGTCGCTCCGACTACCCTCATATTGGCTTTTAAAACCTGCGCCGAATAATTCTTGATAAACGTCAAATGTATGTAATTCTTAAATCCGTATTTTTCAGCGTACTTGATAACTGTAGGTATCTGCTGAAAGGCGCAGAAAATTATCATACACGGCGCGTCGGAGCTTTTTCCTCTGCCGTTGCTTTTTTCGGGCTCCTTTTTCAGCAGGCGATTGCAAAAGTGGAAATATTCCGCAATATTGAAATTAAAATCGCTGTTAAAAAACGCCTTCCCTGCTTTTCTGCTTTCGCCGTTGGAGTTGTCTCCGCCGTTGTACCACTCGGGAGACGAACCGTAAGCGTTCGTGCCGAGATTATACGGTATATCTGCAATTACAAGCTGCGCCTTTGGAATTCCGTACCGCTTGTAATTCTGAAAATTGTCGTTGTATAGCTCTATTTTGGTGGGTTTCATTTTTTACTCCTTTAAACTTGGGTATTCCTCTATTTCTTCTACCAAATTTCACCTTACTTTTACAAATCTATCATTTCAATCTATTGACAAACCTTTCCGTTAGTGCTATAATATAGAAAATTTAATATCTTGATTTGCAATCTATAATGTGAATGTATAAATGTGCGAATAAAAATGAAATTAAACTGATGGAATGCACGAAATTGAAATGAAAGAGGGTGTTGCCTGGATATTGGAAAGGAGGATAATATGAGTACATTACTTGAAGGTTTACTGTTGATTTCTGAGATTTTCAAGAACGCAATTGCAATATTTTTTATAGCTTATCCGTTAGGTATTTGTGCAATTATTAAACTGTTTAAGCTTTTCTTGAGAAAATGCAGATAATTTAGAGCCGCTCAGCAATGGGCGGCTTTTTCACGCCGTTCCATTGTCCATAAAAATAGGAATATTGATTTTATCTCCTTTCAAACTTATCACAGTTCTCAGCAGAACAGCTTCTCTTTTCTCCTGTGTAATACATATATCCGCAGGCATAGCCGTATCTGCAATCCAGCTGTACTCCATATTTGCATTGTTTATGACGTTTGCATTTCGGACGGGTATTATCCTGTTTGAAAAACAGCCTGCATCTTTTGCAGTATTTGCTTCTGCTGTCGTCTTCCATACTGAACGATCTACTGCAATGAGCACAATACCTGTAATCTTTTGTAGGAGAATTATATTTGGACATTAATCTGTTAATCACCTCCGAACACCTCCTCAAAACTTAGATTTGTTGCAAGCAGTATGTTTTTGATCTGTGTAACAGACAATCTCACTTCCCTGTCACCCTCTAGAAAAGCCCTTGCTTTATCTAAAGAACAATGTATCATACCTGCCACATTATGCAGCGTAAAGCGGTTGTATCGGCAGAATTCCCGCAATATCGGATTTTTTATCATATCATAATCCAGCATTCCGCCTTTTCCTTTATAATTCATAGCCCTTAAAGCAATACTGATCGCGGACTGGGAACAGCCTGTAATTTCGGCAATCTGCTTTTGGGTCTTGCATTCATTATGAAGCTTTTGAATTAATTCAAAGTCCATTTGTTTCAACCTCCGTCCATTCCAAACCTAAGTATTTATTCACCTGCTCCATAAGTTTATTGTTGTCCTTATTTATGTAAAGGCAGTTATCCAGCATTTTAAATAGCTGTTCAAGAACATCGGGCGGAACGTTTCTAACACCGCCGTATTTGTTCAGAATATCGTGGATAGCCGTCTTGCGCTGTAAATCCTCATTGTATTGATTGATAATATTGGTTCTTATCTTGTATTCCTGTAAATAAAGAGCCTTTTCCATTCTGGCATTTTCTTTTGAGACCTGACCGTTTCTCAGCAGAAAATACAGCACTCTGAAATTTGCAAACAGCTCTCTTTCCTCAAAATTCAGACCTTTGGGATAGTCCTCGCCGTTTTTGGCTCTTGTTTCAAGCTCTATCAAGTCCATATAATTCTTAGAGCCTCCTCCTTACTGTGCGCCACGCCTGCGAGAGCGTGATTTGCTCTCATTGCGTTAAGAAATCTTTCCTGTTCGGCACGAACTTTTCCGTCCTCGCGCTTGACCTCGATAAATACTGCTTTTCCGTCGGATTTTCTCACGCCCGACAAGTCCGAATATCCCTGCGGAAGTCCGTCCACGCGCTTTAAATTTATAAGGACGTTCTGTTTGAATTCCTGTGAATAAACCACTTTACCTTGCCAGAATTGTCCCGCATTTGTTCGGAAAATACAGCAGTCGGGAGACACCGCAAGCATAATTTCCTTTTGTATCTCGTGCTCGGATTTCATTCTTTAATGCACCCCCTATTCCATTACCGTGAAGTTACAGCCGCTACATTTCGCACATATATGTCCGTTATATGCAGATCGTATACACGTTATCGTCCCATTGCATAAAGGACATTCAAACTCAACTGATTTTCCCCAGTTTTTACGCTCGTTGCTTAGAGCGTTTTTATCTACAACCATTGAAAACTTTATTATTTCATCTATGGTTCTTGTACTGATTTTACTCATTTTATAAAACCTCTCCTTTTCCCCGCAAAATAAGCCCATTGCGGTTTATAGCCTTTCTTTTTGGCGAATGCGGCAAGCTCCGCCATATTCTTGCATTCGTCTGCATTATTATAATCCTTGACGGTTTCTTCGGCTTTCTGTTTACGCTCCTCTTTTATCTCAGCGAGCCTTATTTCCTTTACGTTTTTTATTTCCTGATCTGTCGGTTTATACTCATCACCGCAGTACGGACATTTTTTTAGCTTACTTTCGTAAGTACAGAAACAATTTCCGCACGTTCTTACTTTAAGCATTCCGTCCTCTGCGTGAGACTGTCGGGGCTTGACCTTGTTCTGTAAACTCCATTCACGCTCCTCATCAGGCAGTCCGAAACGTGTGTAATTATTGACGTGATCGAGAATGACCGCCGTCTTGCCTGCTTTCGGACGCATACATCTCATTGACTGTTGGATAAACAGCGCAAGGCTCATTGTCGGTCTGAGAAGTATGCAGCATTCGCAGTTCGGACAGTCAAAACCTACTGAGATCAAATCAACATTGCACAGTATACGGAGTTTCTTTTCTCTGTATTGGCGGAGAATGTCGTCTCGTTCTTTCTTAGGCGTATTTCCGTCAAAATGTACTGCATTAATCCCCGCTTGACTGAAAGCCTCCGCCGTAGTCTGAGAATGTTTTACGGTCGAGCAATAACAGATAGCCTGCAAACCGTCTGCCAAAGCTTTGTAATGTTTGACCACATCGCCAAATACTGCTCTTGTTGACAACAGTTCAGTCGCCTGCTCAGCGTTAAAGTCCGAACCCTTTCGCTTTAAATCCGATAAATCAGCAACTTTCGGAGCGAAATATCTGTACGGCGACAAATACCCCTGAGAAATAAGCTCCTTTATTGTTACTCCCGTTATCATAGTTTGATAGATGTCTCCCAGCGGTTTACCGTCAAGTCTGCATGGGGTAGCTGTCAATCCTATTAAATATGCGTTGGGAAATTTCTTAATAATTTTCTGCCACGTTTTGGCTGCGGAAAAATGACACTCATCGAACACTATTAAATCAGGTTTGGGATAGCTGTCAAGGTGATTTGCATATGTAGCAACCATACCTATATTAATAGTAATAAGCTTTATTCCGAACCTCTCAAATGTGGCGGTAGTCTGATCTAAAAGCTCCTTTCGGTGGACTAAAAACCATACCGTTTTACCGTTTTTCTGAGAGGCATCCGCCATTCCTGCAAACAAAGCCGTTTTCCCCGAACCGCAGGGAGCTACTATGCATATCTTTTTGTATCCCGCATTAAAGGCACAGCCAATCTTACGTATGTAGTCTTTCTGATACGGTCTGAATTCGATCATATAAGACTGTTAGGATCGAACGGAACATCAGGCGGAGGCGGAAAATCGGGATCGGGCATTGGCGGTTCGGCGGGAGATACGTAATTTCCCTTTGGCATACTACCCGAACCGCTTGCGGGAGGTTCTACCCACGCAGGAAGTGCAGCCTGCTTTTTTCTGTTGATCAGATACTTGACTTTCGCCTGCGGTTCGCCCTGATAATCCTCGTGAATAACTCTGCAAGCTCCCACCTTACCTATCCACGACTGCGGGTCGCTGTTTCCGAACGGAATACCGAAACTGTCCCAGAATGTACCGAAACGCTGATTGGTCGCTTTTTGATCGGCAGGATCTATAACCAGATAGAAAAACAGCTTTGAGGATTTTCCCGATACTGCAAAAGTAAGCTTGACCATATCTTTACCGCTTGATTTTGAAACGGTCTCTTCTGCATTCTCTACACGAATTCTGTAATCGCCTACGGGAATAGGTTCATACGTTTTCTCTTCATAATCATTTGCATTGAAATTAAAATTAAGCATTTTATTGTTCTACCTCTCTTTCGTCGATAAAGCTTGCGTATTGATCTGCAACGCTCAGCATAAGCGCAAGCGGATTGTTTTCAAATGTCCCGCTCACCTGATAATCATTTGCAGGACGGTCGTATGCTCCCATATGACAGTTGATAGCCGCCGCCTCTTCGGGAGTTAACTTCATAAAAAGCATTATCAGATACACCGATTTACTTCCGTGTCCGCCGAATTTGTACTTTTCGTCAACTGTATAGCAAGGCAATTTTTCCCATTGCCCCGTGACTTCGTTCTTGACGTTTCGAGTGCTTTCCTTATAGAAATTCACCTTGCACAAATCGTGCAGCAGAAACACTATTGCAAGCGTTTCATTGGAGTACTTATCCTTGAAAAGTAAATCCGCCTGAGCTTTAAGCCGTAAATACACGTTAATACTGTGCTGTACAAGTCCGCCTTTGCAGTCAAGATGATATTTAGTACTTGCGGGAGCAGTGAAGAAATCCGACTTTTTAAGCCATTCCAATAGTTCGGCTGAGCCCTGCCGCTTTATTGACCCGTTGTAAATATCAATAAATTTATCCTGTCCTAACATTTACTTAACGCCCCTTTCAAAAATCATTTCCGGGTACACAGCTTCACGGTTAAAAAGTTGATCTTTAGCGTAAAATTCCTTTGTCGGCTTTGTAACATACCACCAGCGCATATTGCCCTGCTTGTCCGCAGAGTGGGTAACATAGCCGACCACATTGCAAAGTCCGCACACATTGTCGAGTATCTTCTCGGGCAGTTTGGGCATTGTATTCACATACGGCGTACCGTCGGGAGTGACAAGCTGTCTTGTTTCCTGCCAAGCGGTGAAAATCACATTGCATTTGAACATCGTAGCTTTACGCACAAGACGTTTAAGCTGATTGTACACAAGCTGATAATCCTGACGCTTGTCCTTTGAACCGCCCTTTTCTTCAAGTTCCAAAATCCACATATCGAACAGATCGGACAGATTATCGATTATCATATTATCATACCCCTGCTCTGCCGCATTTTCCGCAAGCCTCATAAAAGCTGTTTCGTCGCTTGCGTTATCCTTAACGCAGTGAGTGATTTTATGCACAGTCAAATTCGGTCTGTCAAAATTGTTCAGCACCACCTCCGAATTATCGGAGCAAAGCAATAAATTTTTCTTGCCCTTAACAAGCGTTGAACAAACTGTTTTTCCTCCGCCTGATCGGCAATAGATTAGTCCTACCATACTATTCCCATTCCTTTCTTTCCTTATCGCTAAGTCCTGCAAGCTCAAAGCTTACAGGCTCTTTAAGCACTTTTGTCGATTTGCAGTAATTGCACACTCCGCACCTTTGCGGCGGGACTTTACCGTTTTTTATATCCAGAATATGCGGGAGCGTTCTTTCGAGCTCCTCCATACATTCATTAAGCCTCCATTGAGGTATATCTATTATCTCAATATTGGGGACTTCCTCTTTAGTACAAGCGGCGATATATACAGGCAGACGATTTCCTGTTGCTCTGAAATATATTTCCTGATAAACCGCAAGTTGAAGATCATATTTCCACAGCGATACAAAATTATTCCAGCGATTAAGTCTGCTGTCATATCCCCAGTTGAGATTGGACATACATTTAAGATCTACTATTTTATCAGGCAGCAGACTGTCGATCTTGATTTTCCACATACAACCAAAAAGTTCCGCCGTGAAAATCTTTTGCTTTTCTCCGCTCATATACTTCTGAAACGTTTCGTCACGTTCGGTTCGTTTAATAATCTCGTCGGCTCTTATATAATCTGCTTTCAACTCTCCGTTCTTTTTAAATATTTCGGGGTGCTGAGCTTTGAAAAGATCGAGAGTACCTTCATAATATGAATCCACATATGAACCAACAAGCAGAGCTGTTGTCATAGGCTTTTTGTATCCGCCGTTAAGCTCCGCTAAAGCACAAGCCTCGCATTCGTTAAAGCTTTTGTATTGAGAAACGCTCATATATTCCCTATCTGCTTTCGGTGAAAAATAGTTTTCGTTCGTTAAATTCAAAATTCGTATTCCTCCTCCGGTTTAATCGTTTCATAATGATTTTCAATCTCGTATTCCGCGTCCCAGACCTCAAGTTCCGGATTGTCTGTGAGTATCCGAGCTATGCCGCAATCGTAACAGAGTTCTCCGACCCAGCCGCCGAAATCGTACAGCTTGTCCGCGCTGCTGTTACAATGGTCACAGGCTAGGTAACGCACTCCGTCATCGTCAATTCTGGTCGCCATTGGGGGTCTCCTCGTCAAGTTCCAGTTCGTTATTCGACGGGCGGAAAGTCGGCTTTATAGTGGCTTTGCCTGTTAACTGCCAATGAGAGAGTACGTTATTAACCATTATTTCTTTTTCATAATCTCTATAGAATTTAACCTCCACGCCAGAAATTTCACTTGTGTTGTGAATACTGTAACCCGCCGCAATAACTGCTTTAATAAGGTTATTAGCACATCTGATGATTGCCTGTTCGGGTGTTTCTCCCTCTTTCGTTCCGATCAGTTTATACTTAATCATTTTTGCCCTCCTTTAAATTTTGCGATAATGTCTAACGTCGCCTGAGCATAAACATCGGCGTGTAACGAGGCATTACTTGAAATTTTTCGCAGAGCCTCTTGACAAATCTCCGAAATCGTGTTATTATCAAAATGTAAGTTTTTGTTTTTCGGGCTCGTCTCTGTTCCTGCAGGGGCGGGCTCGAATTCTTTGTCCGCTAGGTATTTTGCAAAGTAGTATCCGCAGTTCATTGACATTTCGTTAAGCGGACAGCAGTCGCAATGTTCCACGTTGTTTTCATCGGCACAACACTCCGTCGCCTTTAAAATCGTTTCTTTGTCCATTTTTTTATTCCTCCAATTCAAAATGTATTTTAACAACCTCAACAGCCGCCAAATATTCACGGGCGTATTTGCTGTCTCCGTGTGTTTCCTTGACCTTTGCCGTAAATTCGCCCAGTGTTCCGTTAAAGCAGCCGCAAACGACCGAAACGCCGCCGTCTTTGGTTTTGTAAAATGTTGTGTTACGGTTGTGTGATCCTAAGCCTTAAAAGCAGAGATAGTCGGCGTCTCCGCGCACCACAGCGTTTTCGCACACCACAGCGTTTCCG
>JAUNOG010000055.1 GCA_030531185.1 Ruminococcus sp.
TTGCTCGTGAGATAAATTATTTAATTTCCCCTCATAAACAATATTTCCATATACATCGCTGATTGTGTAATTTTTCTTTTCGTTATCATCGATAAACATTATTTCACTATTTGGAAAAAATATAGATGTTTGACATTTAAGAAAACTAATATAAAACTCCTGCTTTTCACCATCGAAAGTAATATATTCAAAGTCTTTCTTACAGTGTCCAGTTACATAATTATCATCAACAATGTATTTGCAGTCAACGTTATAATCCAATTTATCTATTATGAATTTTTGGATTTCACTATTAGAAAAATTCATACACCATTTTTTGTCTTTCATTATTGAAAATCCACCCCATTCATAAATTGATTTTTACTATAAACACCTTGACAATTTACACACACAGGCACTGTATTACCTGTTCTGGGACGTATAGCACTCGTCATAACAATACTGGATTTATTACCGCCTAACTGTTGAACAGCTAAATCCTCTGCGCATATAGGTTTTCCATTTACAGTTTGTCCTCCATATGTCTTAGAACTTTTTACTCCAACCGCCACATTACCAGTATCCAGATCCACAGCTCCAACAACTGTAGTTATGTCATTTCTTTTGGTATTACTCCATGTATCTATTTCTTTTAATTTAGCATCTCTTGCCTCGATTGCTTTTGAGGTTCCTACATTATACCAGTAATCGTCATATCTTGCAGCATCCTCAGGAGACATCATATCCCTGAAGCCAACTTCATCCCCACACCCATTATGAACAAAAATACCATTTTCGCCCACAAAGTAAGTATGGAAATCCTCAACCTCAAAGTTATAAACCTTAATCGGATTTTCGAGTATTTCGTGCTGAACAAACTCAACAGTAACAAGTTCACCATTAGAAAGTACAAGTACGTCACCTGCTTTAAGGCTTCTTGCAAGTGTCCAGCCAAGCTTATCTACATAAAACGGGTGTGTCGGCGTAGCAGATATAGTTTCACCATTTACACCAATATGGATAAGTTCATCAGTTTCATTGACATAAGTTTCGGTTACGGTTTTAATTGCAACCTCACCCGTCAACTCATTTTCTGAAAGAACTCTATCGCCGACTTCAATTTCCTCAATCGGTTTCTGCCCGTCCTCAGTGGTTACAAGCGTGCCCGCAACAAAGCAATACGAAGTGCCGAAGTCCTTTGCCGAACCCCACATTGACGCGCCTGTCATTGCTACGGTAAACAAGTCGCCCTTTATTTCGTCCCAAGTAAAGCTTGCCTCTCCTGTTATGTACTTCTCAGCTATATTTCCGAACGTATATGCGCCTATAAGCATATTGCCTGCCGCACCCGCTTTATGGAACGCCGTAACAATCTTACAAGCCTTTCCGCCCTTTGCGAAAACTCCTATCGCGTCGCCTACTCCCGGGAGTGCTGACACAAAGCTGCAAGCCGCATTGAAATAATCGCCCTCGGCAATATACCATGCCGCATTGATTCCGTCGAAAACAAAACCAACGCCCGGTATCATACCCAACAGGTCAAGAACATCATGCCCCGTAATTCCGTCAAGCCAGTTGAGCAGAGGACTAAGTCCGAACGGGTCATTCAGGCTTATCGGATTGCCGTTGACATAAGCGTATCTGTTCAAAGTCGGGGTGTTGGTGATCGAACCCGTCATAACGTCCTGGTTGATAAAACGCTTTATCTCAGGGTTGTAGTACCTCGCCCTCATATAGTACAGACCGTTGCTGTCCGTAGCAACGCCAACTTCGCCGTTATACAGGAACATTATACCACAACTATTCTCAGAAAGCAACTCCCCGTAAGGACCGTAATCAAAAGTTTCAACGATTTCTCCGTCGATATTTGTCACAGCCTCGGTGCTTCCGATGTTGTTGAAGTGGTAAATCAAGTATTCGCCGTCGTTTTCCTGCGCGATCAGACCAATTCCGTAAATATAATAAGTTGTATCGTCCTCCTTTGCCGCCGTAAGAATACGGGTTAGCGTACTGCTGTTGCTGTCAACAACGTAATCGGTCTTTGCGCCGTTCTCCGTCTGAGAAATGCGGTTGTTTTCAGCGTCGTATTCGTAGGAAATTCCTCCGGCAGAAACAAGCCTGTTGCGGCAGTCGTATTCAAACTCCGCCATTTCACCGTTAAGCGGACCGTAGATCATATTGCCGTCAGCGTCGTACTTAACTTCTTCGCCGTTGTACTCGATAAGCTGATTGTTCTCGTTGTACTTCATCTCCGCGCTTGTCAGACCGTCCATTGTCGTGCCGTCGGAAGATGAAATTTCCGTTACATTGCCCGACTCGTCATAAGAGTAAACCTTCTGATTTATGACGTTTTCGCCGTTTTTATCGACAATAGTAACAAGTCTGCCGTTAGCGTCGTAGGTGCGTTCCTCTGCACTTCCGTCGGCTCTGGAAATCTTTGTCAGTCTGCCGTTGCCGTCATACTCAAAGGACGTAACCTTGCCGTCCCAGTCTGTAACGGTCTTTACATTACCCGTCTTGTAGTAGGTATAGCGGACTACCCTGCCGCCCGGATAAGTCAGAGCCACAAGATTGCCCAGCTGGTCATAGGAGTACTTAATCGTGTTTCCTCTGAAATCGGTGTACTTTGTCACACGGTTCATATTGTCATACTCACGTGTGATAGTGCCGTTCTCGTCGGTAACTGTAAGTACGTTTCCGTTGCCGTCATAGGTGTACGAGACCGTACCAAGCTCGTCGGTAAAGCTCTTTATCCAGCCGTTTTTGTAGTATTCGTAGGTAGTCTCCTGACCTCTTGCATTCTTCTGCGAAGCAAGCTGTCCCACGTCGTCGTAAGTATAGGTTTTCGTTCCGCCAATAGGATTGACCGTTTCGGTGAGCCTGCCCATACTGTCGTATGTGTACTCTGTTCTTCCGCCGTTGGGGTCGATCTGTGCGGAGACATTTCCAAGTCGGTCATATTCGTACTTTGCAGTACCGCTTTCTGCGTCGGTAGAACTGGTTATTCTTCCGAGATTGTCATATACATTTTCTGTCTTTTCTTCCCTTGCGGTATTGAGGTTTTCAATGGTCTTTACAAGATTTCCCACGCTGTCGTAGGTGTACTGAGTATCTACGCCCATAGCGTCGGTTGACAGAATAAGACTATTGACCTCGTCATACTGACTTGTAACGACATTACCCTCAGCGTCGGTAAGCTTGATGATATTGCCGTTCTCATCATACTCCGTAAATGTTGAGTAGCCTTCCTCGTTGGTGTACTTGGTCACTCTGCCCATTGCGTCATACCCATAGAATACGGAAATATCCTCGCTGTTTTCGTCCTCTGCAACAAAAGTCGTCTGAGTGACCATACCCTCCTTGTTATAGCCGATTTTTACAACCTGACCGTTAGGGAGAGTTTTCTGAGTGCAAAGCCCGTTGAAATCATACTCGTCGTAAGTAGTAACGTTTCCGTTAGCGTCTGTGGAAGTAAGCATTCTTCCGTACTTGTCATAAGTATATGAAACAGTATTGCCCTCCGCGTCAGTTGCGCTGAGAAGATTATTTGCGGCGTCATATTCTGAGGTAGAATAATTGCCCTGCTCATCGGTCGTCTTTACAAGTCTCCACTGCTTATCGTATGTATAGCTCTCGCTTGTGCCGTCCGCAAAGGTCGTTTTCTTAATCTTTCCGTTGGGATAGTACTCATAGCTTTCAGTATACTCATTTTCGCCGTCAACAACAGTTTTGGAAATCATTCTGTTTGCTGCATCATAAGCAAATTTAGTTACCTCGCCGTTTTCGTTTGTTGCGGAGATAACGTTTCCGACTGCGTCGCAGGTGTTAACTACTACTGTTCCGTCTGTATTGGTCTGACGGATTAGCCTGCCCTCGTTATCATAATCGTATGTAACTGTACCCTTAGCGTTTGTAGTGCTGATAAGCCAATTGTTGGAATTATAGGTATAGTACGTTGTATTACCTCTTGAATCGGTAACGGAAGTCTTATTACCCATTGAATCGTAGGTGTAGCTTTCAGTACCGTCCTCGTTGGTAATGCTTATGACTCTATTGAGCAGATCGTAGTTATATACAGTCTGATGACCCTCTCTGTCTGTTTGTGAACGCAGATTACCGTACTCGTCATAGGTATTTTCCGAAAGATTATTTTCATAATCGCTCACGGACGTTATCTTGCCGTTGGTATAACCGTAGGTCCTTACGCCAAGTCCTTCGATAGCCTCGGTAAGTATCTGTCCGTTCTTATTGTAGGTATAGCTCTTTCTTGCGCTTGTATATTCTGTCTGCGTTTCAAGCAGGTTCTTTACATTATATGTATAAGAATTTTTCTCCCCGTTCGGACCTGTTACTGTAAGGATATTGCCGTTGCCGTCATATGTCATAACAGTAACATAGCCGCTTGGATCCTTAACCTTTATAAGATTATTGTCATCATCATAGGTGTAAACGGTAGTTTTTCCGTCGGCTGTAGTCTCGTCAAGAAGATTTCCCTTAAGGTCGTAAGAATACTTTACCGTATTGTTATTCTGATCTGTTACGGAAAGAAGATGACCCATACCGTCGGAAACATATTTTACAGTATTTCCGTTTCTGTCAATACCGTCAACGATAAATTTGTTATTCTCACTTTCGGAATAACTGAAGTATGACAAAGGAGTATCGGGATCGGCGTCGTCCTGAGTAAGAACTCTGCCCTCCTCGTCATAAGTATTAGTTACATATGGAGCTTCACCGTTTAACGCTGTTGTAATAAGCCTGTTATTTTCATCGTAAGCGTAAACTACGGTATCGCCCAGCGGATTTGTTACCGACTTGATAAGGTCGTTTTCATAGGTAATAGACGTAATTCTTCCGTTTCCGTCGCCTACCGATGTAAGAAGTCCCGAATCGTTATAATTCAGAACAAGCTTCGCTCCCGAAACGTCCTCGGTAATAACCGTAGTATTGCCGATATGCTCCAGAGTTGCCGTCTTTTCATTAGGCTGAATGATCTGAATGAGCTTTCCGTCGCTGTCAAACACATATTTCTGACCGTCGATAATTTCTCCGTTTACGTTTCTTGTTGCGGAACGCTCGTCAACAAAGCTTGAATAATCTGTAGGATTCCAATGTACGTTTATTACTGTGTCCTTAACGTCAAGATAAGCCTCAAAGTCGTGCGACCAGCCGTAGCCGAGCTGTCCCCTTTCGGAAGCGTTCAGTGAATTATAGTTGAGATTAAGAGTTAGCGGAGATTCTCCGGTAACCGACATTGCAGGAACCTGATCGGTATACGCTCCCGTTGTCATATCAACAGGATCCGCCCATGAGTTGTCTACAATTTTCTGCTTTACATTAAATTTAGTGATATGACTGGCAATAGGCTCAACTACAACCTTTACATTAGTATCCCCTGTGAGCTGTTCAACAACAGAGTCAATAAGTTTATAGTAAACCTGCTCAGGATCGCCTGACGCACTGAATGTCTGGCAATATGTTCCGTAAATCACATCGCCGGGTTTAAATACTTTTACTCTGACGTGCTGACCTCCCGAAATAACGGGTATGTACTCGCACTCGTCTGCGCTTTGAATTTCATAGCACGCCGATTCGTCTTCCTGTACTTCAACCGAACCGTCCGGGTGAGTTATGGTAATATATTGCTTATATCCCGGGTTGATATACGGTCCGAAGTCCGTGGTCAGGTTATAGAAAGTATCCGAGCCCTCGTTTGCAACGGCAAGCTGTACATAGTACTTTTCACCGATATATGCGCAGGATTCCGGCATTACATGGATAACTATTCCGTCTCCTGCTCCGACAGTAAAAGGAGTAGACGTTTTAAAGCTTGCCGAAACAGGAGCGCCGAAAGGCATAAGGGTTCCCTTGAAATCGGCAGAAAGATCATACTCGCCCTTTCTGTCACCCCTTACAGACCAACCTACAATTTTCTGCTGCTGTCCTGCAATAGAACCCATACTCTGCGTAAGCGGCTGTTTATTTGTTGCCAGAGAAAGTCCGTAGGGCAGATTGAGCGCAGCCGACGAATCTTCTATCACAAACTGTTTGTCCGCATTATTCAGCACGCCGAGATTTACCGAATACATTTCTTTCATAAATGAAATGCTCTGATTAACATATACATAGGCAAGAATAGGCTGTATTTCCTCAGGTTCGTCCTCACGCACAACGGGAGTAAATGAAATTCTGCCTCCACCGCCCGATAAGCCTGAACCTCCGCTCCAGCTTCCTTTTATATCGCTGCTTCCCCAGCCGCCGCCAAAGCCGCTGCTGCCGTTTGTAATGTACTCAATAACAGTAGGAATAGGCTCTTGAGCAAATGTAAGCTTTACCGTAAATCTAACGGTATGATAATTAGACGGATCGTAAAAATCAATTCCTGCCTCCGCCATTTCTTCGAGAGACATTCTGTGGACCTCTAAATCTCCTGTGACAAGCTCGCCGCTCTGAAGAGCAAGTCTGACCGTTCCGTTATCACCCTCGTTGTTGATCGCAATTTCCTTTTCCTCGGGCAGACATCCGTCCTTATATGCGGCGATCTTATTATCTCCGATCTTAGCGCACAGTTTCAATGTTCCGTCATATCCTGTACGCATTGTATGAATACCCTCGCTGTCGCCTGAGTAAACATAAATATACGAGTAGCTCAACAGATTATTTCCGCTGTCGGTTACTTCGACGTTAACGAAGCCGTATTCGGAAGGTTCATATACAATAACCTTTATCTGAGATGTTGAAGAATTCTTTGCAGCGTCCTCCACAGTAAGCGTTATCGTGTACTCCCCTGCTTCATCATAAATATATGAATTCCTTACTCCGAATGTAGTGTTTCCGTCGCCCATATCCCAGGTAAATCTTTTTATTCTCACGTTATCTGTACACGCGCTGCCGTCAAGAGCAATTTCTTCTCCTGCAATGCCGTAAATTTCTTCAGGCATATCGATTTGAGGAGGAATTGTATCAACATCGTATGCGTAGCCGCTTATCTCGTTGCTTGCGCTGACATTTCCCGTTTTGTCATATGCCTCTACCTTATATGTATAGTTCTTATACGGTTCGACCTTTTCGTCAATATATGAGAGGTCATTCGTTTTCGTAAGAAGCGTATAGTCCTCATTTTTCGATGACTTTCTGTACAGTCTGTAATGCTCAATATCGTCAGCTTTTGACGCACTCCATTCAAGCTTGAGCCGGAAATTATCCTGCAAAAGTTCAAGAACGGGAGCGTCAGGCGCAGTTGCGTCAAGAGTAAATTCAGCGGTATAGGTTTCGCTGATATTTCCCATCATATCAACGCAGTACGCTCTGAACTCGTACTTTCCGTCTGCCAGTCCGTCTGTATTCCATTCAAATTCCGTCATCTCATAATTAGAGCTGAGGTCGTATGTACCTATTTCATACCAAACGCTGTTTGAGGAATCCTTCGCCTTATATTCAACCGTCACCGACGAAAGAGCATAGTTATCCTATGTTACGGCTTTAAGCTTAGGGTTAGCAGGAACAGAAGAACCTGATTTTATACTGAATCCTAAAAACTTAGGCTTGATATTGTCATCTGTAATTTGTGCTATTGCTTCATTTGAATACTCGCTCTTATTTCCCGCCATGTCAACAGCTACTATCTTATATGAGTATAATGATCCGAGCTTTGCAGAGGTATCATAATAATCCTTGGTGGAACATTCCGCAAGCTTTGAATATGAACCCAGACTTCCCTCGCTTCTGTATATTACAAATTTTTCTGTATCTTCGCTTGTTACAGTCCAGATAAGGTGAATATTTCCCTCACCTGTCTGAGCGGTAAGATCAGAAACAGCTTCGGGAGCGGTTCTGTCGACAATATACTCATTTACAACAGCGTTACTTTCATTGCCCGAGGAGTCTACAGCTATAGCCTGAATGTATATTTTGCCCTCATTCATAGACAATACGTCAAAGGAATGCTTAAATGTATTTTCAGCTTTCTCAGAGTCCGCAGTAATCTCCGCAATATCATACCAAACTTTATCATCACCGCTGTCATAGGAATATCTGAGCTTTACAGATGATACAGCCGCATTATCCGCAGCGGAAATGCTTATATCGATCTTTGAATTAAATGCCTTTGATTCGGGATAAAAAGCGGTAATGGCAGGACTGATCGTATCCGATTTTGTTGACAGAGTGATCTCGTCGGATTCTTCTCCTCTGTTGCCTATATCGTCATATCCCACTACCCTGAAAGTGTACTCTTTATCGGGCATAAGCTTCTGAACGTGAAGTCCCGTTGTGTCCTTTGTTGTTCCGACCTCAGTGAAAGTGCCGTCCTCATTTTTCTGCTCAACAGCAAAATATCCGAAATCGGTATCCGTTACATCATTCCACCTGAGAGTAATATGAGTTGATGCCGCAGTGCAGTTATCCTTGTCAAGTACTATCTTAGAAATACCCGTATTATCTACAGTAAAGATTTTTTCAAACGGCAAAGACTTGTTTCCATTTGAATCCACAGCAGTCGCTCTAAGCTTATATGATCCGTCGATAAGATCTGTTGTATCCCATTCAAATACAGCAGAACCGTCCTTGCACGAACTTTCTCCTACCAAGAACCACTCTTCGTCCAGCAAAGTCATATATTCAAGACTTATTGTGTCAACCGAGAGATTGTCCTCTGCGGCTACTGTGATTTTTGCGGTTTTGTTAATTCTGTCCTTTTCGGCGGTTATCCCCTTTACCTCGGGCAATGCCTTATCCTCCGTCGCTGTGACAGAAGCAACATTACTTGCAGCTCCCTCGATATCAAAGGAATTTACACCGCTTATCTTATATGAATAGCTATTTCCTGCAGATACGTTTTTATCTGTATATCTGACAGTTGTGTTGTTTCCGATCTAAGCGATTGGTTCAAACTCTCCTTCTTCGGAGTCCTGTCTGTATATAATGTATTTTTTGCAGTCTGCGCTTACAGACTTTTTCCATGTAAGTACAACTGTACCGTTATCAGCTTCGGCTTTAAGGTTCTGGGGAGCTTTGGGTCCTGAAGAAGTCACGGTATACATAACCTCTGCGCAATCCGAATTATCGTCCGCGTCAAAAAGCGTTACACGAACATCGTAGTTTCCGTCCAGACCTTCTGTATTCCAAGTGCATTTTGCGCAAAGCTTGTTAGCCGAATAATTCTGCGCTCCGATAAGCTCGTTTGAAATAGGCGTATATTCGTCTTTTCCGCTTTCGCTGAACTCAAATCTGACCTTATTGCCGCCGTCCGAACTGATCTTATCAAAGACAACGGTAATAGTCTGACTTTTTCCGCCGAGACTGCTCAAATCGCCGGGAGTTACAGATGTAATTTTAGGCATCACAACAGAACCTGTGATATTTTCGCTGAAATCAGAAAGATTTCCCGCCTTATCATAGGCTTTTATCATATATGAATATTCTTCATTTTCAGTCAAACCGCTATGCTTAAATTCGCATTCCTCGGTTCTTGAAATTTCCTCGTTATTGCAGTATACGACATAGCCCTCCGTGCCAACATTATCCTTGGAGGCATTCCATGACAACGTAAGTGACGAGCCGGTAACTGATTTGATTTTTACATTCTGAGGAACTTCCGGACTGTCCGTATCAGCCAACGTTTTAGGATTTATCTTATCGGAAGCCGCAGAATAATTTCGCGACTCGTCAAAAGCGTATACCTGATATGTATATGCGATGTTCGGCTCAAGCGACTCGTCAATGAATTCCGTTCTTCCTGTAGTTACAAGCTTTTCGCCGTTGCGGTAAACCTCATAACCTGTTACCCTCACATTATCGGTGGACTGCTCCCATACTATGTGGATAGAGGTTGCTAATACTTCCGAAGCAGTCAGACCTGTAACTTTTGTGGGCGGCTCAATGTCATCATAGTCCTCTATGAGCTCGTTACAGAAATCTTCAAGCGAAACCGTTGTATTATTCTGATTTTTTGCTACATAGAAAGAGCTTGGTTTAGTAATAATAAGCGTATTAAACTTGGAACCGTTATTGTACATCTTCACAGTCTGAACGTATATTCTGCCGTTTGAAGCGCTCTTTCCGCTTAAAATTGTGGTGTGCGTTCCTGTGCAGACAAAGGCAGCATTTTGATTCTGTATGAAATCGCCTTTAATTTCAAGCGTTCCGGATGTAAGATAACCGTTTGTACTGTAACGCAGATTAGAAACAAAGTTCTTTCCTACAAGAACATAATCCTTTTCATCGGTCATAGTTAAATAGCCATTATTGCCTAAAGTCAGGTTATTTTTACATTCAACTGCTCCGCCCTCAACATAAAGGTTGGAATTTATCGAAAGATTGTTAACATTTAATTTATATCCGTTTAAATGCAGATAATTGCAGGTAAGATTTCCTACGCTTAAATCCAGAGCCAAATATATATCGCTGCGATTATCATTATTGAGATAAACACTACCACCGAATGAACTGTTTTCAAGCTGAGAAAGCTTGGTTATATACAAATATCCGCTTCCGCAGACAGAATTATTTACATCATTTACGTTTCCATAGGCATAAACCGAAGAGTTCAAAGACACCCCATTAGTGTTATTCACCTTAAGATTAAAAAATCTGGAATTATCGGGCGATGCAAATGAAATGTTTTGTTTTATTTTGCCGTTAAATTCAATAGTATGACTTCCGCTTGCAACAAAATTATTACGTGCATTGTAACTCAGCTGTGTAAAGTTTCCTCCCACAATCAGAGTTCCCGCACTCAGCTTTCCGTTATGCGACTTGGTCGATCCCATAACAAAGTCACCCGATACCTCTACAATATCGGATTCATTTGTCATATTCAGTATTCCCGTACTGTAATCGTAGCTTTCCGTTCCGTCTTCCGCAGTTTTCTTGGTCTGTATGTAATAATTTCCGTTGACGATAAGCTTTCCGCTGTTTACCTTTACTTCTCCGCCTGCTTGGATGAAATCTCCGTTGATCGTCAGAGTGTGTCCGTTCAGGTTCAATTCGCCCATCGCGAGAGTGTAATCTCCGTCAACAATTTTATCCGCCGACAATGTTTCTCCTGCCGATCCTCCGTTGGCAAATGTCACTTTACAGCCGCTTTCGTTTACAAGCTCTGTGTAATTAAACGAATTTGTGATCTCTATTCCGTCTTCGCTTGTGTTGTTAAGCGTTACTTTACCAAAACCTGCATTTGAAACTGTTACATTTATTATCTGCTTCTTATCTCCATTGAATATTGTTTCATGTTTGCTTTGTGCATTAAATGCACTTCTGTAAATTGTGCAGTTTCCGCCTATATACAGTTTTCCATTTGTGAAATACGATGAGTAATCCCCTCCGTCAAATGTAAAATCTCCTGAAATATGCACTTCATCATTTGCATTTTGCATATTCATATGTCCGTAGTAATATGGTATATTTACGTTTCCTTCACAAATGAGCTTACCCCCGCCAATATTCAAATACCGATTTAATGCAATATTTTTCTTACAGTTTAATTCTCCTCCATTTAAATATACATTACCCGATATTGTTATTCCGCCGTCAAAGCTAAATTTGTATCCATTTAAACTCAGATATGAGCTTACATACAAATCACCGACCGCACTAATATCGCTGTTAAGATTATATGTTTCTCCAATGCTCAGACTTCCGCTATACTTTCCGATAACTTTAGCAGAACCTACAAGACCTACGTACCCTGAAACTACGCAGTTTGTTCCTTTTAATTCTCCGATTACTGTCGCTGTATTTTTTAATGTTATCTCACTGCCATTTTCAAATGTTAGATTTGAAAAATGTGAATTGCCGCTTGATGATGAACCAAAACTAATAGTATGGCTCTCTCCGCTAGTGAAAATTGTTGTATGACTTCCGCTTGCCGCAAAGTTATTATGTGCATTGTAACTCAGCTGTGTAAAGTTTCCACCCACAGTCAGGGTTCCCGCACTCAGTTTTCCGTTATGCGACTTGGTCGATCCCATAACAAAGTCACCCGATACCTCTACAATATCGGATTCATTTGTCATATTCAGTATTCCCGTACTGTAATCGTAGCTTTCCGTTCCGTCTTCCGCAGTTTTCTTGGTCTGTATGTAATAATTTCCGTTGACAATAAGCTTTCCGTTGTTGACCTTTACTTCGCCGCCTGCTTGGATGAAATCCCCGTTGATCGTCAGAGTGTGTCCGTTCAGGTTCAATTCGCCTACTGACAGACAGTAACTATCTAATTCCATATCATCAGATAAAACAGTACCTACCGACCCGCCAAATGAATAATGTATCTTACTGAGATCACCGATAGTGCTTTTTGCGGAAATAGGGTAATCCGCGCATATTCCATCTTCACTTGTATTGCTTACTTCAAGAATATTAAAACTACTATTTTCGTCAATATACACTTTCTGACTGTCAAGTCCATTAAGTACTTTATGTTCTTGAGCAAGATTAAATCCTGTTGTAATATTAACGTCGCCTCGTACTTCAATAGTTCCTGCATTTGCATATTCTCCGGAAAAATCACTGCTATAAAAATTGAAATTTCCGTCAACAACCAACTTATCATTTGCATTCCGCATATACATATGATACGAATTATAGGTGTTTTTTACTGTAAAATTACTGCATCTTAATTCACCCTTATTGAAATCCAATTTTCCATAGTTCTGAATTACAACATCACCATAAACAATAAGTGTGTTTTCATTCAAATTTAAAGATCCATAATTGATATACAGATCCTTAACTTCTGTCTGTGTTGTCAAGGTTGTATCAGAATTTATGATCCAATCTCATAAACGATCTCGTTTTCTGATGACTCATCTGTTTCTTCGGTACTTTCATCGCTCTGAGCGTCAATATCATTTTCTGAAACATTATCAATATTACTTTCTGTAACCTGTTCTGCTGTTATTTCAGGTTCAGACGAATAATCTGCTTGAACAGCAAAAGAATATCCGCACTGACCCACAATCTGAAAAGCAAGCGCCAAGGCAACGACCTGGCTTATTGCCCGTTTAACAAATTTCTTCATATTCATTTCACTCCTAATTTACTTCTCTTCACCGTCAATTACAGTAACAATTTGAGTTATATTACCGTTAGCGTCATACATATATTCCACATAATTTTCTTCATCATAGGTCACTTTAATAAGGCGATTAAGTTTGTCATACTCATATTGCGGTTCATTAAACTTGTCTGAACCTGACAAACTGCTGTCATCGCCCGAACTTGAACCGGACGAATCTAAACTTGATGAATTTCCTGAGCTTGAGTCAGACGAACTCGTATCGTATCCGGAGGAATCTCCTTGTGAAGTTGAATTATCATCCAAATCGGAATTTACCGAAGAATCCTCAGAATCAACAGAACTGCTGTCTGTCTTGGACGAATCAGTTTTTGAGTCCGTCAGACTGGTATCGTCAGACGTTGATTCGGAATCTGAATCCTTAATGTAAACAAAACCAAGATATGAGATATCCTCTGTTCCGCCCGTAATTTCAAAAAAGTCGGAAACGATCTCTATATTTTTTGCAAATATTCTTCTATGAAGAGTTCCTGTACTAACGTTTAATGTAACCTTGCCATTAGGAGCATAAATTATTGTCTGAGCATCCATTTCATTTTTTACGTTTAACGTTATATTACCGTTTTCAGATGCAATCACCGAAAATGCATTTTCCTTATTCTTCAGAGTATCCGCTGATATTACAATATCTTCATCAGCAAGAATATATCTGCCAATAAGGAGTTCACCCGGTTTTCCGTTCATTTCTCCGAGTACGAAATCATTGTCCTGATTTTCCAGTCCGCTTAAAAAGTTTTCTGCGTCGCCTATACATAAAACAAGCTCTTTCGGAAAATCGGAATACTCAAAATCGCTTATTCTTCCGATTTCTTCTGTTCCGTTAGGCTGTTTGTTCAAGCTGTTGATATTGGGAGATATATTATATGCGTACGTATTTACATAAAATCCGACAGCAGAACTGTTTCGATACTCATCAACACCCTCGGGAGAAAACATAAACCCGCGGAAAACATCTATGTTGGCATTAGCCATTATAATTGCTTTTTGATTGTTGATAAACGTTCCCTGTAAAAGCCTGAAATTACAGTTTATTACCGACATCGGATATGTAGAATAAAACACAGGAAGCTTTTCGTATCTTGTGGTATTATTGTCATTCATATCTTCAAACATAACGCCGTTTGTAGCTGCCATTAAAGTGTTTTCGGCATTAAACCTAGAGGCACTCTTATCTGCTCCCGCGCCTCTCATCAGTATCATCTGCGTAGTTACAAGTCTGCTGTTTGTAAGATTTACGTCCTTTGCCGTGTATACTACTATAGGACCGTACTCATCGATCACGGTCAAATTATCGGCATTAAAACCGTTATCACCTGAACCTAACAAAAGCTGACCGCCTATTGTGTATACACATTCAAGAGACGGAAACTCCCCTGCAAGGTTCATATCGGAATTTCCGGTTCTGTAAATATATTTAAGCTTGGGGAAGTTTCCTATAAGCTGCGCTCCGCCCCAATTATCGAGCTTAATTTCTTCAAGATTTTCATAGTCTCCGTTAAGAGTAATATGACCGCCTTCTATCACCAATTTCTTTGCGTTTTCAGCTTCTTCGGGATTTATTGACGCGTCAGCCTGAATTTTCACAAAATCGAATGTACACGCAGAAAAAACAGGATTGTCCTGTTTCAGTGTACTTATATACTCTTTTAATCTCTCTTCGGAAAAGTTATCGCTTATTACTGAACCGGGCAGTTGCTCATAGTCCTGCCAAGAATTGCTTACGACCTGTTCCTGAACGGGAATGAAATTACTGTTATTGCCAAGTTCAAGAACCGAGTCCGTTTCAAATTCTGAATTTTGAAACAGTATGGGGAAGATTTTCTCCCATTTTGCTTTATTTTCGTATGCCTTGGTAAAGAAGCCTGCGCCAAAAGCTCCGACCTTACCTGTTTCATCTTTTTCAGTTTCAGAAACAGGCACATTATCAGCAGATACGTCTATATTCAAAGAAGTCCCGGAGATTACCGCACCGTCTAATGTTAAGGAATTATCGGTAAAACTCCGGGATTCGTTTTTATCTGTTTCTATATTCTGTGCAATTGTATAAACATTGTTCCAAACATTGGGAACAGTTATTTTCTCTGTGTTATCATATTTTCTGCCAAAGGAGGCATTATCCGAATTACTGATTACAGTTTTATTTGCCGCTGCATAACCCGAAACTGTAATTTTATTACCGTTCAATGAAACGCCTCCGTTAGAACGAACATCTCCGTTCACAGATATACTGCCGCCCTCTGCATTTACAGTACCGTTATCATTCGAGACAAGCAATGTATGCTCCCAGGGATTATCATTCAGCTTTTGCGTATCGTAAACAGCCGCAAAAACTGCTGTTGCAGCAGTTACTGCGGCTATTGATATAGCAATTACCCCGGTACGCACTTTCTTATTTCCTTTCATACTTTTTCCTCACTTTTACTTCAAATTGTTTTATTAACTTTTTTTATCTTATATTTTTAATTTTTCCCAAGATAAGCATTATTGCTTCCGTAAATATTACAATTGGAATAACCTGCTCAAATTTATGAATAAGCAAAACAAATACCAGCCATACGCATATCTCAATCAGCAAGACTGCGAATGACCGTTTTCTGTAAATATGAACCTCATCTTCATCCAAGGGTCTATTTTTATCCTCAACAGGAGCGAGCACAATACAAACAGCAAGCCCCAAAATAAGTATTATCACGCAACAGCTTGCCGACAGAATTTGGAATTTCAGCAAACACATCCAAATTATCATAATAAACGATGATACTATGTAACATTTTTCTGACGAACTTGAATGATGACCTCCTGCATAACTCCTCAGCGGCATATATGCTGCTAAAAGAAAAATACTATCCAAAGCTTTGCCGAAAATCACGCCGATCAATATTGACGTGACAAAGTTTAGCGTCAATATCATTCCGTTTTGAAAACCGTATCTGTACAGTTCCCTTTTATCAGACGAAATGACATTCTCGTTTTCAAGCTGCTGCGTAATATACTCGGAAGCCCTAGCGAACATTAAAATTTGCGAAGGCTCTTTGCGTCATCAGGAAGCTTAGGCTGATTGTTAATCCAAAAGCAAGCGCTGTTAACATTTACAGCTGTAATTGTCAGTGCCAATGCAGCAAACACGCTTCCATACTTCTTCAAAATTTTAATCATAAAAGACTTCATAAATACACCCCTTTCACTGATATTTACTTTATTAATTTAACATAGAATTGTCGATTTGGGTCGGCTAATGGTACGAATTGTGGTGTTTTTTGGTACGAAAAAAGCAGTGCCGGTATTGGTACTGCTAAAATTTCTATGTTTTTCTTTTCAGATTATATAAAATTGCTTTTACAACATACTTATTGTCGATAATGTCATTCTGAAGCTTTCCATTATACTTTTCCAGAGAAGTTCGCACGCTTATCAAACCATATCCGTGTTCTTCGGGATTATCATATGTATTATTCATACCGGAAAATGTATTTTCTATTTTTATAACTATCATTCCTATTGAATAATTTATATCGATATTAAGCAGTTTTATATTTGACGATTTTAAGGCATTCAAAGAATTATCTAATAAGTTTCCGAGAATCACAGTCAGATCAAATGAATCGACCTGCAATTCTTCCGGTAACACAACATGATATGAAAAATTCACATTCATTTCTTCGGCAATTGACAATTTATAATTTAATAAACTATCAAAATCAACATTACCCATATTTACAAATTCTTTTTCAGCCATCAAATTATCTGTCATATTCTCAATATACTCATTAGCTTTTGTATAATTGCCGTTTTCTAAATCATACTTTAATTTTAAAAAGTGATTT
>JAUNOG010000056.1 GCA_030531185.1 Ruminococcus sp.
TATGCTGAGAGTCTGATCAAAATGCTCTCATGTATCTGTCCTCATATCGGCGAGGAGATCTGGAGCATATTCGGTCATAACGATACTATTGCGTATGAGAAATGGCCTGAATATGATGATAGCAAGACAGTTGACACAGCGGTTGAGATCGCGGTTCAGGTAAACGGTAAGGTCAAGGCCAGACTTACGATCGCTGTTGACGAGGCAAAGGACGAGGTTATCTCCAAGGCAAAAGCAGATCCGACTGTTGCCGCTCTTATGGAGGGCAAGAACGTCGTTAAGGAGATATATGTTCCCAACAAGCTTGTAAATATTGTCGTTAAGTAACCTATTTTCGGGAAAGCGGCGCGATTGCCGTTTTACAGGACAAAATATATTTTTTGAAAAAAGTTATGAAAATCAGTTAAAACCTATTGACTTTTAGTGCAAAATATAGTATAATAAAACTTGTAATTACGTTGGCTTATAGTATTCCGTGAATTTCAGACAGAGTACCCGCATTTTGCGGTGCAGGAACGTGGCGCGTTTCAGTTTGCATTCGGCGGACACCTTCACTATCACCCTTAGGTTTACGGAAAGGCTTGCGGATTACCTCTGTCATAGGTGGCAAAGGGAGGGAATAATTTTGGCAGAAATTCGTGTTGGCAAAAACGAAACTTTGGATACGGCTCTTAAGCGTTTTAAGAGATCCTGCGCCAGAGACGGCGTTATCGCTGAGGTTCGTAAGAGAGAACACTACGAAAAGCCTTCGGTAAAGCGTAAGAAGAAGTCCGAAGCTGCTCGTAAGCGTAAATACTAATATGTATATCTAAGGCGGGCATTGCTATGTCCGCTTTTTATTTTAGGAGAATAATTATGAGGCTTTGAATTTAGGGGCTGATTATTGCGTCGATATTAGCGTTTTATAGGTATTTTATAAGTTAAATCGGAATTAAAGGAAGTAATTATAATGGAATTTTACGAAGTGATCAACAGTAGAAAAACTGTCCGTGAGTTTGAAAACGGAACTATACCTACAGATATTATCGAAAAAATAATTTCTGCGGCGATGAAAGCTCCGACAAATGATCATATGCGAGATTGGCATTACATTGTGGTACAGGATAAAAATGTGGCTGCAAGGCTACTTGACATTATCCCCAAAAGTATTTCCGATGAGGATATGGACTTATTGATAAAGGACTGGAATTTAAGTGACAGCTTACAGCAGGAATGTTATCGTAATGCTGTTCCCAAACAGCATAAAATGCTGATTGATGCCTCTGCTATTATTATTCCGCTGTTAAAAGAGAAAACAGATATTCTGCACCCTGATAACATCTCACATCTGAACGGCTTTGCCTCCATTTGGTGCAGCATTGAAAATATATTTCTCGCCGCAACATACGAAGGATATGGGTGTAATTTGAGAATACCTCTCGGAAATGAGAGCGAGTATGCGAGAGATGTGCTCGGATACTCTGATGATTACTTTATGCCCTGTTTTATCGGTATCGGAATACCAAAGAAAGACGCTCCCGAGATAAAGCAGAAAAACATTGATGTTAAAGAACGCATACATTGGAATAAATTCTGATTTATCTTAATTAATAATAATTTTATTCAGGAGAATTTTATGCTTTTCAAACCAACCTACGTTTTTGATAAGGTGGGGGACATAACCCCCGAATTTTTACATAAAAAGCATATCAAGGGTCTGCTTCTGGACCTTGATAATACGCTTACTACGCACAATAACCCGATACCGCCCAAGTCCAGTCTTGAATGGCTTGACAGAATGAAAGCGGCGGGAATAAAACTGATGATAGTTTCAAACAATCACCCCGAGCGCGTCACGCCCTTTGCCGAGCAGCTGGGGCTGGATTTTGTTCCCGAGGGCAAAAAGCCTTTGACTTTCGGATATACAAAGGCGTTAAAAAAGCTGGGAATTGAAAACAGACACGCCGCGGCTGTGGGAGATCAGATCTTTACGGACATTTTAGGCTCGAATTTAAAAGGAATACGCTCGATTTTTGTTTTCCCGATAGAGCCTGAGACAAGCCTGCCGTTTCGGTTCAAAAGAGCCTGCGAAAAGCCGTTTCTTCCGAAAAAATAAGTTTTTTATTGTAAACGGGGGAATAATTTTGAAAATGAAGGAGTATCAGTATACAGTCCGATATGGAAAAAGCGACATTGCGGTAAGCATTTTCTTTTTGCTGATGTGCTTGATTTTTGCTGTTGGATTGTTTGCACCTGTTTTTACCGACGGAAAATATTACTTGAGCAGCATAGTCGTTGGCATTTTATTTTCGGCTTTCAGCGTTTTGGGAGTATTTCTGACAATGTACACCGTCAATACCCGTTTCAGATACGAGGAAAATGGCTTTGAATACAGAAATTCTCTGCGTAAAAAGATATATTGTCCCTATGATGAGATTACACAGCTTCAGATTAGCACCAATTGTTGGATAGTATATACAAAAGGAAATAAAAAAATTAGCGTCCCAATTTTGGACGGTACAGATGAAATGATTGGATTTATATGTTCTAAGGTCAATGACGGAAAAATCCGCAAAGCTTATAATGAATATATTAATGAAAGTAATGAGTGGGAGTAATTTTTGCTTAAATTAAAATAAAGGAGAATTGTTATGACTGAATTTTTTAAAGAACTTATGGGAGTTAACTGCGATTTTGTAACAGCGGAGAAGAACTATTTGGGATATATCCTTAAGGATATTTCGGGCGAGTGGATAGTTATCGAGGACGCTTCCGAGAGCGTGTATCTCAATCTGAACCACGTTTATTCTATTAAGATATCACAGAATAATTAATAAAGCGAGGTAAGCTATGCAGGCAAAATTCGGACCTGCGGGAAACAGCGAGGCGTTTTCCGCAAAGTATAAAACTACGCTTCAGGCTCCCGGTTATCTTGAAGAAATGGGGCTTGATCATTACGAATATCAGTGCGGCAGGGGAGTTAAGGTATCGGACAAAATAGCCTTTGCTCTTAAAGACAAGGCGGCGGAGCATAACGTTACGCTGTCTCTCCACGCGCCGTATTTTATATCGCTTTCAAGCGTTGAGGAGGAAAAGCGCGACAATTCCATAAATTACATTTTACAGTCCTGCGACGCCGCAAGCAGAATGGGTGCGCAGCGTATCGTTATCCATTCGGGGAGCTGTGCAAAGATCAGCAGAGCCGAGGCTCTGGAGCTTGCTAAGGACACTCTTACAAGGGCAAGAAAAGCCGCTGTGGAGCAGGGCTTTGAGCATATCGTTTTCTGTCCCGAAACTATGGGAAAGGTCAATCAGCTTGGCAATTTAACAGAGGTTCTGGAGCTGTGCAGACTGGACGACACGTTCCTGCCCTGCATAGATTTCGGACACCTCAACGCCCGCAATTTCGGTTACATCAAGGGCAAGGCGGAGTACGAGAAAATGCTCGATGAGGTGGAAAATATGATCGGCTCGGACAGACTGAAGATTTTCCACAGTCATTTTTCAAAGATAATGTTTACAAATCCGGGCGGCGAGAAAAAGCACCTTACCTTTGATGATAATCAGGGCTTCGGCCCCGACTACGAGCCGCTTATGGAAATAGTGGCAAAGAAAAATCTTGCTCCCACATTTGTATGTGAAAGCGCAGGAACGCAGGACGCCGACGCTCTTACAATGAAGAAATATTATCTGTCGGTAAGGGAGTAAGCTGCGGCGGTATACGAGGTTGCTTTTATAATGCATTTAGATTGATTTGAGGTGTTAATATGAAAAAAATACTTGTAATTCACGGTCCTAACCTTAATCTGTTGGGAGAGCGTGAGCCGGGGGTTTACGGAAACGACTCCTTCGAGTCCGTAAACAATGAGATTATCGAACACGCATTGAAATACGATTTTCATTGTGAGGTTTTTCAGTCCAATCACGAGGGAGAAATAATCGACACTCTGCATCTTGCGCGTCATAAGTACGACGCTGTGGTGCTGAATGCGGGAGCGTACACTCATTACAGCTACGCTATCAGGGACGCTATTGCGGCGATAAAAATACCCGTTGTGGAGGTTCACCTCAGCAACATTCACGCGCGTGACGAGTTCAGAGAGAAGTCTGTTATTGCTCCCGTTTGCAAGGGACAAATATCGGGCTTCGGAAAGTTCTCATATCTTATGGCTGTGGACGCTTTGTACTACGGCTGGAAAGCAAGTGCCGAAAATGAATAAGATTGAACGTTTGCAGAGCAGGATAGGCAGTATTGCCGACTGCGGAATTATCACCGACGATGTAAACCGCAGATATTTTACGGGTATGAAGTCCAGCGCGGGAGTACTTCTGGTTTTCCCGGAAGAAACGGTTTTCGTTATTGATTTCCGCTATATTGAAAAGGCGAAAAAGACGGTGAAGGACTGCAAGGTAGTTCTTGAAAGCTCCAAGCCTATGGAGCAGATAAAGGAAATACTTGCGGCGCATAACGCAAAGTCCGCCGCCGTTGACAGCGAGACCTGTACGGTCTCTCAGCTTAATATGTACAGGAAAAAACTGGGCGTTGAGGTAGTCGGCGACGACAAATTTGCCAAAGCGGTACGCGAGATACGGCTTGTGAAGACGCAGGACGAAATTGAGAAGATCATCTCCGCACAGCGCATTGCCGAGGCTGGATTTGAGTATATGCTGGATTTTATCAAGGCGGGCAAGACCGAACGTGAGGTTCAGCTTGCTCTGGATTTCTGTATGCTCAGCCACGGAGCGGAGGCGCTTTCCTTTGACACAATTGCTTTGTCGGGAAAAAATACGTCCCTGCCCCACGGAGTGCCCTCGGATAAGGTCATTGAAAACGGCGAATTTGTGCTTATGGACTTTGGCGCGGTAGTGGACGGTTATCATTCCGATATGACCCGTACAGTCTGTGTAGGCAAACCCACAGAGGAAATGGAGCGTGTGTATAGCATAGTCCTCAGAGCGCAGGAAACGGCTCTTTCTCAGCTAAAGGCGGGTATAAGCGGGTACGATCTTGATAAAACAGCAAGGGACATTATTTCCGCCGAGGGCTACGGAGACAATTTCGGTCACTCTCTGGGACACGGCGTCGGCGTGGAGATACACGAAAGTCCTGTGGCGTCCCCGAGACGTAAAAATATCATTCCCGAAAATTCCGTCATAACCGTCGAACCGGGCATTTATATCGAGGACAAATTCGGAGTGCGTATCGAGGACTTTGCGGTAGTCAAGGCGGACGGCTGTGAAAATCTTACGCTTGCTCCCAAAAATCTTATATGTTTGTAAAAAAAGTTGTAAAAAGACTTGCAAAATATGAGATTATATGTTAGAATATTAATGTGAGTATGTGTGTATGTTTGCTTTATACATTCATACAGTTTAATAAATTTGGAGGTACTAAAATATGGTAACTGCTGGAGATTTCAGAAATGGTATGACTTTTGAGGAAGACGGCAACGTAATGCAGATCGTTGAATTCCAACACGTTAAACCCGGTAAGGGCGCTGCTTTTGTAAGAGCTAAGGTCAAGAACGTTATTTCAGGTTCTGTTGTTGAAAAGACTTACAATCCGACCGCTAAGTTCCCGACAGCTTATGTTGAGAGAAAGGATATGGAGTATTCTTACAACGACGGCGATCTTTACTACTTTATGGATCCCGAGAGCTACGAGCTTATCCCTGTTAATAAAGGCGAGCTTTCGGACAACTTCAAGTTCGTTAAAGAAAATATGGTATGTAAGATCCTTTCATACAAGGGACAGGTGTTCGGCGTTGAGCCTCCTTACTTTGTAGACCTTGAGGTCACAGAGACAGAGCCGGGTATCAAGGGCGACACCGCAACAAACACAACCAAGCCCGCAACTGTTGAAACAGGCGCGGAGATCAGAGTTCCCCTGTTCATCAACACAGGCGACAAGATCAGAATTGACACGCGTACCTGCGAGTATATGGAGCGTGCCTGATCTGAAATAAAAACCTAAAAGGAGGGTTTATTTATGGAGCTTTCAAAGAAGGTAGCATATCTTAAGGGACTTATGGAAGGTCTTAAGATCGACGACACAACTAACGAGGGCAAGGTTCTTATTGCTATGGCAGACGTACTTGACGAAATGGCGGCTGTTGTTGAGGATATTGCCGACGAGGTTGACGAGGCAGTAGAGCTTATCGACGTGCTTGACGAGGATCTCGGCGAGCTTGAAGAAGATTTCTACGACATAGGCGACTATGATGAAGATGACGAGGACTTTGAACTTGGCGACGATGAGGAGCTTTACGAATGCGTATGCCCAAGCTGCGGCGATACCATTTGTCTCGATGAGACGCTGATTGCAGAGGGTTCTATCGAATGCCCTAACTGCGGGGAAAATCTTGAATTTGATTTTTCCGAAATTGAAGAGGATACAGAGGAATAAGCTTAGCTTTTCCGTCATATAGTATCATAGTTCAGCTTGAATTTAACATTGTGTTTCAGGGGTGGTGAAATTCCACACCGGAGGTGATCGGCAAAGCCTTATGCTTTAGCTGTAAGTCCTCGACCGCAGAAATGCGCTGATTTGGTGAAAGTCCAAAACCGACGGTAAAGTCCGGATGGAAGAAACGACAGTTTAATTTTGAATTGTAGTCCCCGAGTGTGCGCATTCGGGGACTTTTTGCAATATTTTCCTGCGTTTCTCCCGATAATTTTAATTATTTGGAGGAATTATTTTATGACAGAAACAATGACAATGCCTAATGCTAAAAAAAGGACATTTACAACACGAAATATGGTAGCGATAGCTCTTATGAGCGCGATAGCCACGGTTATCTATTATCTGGATTTTCCTGTGCCGCTTATGCCAAGCTTTATAAAGCTTGATCTTTCAAATGTGATCTCTCTGCTTGCGGGATTTTCAATGGGTCCTGTTGCAGGAGTGGTCGTTTGTCTTATCAAGAACCTTATTCATCTTGTTATAAAGGGAATGGGAACAACAATGGGTATCGGTGATATTTTCGATTTTGTAACAAGCGCTGTTTTCGTATTGACTGCGGGAATGATATATCTAAAAAACAAGACGAAAAAAGGTGCTGTTATCGGCTGCCTTGTGGGAACGGTCACATTTACATTGATCAGTCTGCCGCTTAATTATTTCATCGTTTATCCTATCTATTTCAAGGCGTTTGGAGGAGAAGCGGCAATACTGGGTATGTACCGTGAGCTTATGCCTGATGTTAAGAATATTTTTTCTGCACTGTGCATATTTAATCTGCCGTTTACTTTTGTTAAGGGAGTTATCTGCGCTTTGATAACGATACTGGTATATAAACCGCTTTCGCCGATAATCAAAGGCAGGAAGTAAAAACAGTCACATTCAAGCTGAACTGAAAACGCCCCGAAAGGATCATAAATTCCTTTCGGGGCGTTTCTTCGCGTATTATAGTAATTAATTTTCAAGTAACTTTATTTCTTTCTCAAATTGCTGAGACCAGAAACGCCAATCAAATTTTCCGCTTTTATATAAAATAACTAAGTCTTTTTTGCATTCGAGCTTGTCAAGAATAGGAAAAATATCATTAAGAAAAACAGATTTCAATTCGTTGTAAATATCATCATAGTTATCGCTGTTAAAGCACCACCACTGGTCGCAGTTGTAATTATTGCTGAAATAGCCGATTCTTTCTCCAAAAACAAATTGGCGGTCATATTTGTGCTTGGGAGGTTCCTCGTTTACCAAGAAAACCTCAACATTGACTGTAAATCTGAATATATCTTTGGAATTAAATCTGGATTTTTGAAAGTTTATATATTTTCCCAGATTTCCTTTGGAATAGGATAAAAAATCCTGATTGCTCTTTGAATAACCCCTTGGCTTAAAAAGCTCTTTGTGGAGCTGTGTAAGCAATTCCTTGAATTTACAGTTGATTTCAGCGTTGCTCATAATAAATTCCCCATTATTTTATAATAATTTACTTAACAGCCTCCAGCAAAGTGTCGGTCTTATCCGTTCTTTCCCAGGCAACGTCCAAGTCCTCGCGTCCGATATGACCGTATGCCGCAAGCTTTTTGTACTGCGGCTTTCTCAGCTCCAGCATTTCGATAATTGCGGAAGGTCTCAGGTCGAACACCTTTGCAACTGCCTCAGAAAGCTTTTCGTCGCTTACCTTGCCTGTGCCGAAGCTGTCAACCATTACCGACACGGGATTTGCAACGCCTATAGCGTATGCCAGTTCGACTTCGCACTTGCTTGCAAGTCCTGCCGCAACAATGTTCTTGGCAACGTATCTTGCGGCGTAGGTTGCGGAACGGTCAACCTTGGTGGGGTCTTTGCCTGAGAATGCTCCGCCGCCGTGTCTTGCGTAGCCGCCGTAGGTGTCAACAATGATTTTTCTGCCTGTGAGACCGCTGTCTCCCTGCGGTCCGCCGATAACAAATCTGCCTGTGGGATTTACAAAATATGTGGTGTTTTCGTCAAGCAGCTCTGCGGGAATTACAGCCTTGATGACCTTTTCGATAATGTCGGCTCTTATCTGCTCCAGCGTAACAGCCTCGTCGTGCTGTGAGGAAACCACAACAGCGTCAATTCTGCTTGGCTTGCCGTCGGCGTACTCGACTGTCACCTGAGTTTTTCCGTCGGGTCTGAGGTAGGGGAGAGTACCGTTCTTTCTTACCTCTGTAAGCTTCAGCGCAAGCTTGTGAGCCAGAGATATAGGCATAGGCATAAGCTCGGGAGTTTCATCGCAGGCAAAACCGAACATAATACCCTGATCTCCCGCGCCTGTGTCGAATGCGTTTTCGTCTCTGCCCTCGAGAGCGTTGTCAACGCCCATTGCAATATCGGGGGACTGCTTGTCAATGGTCGTCATAACAGAGCAGGTATGTCCGTCAAAGCCGTATTTTGCTCTGTCGTAACCTATTTCAACGACGGTGTCTCTAACGATCTGCGGAATGTCTACCTGCGCTTTAGTGGTGATCTCGCCCATACACATTACCATACCCGTTGTTGTGACTGTTTCGCAGGCAACTCTTGACATAGGGTCCTGCGCCAGCATAGCGTCAAGGATTGCGTCTGATATCTGATCGCATATCTTATCGGGGTGTCCTTCTGTTACGGATTCCGATGTGAATAAAAATCTTGCCATAATTTTAACCTCTTTCCTTATTTTCCAAATTCATTTGTACCTGTCCTAAATAGCCGTAAAAAGGCTCTCACTCCGAAGAATGAGAGCCGAAAATTCATTTAAAATTTCCTCATCTTTCGGAAATAACCGCAGGATTTAGCACCTTGACTTTCATCAGGTTGCCGGGCTTCACAGGACCTGTTTCCTCCACCGCTCTTGATAAGGCTATTTAATTAACGTATTTATTATACTACATTATTGTATGCTTGTCAACAGTAAAATACAAATTTTTTATGCAAAGCTGAAATTTATATTTTGCAGATTGTTGAACAGCTGCGGGATAACCGGATTTTATTTAATAATGTGCGCTGTAATAATAGTGTAACTATACGAGTTGATAGTTATTTTTATATTATCGATTTCGCAATAATAATTCTTCCCTGTTTTGTAGGTATTGCATTTTTCATCTGAAATTTTATTTTTACAATATTCAACGACGTCATCGGTTCTTAATATGAGGTTCTTTTTTATTCTTTCAGCACCCATTTCTGTTGTGTGAATTTTGTCCAAATTATTTAATAGGATTTGCTTGTCGTTCATTATGTATATCCTCGTAAATTCGATTTATCTGGACTAATTTTTATTCAGTTAAAATAATTACAGCAAATCAAACCAAATATTTTTTGCATGCTGATTTATAAAGCTCAGCGACGGACAGTGGTTCGGTCTTTTCGCAGTTTTCATAGAATTCCGCATATTTCTGCTCACTGTTGAAAAATCTTGTATCGCCCATTATTTTTTTCAGATAGAACTCGGCAAGTCCCTCTGTTAGTGACCAAGTCTCCAAGCATTTGAACGCATTTTCATCGTTCAAGGCATTTAATAATAGATAGATAATAAATTCGTGTCCTATAAAATAAATCGCGTCAAGGTAGTTCCTTTCAATTCCAAACACGTCTAATAAATCATTTTCTCTTGAAATGTCGATAGCCTCCGCGCCGCCGTAAACCGAAGTAACAAGAGTTGCGGTAAAATAATCGCTGTGCAATTTACAGCCAACCAATTCTTCTGCTTTTTCGGTGAAATTTGATGTTTCAAAAAGGTCAAGTACCTGCGGTATATAATTTTCTATTTTCTCTTTTTCGCTTTCCCATATATTTTCAATATAACTGTCGTAGTGCCTCACCATAATTTCCGAAATGGAAATTATAATGTCGGTATAAGGTATAAGCGCTTCGTCTACACCGTCAATATGGTTTCCGCTTTTGATAAGATTTCCAAGTTTTATAAGGTTGTTATAATACTCTTTTGCCGAAACCTTTGCGCAGGCAGGCTGGCATACCATTAGACCGTATAATATTCCGCAGTGTTCTCCTCCGCGGACAGTCAACAGCCTTTCGTTGTCTTTGAACACGGCTAAGTCCTTATATGGATATAAGCCGCGAAAATTCAGTCCGTACGCATTGTCATATCCGCATTTTGCGACCGACAGCATATGAAAAATATAATTGGTATCTTTGTTTGCCGTAAAACGTATTTTGTTCATTTCAATTTCCCCTTTTAAATTATATCATAAAGCTCCCCGTCGTCAAGAATAGCTCTTCCGTTGCTTTCGACGTATTCCGCAAAATCGTCGTACTTCTTGCAGATAATGTCAAAGCCGTCCTTGACGGGAACGTCGCCTCGGTCAATTCTGTGATAATCCGAGCCAAGCACCTGAACAAATCCGTCGCCGATAAGCTTCATACAATTACGTTTTGAAGAAAACTTAGTAAGTGACTTGGCGTTTATCTGCCCCAGAACGTCAAGCTGCATAAGCTTTCTCAGCTCTTTCATAGAAGTAAAATTAAGGTATCTTTCAATGTGAGCCACAAGCACCTTGACGTCACCCCTGTCCACTATATCGGCAACGCCGTTTATGATTTTATCGGTGAGCTGAACATAGGGCATTTCCAACAACAGCCATTTTGTACCCTCTATACATAGCTTAGGCAGATCCTCGTAACCTATCAGAGCGGCGTCGTAAAGCACCTCCGCTCCCAGATGAATTTCAGGGTGCTCGGGCTTCAGATGAGGCTTCAAACGCTCGTAGGCGTTATTTCGTCGCATAATAAATTTATCTGCAGATTGCTCGTTACAGTAAAAGTGCGGAGTAGCGACGATCTCCTCGGTGCCGTTTTCCGAGAGTACGTCCAGTATCTGAACCGATTCCTCGATACTTCTTGAGCCGTCGTCTATCTGAGGCAGAAAGTGCGAATGAAAATCTATATACATATGGTCATCTCCTTATATATGAACTCTTGTTTGAACGTCAAACATCAAGCAAACTTACTTTGTCGGCAACACTTTTGGGAATTGTGCAGTACTGTATCTGTCGGTAATCCTCAAAGCTTACGTTGCAGTTATGCGTGAGTATTTCCATTTCGTTGCCGTACCACATAACTCGGTAATCCATAGCTTTCATACCGCAGCGTTCGTAAAATTTCTTTCTTGCAAGCCGCTGGGGAAGATTATCGCATTGAATGTAAGTCGTTTCAATTTCAAGCAGGAACTTTTTATCTCTGTACCTTTTCTGAATGAGCTTTAACGCCCGAGTTCCGACCCCGCCGCCGCGCTTGGAGCTTTCAATGGCGAAATAGTCCAAAAGCGCGTATTCTCCGCAGGTTATCACAATTGCAAGTCCCAGAAATTCGTTAGCTTCTGAGCGAATAGCCATTATATCGTATTTACCCTGTCTGCGTCCCCATAGGAACATAAAAAACGGCTTTCTTTCATTTTTCGGAAAGGCTGTTTTATAAAGTCTGAAAATCTTTCTAAGCAAACCGCAGCTCCGCGCGCAGGTAAGTTTCAAAATATCGCTTCCTTTCAGTTAGCATTAATTATTATACCATACATTGTAAAATAAATCAAGACGCAAACGCAGATCAACAGTTCAGTTGAATAGTGCGGAGAAATTTTCTTTGCAACAATCAAATTTGACAGATAACGATACCTGTGCTATACTGTAAATAGCGGAGCGCTTTTATTTACGCTTTTTTACAGATGTTTGTCTGAGTTGTGTAAAATATCATTCATTATTGTACATATTTAATAAAATATTTCTTGTCTGCTTGAAATTTATTAATGTATATGTTATAATATTTATGAGCGAGGTGACTGTTATGGAACAAATAAAAAATGTCGTTTACGGCGAATATTGTATCGATTTTACTAAGGGCGGCGTTGTGTATAACGCGAATGACGGCTTTTATGAAATTTCAGGATATACCAAACAGGACGTCGAGGACGGCGTTGTAAATTTCTTTAACTTTGTTCCCGACGAGTACAGAGAGCAATATGACGCTCTCGTAAACGAGGCGGTAAAGAATGATAAGCCCGCCTTGATCCAACACCCGTTTATAAAGAAAAACGGTACGGTGATTTACGTTCTGTGTTTAGGCTGTATTAAGAAAAACTCAAACGGAGAGCGCGGCTGGGTCATTATAACAGACCATACCGAGCATATGAACCTTATATCCAAATACAACAGCTCTATCACCGAGCTTGATTCGCTTACGTCTATAGTTCCCGGCGGAGTGGTCATTTTCAGCGTTGATGAAAACGATTTAACTGTTTTTAAGTCCAATGACGAGTTTCTTAATATGCTTGGTATCAGCGGCGATATAACAGGCAAGTCTTTCTCGGAATATATCTCTCAGGAAAGTTTTTCCGTACTTCATAAAAGGATATGTATTTCCGTTTCTGAAAATGAGCCTGTGAATTTTGAATTTAAGGTTCGTACAGAAAAGGATTATAAGTGGTTCAGGCTTTACGGAAATATCTACAAATATTCTTACGGTAAGCCGCTGTTTTATTCCGTAATTCTTGATATTACCGAGGACATTCATCTGAACAACGAGCTGCTTATGCAGGCGGAAAAGTTCAGAATTATAGCGGACAGCTCCGAAGAGCTTTTCTTCGACTATGACGTAGATACCGACAGATTGAAGCTTTCCACAAATCTGTGCAGATACTGTCTCGATTACGATAACTGCGTGGATTATTACTGGCGCGACGAATGTCCCAAGGAATTTGTTCACCCTAAGGACTACGAACGCTATAAGTCGGAATGGCAGAAAATGCTTGAAGCGCCTATGCGGGGAAGTCTTGAATTCAGGACTAAGGCTTACGACGACGATTATACGTGGTATAATATGAGCTATGTGAGCTTTCAGAACGAGCACGGCAGGATATCCAAGGTGTTCGGTAAGATCGTAAGCATTCAGCATTTGAAGTCCCTCAAAAAGAAAATAGATAAGGATTCAGAGTATATTACATATCTGCTTGAAACAGACAGCCTTACGGGTCTGCTTAACAGGAAAGCCTTCAAGAAAAAGGCCGGGCAGGCTATAATGGCTATGGAAAAGGAGTATGTCTACGGAGTAGTGTATACCGACATTAACGATTTCTCTTACGTTAACGACAACTTCGGCTATGAGGCGGGAAACCGTATGCTGAGAGATTTTGCAAAGCTGCTCCGCGATACGCCTACAAATATTCTGGGCTGCCGTCTTTATTCGGACTATTTTATCGGCTTGTACAGAGCAAGGACAAGAGAAGAGCTGTTAAAAAGCATTGAAGTCCGAAATATGAATTTCACAAATCTTCAGAAAGAGAATTATCCCGCAAGCGATATTCGCGTGTCCTGCGGTATCTTTATAATTCCGGACCGCGAATCCGACATAACCGTCGCTATAGATAACGCCAACCTTGCAAGGCGAAGCGTAAAGAGCAACAGCAGTATCATCTGCGGTATTTACTCCCAGAGAATGAGAATGCAGAGAGCTTACGAGCAGTCCATTTGCAGCGAACTGCATTCGGCTATTGCAAACAGAAATATCGAGATGTTTTTACAGCCTAAGTTCCATATGGTGGAACGCACAATTATCGGAGCGGAGGCTTTGGCAAGGTGGAGAAATCTTGACGGCAGCTACAAAATGCCCTATGAGTTCATACCGGTGCTTGAAAAGGTGGGATATATAGACGAACTGGATTTCTTCATTTATGAGGAGGTTCTCAAGACACTGGAGCAGTGGAAAAAGGACGGAGTGACTCTTGTGCCGATCTCGGTAAATTTTTCTCAGCACCATATTCTTCAGTCGGGATTTGTGGAGAGTATCGTCGAGACGGCGAACAAATACGATGTGGATAAGAGCCTTGTGGAGATCGAGATCACGGAATCCAGCTTTTCGGGAGATACGCAGGCGCTTTTCAGCGATATGGAAAGACTTCGTTCCTACGGCTTTAAGATCAGCATAGACGATTTCGGTATCGGGTATTCTACTCTTGGTTTGCTTATGAAAGCTCCTGTGGACATTGTAAAAATCGATAAATCCTTTATCGATAATATAGAATACAGTAAGCTTGACAGAGACTTTGTCGCTAATCTCTGCCGCCTTGTGGATACGGCGAAAAAGGACGTCATCTTCGAGGGCGTGGAAACCGACAAGCAAGCGAATATACTCAGTGCAAGCGGATATTCAAAGGCACAGGGCTGGCTGTTCGATAAAGCAATCCCTCTTGATAAATTTAATAAAAAATATATGTATTAAGACATATTAGCAGCCTATCCGAAAGAAAAGGGGAATATGAAAATGAAGAAATTCATAGCCACGGTTTTTTATGCACTTTTCAGTGTATTCTGGTTATTTTTATCGATTGTGTTTACGTCGGCATTGTGGGAAACATCACCCGGTTCAAATGATTGGAAAGAGGATTCAATGTTTATTCCTGTCGGAATTATTATGATCGGACTATGGATAGTTAGTTTTCTGCTTTTTTTAATAAAACTTAAAAAGAAATCAGCTTAAATGTTTTATACAAATTTATAAGACAAACAAAACCGTATGGACAACAACTCCATACGGTTTGAATTTTTATCAGATATTTTCTTTAAGTGCTTTTGCAAGCTGTGCGGGACATGAAGTTCCTCTGCCGTTGCAGTCGAGATCCTGAAGTCTCTCGATTACGTCGTTGACCTTCATACCTTGACAGAGCTTTGCAATACCTTGTGTGTTGCCGTTGCAGCCACCCGTAAATTTTACGGACTTTACTATGTCTCCGTCAAGCTCGATGTCGATTTTTCTTGAACAGACGCCACGAGGGGTGTAGCTAATTGTTTTCATAACGATCCTCCTGAAATACGTGATGATATTATCTTTATATCAATATTATAACACATTATTTTTCAGATTTGACAGTATTTTTGTTAGCTTTCTGTGAATTTGCGTGAATAAGCTTGAACAATTTATCAAGATTTTCTTCGTCTGTGAAATTACTGCCGATATGGGTCATAGTGCTGTTGTAAAGTCCGTGGAAATCCGAACCGCCTGTGACTATCAGATCGTGGGCTTTTGCAAATTCCTCCAGAGCCTTTTGCTGTATGGGCGTAGCGGAATAGTGATAAGCCTCGATACCGTCAAGCTTGCCCGCCTCGGTAAGCTCGTGCATAAGCTCGATATTTCTGAACATATGCGGATGTGCAAGCACCGCAACTCCCTTGGACGAGTGAATTAAGTCCAGCACGAAATTTACGTCGGGATATTCGCGGGTAACAAGACATTCGCCGTTGGGATAGGAAAACAGCTTGTCGTTCACATAACCGTAAAGCTCCGTCGCGTAGCCGTAGTTCACAAGCGCTCTCATAATATGCTGTTTGTAAATACTCTTGGAGCCTTTGGTGTAATGCTTGACAGCGTCCCGGGGGATAGGATAACGTTCCAGAACCTTTTCTATCATATCCTTTGCGCATTCTGTTCGGATATTGCAGGACTTCTGGCATAAGCCCTCCAGCCTGTCGGGTTTCTGAGGAGCATAGCAAAGAATGTGTACTTTTGCGTCGCGCTTTTTATCCCAAGCCGAAAGCTCCACCGCAGGAATTACCTTAACACCGTAGCGTTCGCCCAATATCTGCGCCCTGTTATGAGACGACAAAGTATCGTGGTCGGTTATGGCAAGAAAATCAAGGTTCATACGCTTAGCCTGAACAATGACCTCCTCAATACCAAGAGAACCGTCTGAAAGTGTCGTGTGACAATGTAAATCGCCTGTCATAATTGTATCCTCCCGTTAAGTATACAATACTAATTTCAGGTGCAAAG